>NZ_BCYU01000075.1 GCF_001598355.1 Sphingomonas asaccharolytica NBRC 15499
CTCACAGCTCACTTCGAGCCCCCTTCAAGCGACAGGCCGAGCCCCATCTCCGCTCTGGCGTCCACCACCCCACGGGTCTAGGAACGGCTGGCCTTGCCGCCCCCTGCTCTATCCTTCGGAGAGTCGTCCATGCGCCTGCCGCTTCGCCTTCTTCCCCTTTCGCTCGCCCTGATCGCGGTGCCTGCCGTCGCGGCGCTGTCGACCGGCGCCGCCGCGCCCGACTTCAACACCCGCGGCGCGATCAACGGCAAGGTCTTCCGCCTGCATCTGGCCGATCAGCTCAAGAAGGGGCCGGTCGTGCTCTACTTCTTCCCGGCCGCCTATACGTCGGGCTGCAATGCCGAGGCGCACGAATTCTCCGAACATATCGACGAGTTCAAGGCCGCCGGCGCGACCGTCATCGGCATGTCGACCGATGCCGTGCCGACTTTGGTCAAATTCTCGACCGAGAAATGCGCCGGCAAATTCCCGGTGGCGAGCGCGGGGCCGCGCATCGTCAGCGCCTATGACGTCGCGCTCGGCAAGCAATTCACCGATCCCAAGACGGGCAAGGCGCGCGACATCACCAACCGCACCAGCTACGTGATCGGCCGCGACGGCAAGATCAGGTTCGTCCATTCGGACCTGTCGTACGTCGATCACGTCAAGCTGACCCTGGATGCGGTCAAGGCGCTGAAATAGAGTCCTTGCAGCTTCTTCCGCAGCAGTTTCAGCCTTGCTGAAACAGCCTCCACGACAACGGCGCTCGCCATCCTCGCCAAAACGGACAGGTAGTCTGCGCCGACAGCTACCTATAAACGCGATCTTAGCCTCTCGGGTTTAGGACTTTGCCATCGCCCAGGTGCGATTGTGGCAAGGGAGCGGACGGTGGCGAGCGCCGTAGAGAATTCATCCAAGGCCTCCGATCGGCTCTACGCCGCGATCGGCGAATTCCTTGCGCGGCACCGCCTGAGCGTCGATCCGGCGCATTATGCCTTTGCCCACAAAGTGTTGAGCGACCCGCGCGGGCCGCTGGCTGCCGCGGTAGCGCGCATCACCGATGGCGGCGTGCGGCTGAGCTCGCGCGATATCGAAGAGCTTGGCGGCAGGGCGGTGATAGGGGCCCCGGCGACCGCGGGCGGCGATTCGGCGCCCAATCCTTCCTCGCCGCCGCAGCTCACGGTCGTCGCCGACAACACCAAGACCCAGTCGCTGGTCGCGCGGGCACAGATGCAGGTCGAGGATTTCGGCGACACGGTGCGGGCGATGCATGCCGATGCGCGCGGGTTCGGCCAGGATCTGCGCGCCTCGCGCGACGCGATCCGCGATGCGCGCGATGCCCGCGACGGCAGCGCGATCGACGAAGTCGTCCGCATGGCGAGCTCGATGCTCGACCGCGTCTCGTCGGCCGAGGCCAAATTGCAGGAAGCGACCCACGAGGCCGACCGGCTTCGCCACGAGCTCGAGCAAGCGCGCGACGATGCGCGCCGCGACCCGCTGACCGGCCTGCCCAATCGCCGCGCGTTCGAGGACGCCTTTGCCGCGGCGGTCGCCGATGGTGCCAATATCTGCGTCGCGATCTGCGACGTCGACAAGTTCAAGTCGGTCAACGACCGGTTTGGCCATGCGGTCGGCGATCGCGTGCTGAAGGCGATCGCCGAGGCGCTGCGTATGGGCTGCGACGAGCATCTCGTCGCGCGCTTCGGTGGCGAGGAATTCGTCGTGATGTTCACCGGGCTGGCCCCGGCCGACGCATTGTCCACGCTCGAGGGCGCGCGCGCCGCGGTCGCCGCCAAGCGCTATCGCCTGCGCGAAACCGACGCGCCGCTGGGCGCGGTGACCTTCTCCGCGGGGCTCACCCCGGTCGAGCAGGGCGACACGCTCGGCTCGGCCATGGGCCGCGCGGACCGGCTGCTTTACGCCGCCAAGGAAGACGGTCGCAATTGTATCCAATCGGATTGGTAATATTACCCGACAAGTGGTGAAAATAGCGGATTACTACCAGCAAAATACGCCATTCTGCGCTTTCCGAAAATTACTAATCTAGCAATATCAATTGCTTATAAAACTGGCACGCTCCCTGCAATCCAGTTGGCATGGTCGTCGGACGGTCCGATAGCCATCCAAAATAGGGAGTTAAGATCATGTCGCTTCGTTTCGCTTCGGCTCAGCAGGTTGCGGTTTCGGTGTTCAGCGCGCTCGTGTGCACCATGCTTCTCGTCAACGCCGCCACCTCGTTCGTCCCCGTCGCCTGACCGGGACGCACCCCTCCGCGGCGAGCAGAAGGGGTAGGCAAGCCAGCTCGCCAACCGGCGACCGCGATAGGGCGGTCGCACCGGGGCCGGGAAACGGTCCCTTCTTTTTATCTAGCGTCCGAGCAGGAAGGTCAGCGGGATATCGACCCGCGCCTGCCAGGCGCGCTCGCTATGTTCGGCGCCGGGAAACGCCCGGCTGACCCAGGCACCGCCACGCGGTCCGGCCGCCGCGTCGAGCTTGTGCTGGAACGGCTCGATCGACCCGTCATTGGTCCCGGTGCCATAATCGAAATAGAGCCGCGCGGTCCGGGGCGGCAGATGCGCCGCGAACCAGCGCTCGGCGAACCCGTCGCCGATCGGCCAGGAGGTCGACAGGCACGCCGCCGCGCCGAACACCCTGGGATAGCGCGTCACCGCATAGGCAGAGATCAGCCCGCCCATGCTCGACCCCATCAGCATTGTATCCCGCGGCCCGCGCAAGGTCCTATAGCGGCGATCGATCAGCGGCTTGAGCTCGGTCGCGAGGAACTTGACGTACGCGTCGCCAACGATCTTGGCGCGTTCGACCGGCAGCTTCTTGAACGGATCGGCCGAACCCGGATCGCCCTTCGCTCCCAGCGTCGGCACCGCGGCTTGCGGCATATATTCGCCCAGCCGGTTGTCGTTGTTCCACACCGCGACCAGGATCGCCGAGCGCACCTTGTTCGCCGCGATCAGGCGGTCGAGCGCGCGATGCACTTCCCAGCTCTTGCCCGAAAAGGGTGAGGGCGTGTCGTACACATTCTGCCCGTCGTGAAGATAGAGCACGGGGTAGCGCTGCTTGGAGGTCGCGTAGCCAGGCGGCAGCCAGATTTGCACCGTCCGCGCGGGGACGAACTTGGATTGGACGGTGATCGGCGGCTGCAGGCCGTCGGCGGGATCGGCGAGGGCCGGTGTGGCGACGAGCGCGAGAATGAAAGCGAGGATCAGACGGATCATGCGCGCATTGACCGCGTAACCGCCGCTTGCGTCAACCTATTCCGCCGCCAGCGCTTCCTGCCGTTCCTGCGCCTGACGGGCCCACATATCGGCATAAAGGCCGCCCCTGCGCAACAGCTCGGCATGCGTGCCGCGTTCGGCGACCAGACCGTTGTCGAGCACGACGATCTGGTCGGCATGGACCACGGTCGACAAGCGATGGGCGATGACGATGGTGGTCCGCCCGCGCTCGATCGCCTGGAGCGTGTCGAGAATCTCGGCCTCGGTGCGGCTGTCTAGCGCGCTGGTCGCTTCGTCGAGGATCAGGATCGGCGGGTCCTTGAGCAGGGTGCGCGCGATCGCCACGCGCTGCTTCTCGCCGCCCGACAATTTCAAGCCGCGCTCGCCGACCCGCGTCTCGTACTGATCGGGCTGGCGCTCGATGAACCCGGCGATCGCAGCACCCCTGGCCGCGCGCACGATTTCCTCTTCGCCGGCGCCTTCGCGGCCATAAGCGATATTGTAGCCGATCGTGTCGTTGAACAGCACCGTATCCTGCGGGACGATACCGATCGCGGCGCGTAAGGAGGTTTGCGTGACCTGACCGATATCCTGGCCGTCGATCGTGATCCGCCCGCCGGTCAGATCGTAGAAACGGTACATCAGCCGCGCGAGCGTCGACTTGCCCGCGCCCGAGGGGCCGACCACCGCCAGCGTGTGGCCCGCCGGCACGTCGAGATCGATTCCCTTCAAGATGTCGCGCCCGGGCTCGTAGCCGAAATGCACGTCCTCGAAGCGGACATGGCCGCGGTCAACGATCAGCGGGTTGGCGTCGGGCGCATCGACGATCTCCGCGCCGGTATCGAGCAGGTCGAACATCGCCGCCATGTCGACCACGCCCTGGCGGATCGTGCGATAGACCATGCCAAGCAGGTCGAGCGGGCGGAACAATTGGGTGAGCAGGGTCGACACCAGCACCAGCTGGCCGGGCGTGAAGCGGCCGCTGCTCCATCCGTACACGACCAGGCCCATGCCGAACGCCATCATGACATTGGTGATCAGGCTTTGCCCGATATTGAGCCATGCTAGGCTGTTCTCGCTCTTGACCGCGGCATTGGCATAAGCGTTGACCGCACCTTCGTAGCGCTTCGCCTCGCGATCCTCCGCGCCGAAATATTTGACCGTCTCGAAATTGAGCAGCGAATCGACGGCATGCGCCACCGCCCCGGTATCGAGGTCGTTCATCCGCATCCTGAGCGCATTGCGCCAGTCGGTCACCCAGCGCGTGAACGCGATGTAGATGACGACCATCGCCAGCGTCCCGACCACCAGCCAGCTGCCGAATCTACTGCCGAAAATCTGCACGACCATCGCCAGCTCGAGCACGGTCGGCGCGATGTTGAACAACAGGAAATAGAGCATCGTGTCGATGCTCTTGGTGCCGCGCTCGACCACCTTGGTGACCGCGCCCGTCCGCCGCTCGAGATGGAATCGCAGCGACAGGCGATGAAGGTGACGGAAGACGTCGGCGGCGAGCCGGCGCGTCGCATCCTGCCCGACGCGCTCGAACACGACGTTGCGCAGGTTGTCGAACATCACCGACCCGAACCGCGCCGCGGCGTAACCGATCACCAATGCCATCGCCAACATGGTCAAGTTCGGCGCCTGGACCTTGCCGGCCATCGTATCGATCGCGCCCTGGAGCGCGAACGGCGCGCCATAGACCTGGACGATTTTCGACAGCACGACGAATCCCATCGCGCCGACGATGCGCACCTTCAGTCCCAGCGCGTTGGCGGGCCACAGATAGGGGAGGAAGCGCCGAAGCGTCGGGATCAGCGGGCGATCCTTGGTCGGCGGGAGTTCGGTGGGCGGCATCGCCGCTTTATGTAGGGTGCCGCACGCGTTCAGGGAACCGTCGTCATGCGCCAGGGATTATAGGCGCGACGGAGGACGACATGAATTCTGTATTCTACGTCATCGCGATCATGGGCTGCGGCGATGGCCAGACGCAATGCGCGCAACAGCGGATCGAGCCGATCCGTTATTATAGCGCGGCGCAGTGCCGGGCAGCGATGCCGGCGGCTTTGATCCGCAATACCGATTTGGATTATCCAACGGTCACCGCGGCGTGCCGCCAGGTCGGCCAGTCGATGGCCGACAATAACAAGGCGCAAGCGCGCCGCAGCTAAGCTGGTGCGGACCGCACCCCACCTGTAATGATGGCCCTGGAATTGGCCGGGGGACGTCATGCGCAGGATTGTCGGGACTGTCGTCGGGCTGGTGCTGGCCGTCGCGTTGATAGATGGCGCGTGGGAGCTCGCGGAGCGCTGGTTCCCCGCCGCGATCGCGGCTGATGCCAGCGATCAGGAGATGCTCGCGCGCTTCGTCATGGCGATGCCGCTCGCCGGTCAGGCGATCATCGCCGCCGGTTGGCTGCTCGCCGGCGTGGTCGGCGCGTTCGCGGCGTTGCGGATCGGGCAATGGCGCCCCGGCGGCTGGATCGTCGCGTTGGTCGTGGTGGCCGACGGCGTGTGGAACTTGACCCAGCTCGCCCAGCCATGGTGGTTGCGGGGCGCGACCCTGATCCTGCCGCTATTGGGCGCGTGGCTCGCCGAGCGGCATTTTCACCGCGCGCGGCCGGGCGATCCCTTAATCAGCTAATTCCACGTCCGCACCGCGCCGGATCGGCAACGACCAGCGGATCTGGTCGCGCAGCATCGCCTCGAGGTCTTCGGCGCCGACATTGTGCGCGGCGGCGCGTTTCCTGAGCAAGGTCAGTAACAGCCCAGCGCGCGTCGGCGGCGGCACCGGCTCGGCACGGCCGCGCTGCAGGGTACGCGCGAACTTCACGGACAACATCGTCATATTGGGTAAGTTAGGCTGTCCGGCTTGCCGAGTCCTGACCGGACGCCCTTTACGCACCGCTAACTACGTGGCCGCACCCACAAATCCGGATCCCGCGGGGCCGCGGGATAGAGGCGCCTGCGCTGCACCGCCTGGCCGAGCGCTCGCGCGATCCAGCCGATCTTGGCGGCGGCCGAGGTGCCGGCGCGATGATCCCAGGCGTGGTCGCCGCGCGCCACCACTTCGCGCCCGATGGCACCGTAGATGCCCGCCGCCGCGAGCACCGCCCAGGCCGATCGCAGGCCGAGCCGCCGCGTGCCGACGCGCGCGCTCGCCTCGAACGCCGCCGCCCGCTCGACCAGGCGGCGCGCCAGCACCGTCAGGCGGGGGCGGAAAGGCGGCTTCATATGCTGGCCGGGCGGCATGTCCATCTCGACCAGCCATTCCTCGGGCAAGTAACAGCGCCCGCCGCGGTCATCTTCCTCGACGTCGCGCGCGATATTGGCGAGCTGGAACGCCATGCCGAGGTCGCAGGCGCGATCGAGCGTGTCCTCGTCGTCCGGCGACACCCCCATCGCGATCGCCATCATGCAGCCGACCGCGCCGGCGACATGGTAGCAATAACGATAGAGGTCGTTCTCGCTGCGTGGCCCCCACTCCTCCAGGTCGAGGCGGAATCCCTCGATCAGATCGTGCGCGAAACGGTGCGGCAGCCGGGTCTCGGCGGCGACGATGCGGAGCGCGTCGAACGCCGGGTCGCCGACCGTCTCGCCGGCCAGCGCCGCGGCGGTCAGCCGGCGGATCAGCGTTAGCCGCGCGGCGGGATCGGGAACGACCGAGAGGTCATGGCCGAATTCCTGCCCGTCGGCGAGGTCGTCGCAGCGCCGGCACCAGGCGTAAAGCAGCCAGGCATGCTCGCGGGTCTTGCGATCGAACAGCAGGGACGCGGCGGCGAAACTCTTCGATCCGCGGGCGATCGCTTCGTGTGCCGTGGCGACGATCGCCGCGCGGCTGGGAAGATCGCCGCTTGCGCTCACGTCCCCGTCCGGTCGCGTCGGGCGGAGGATGGGACGGTCACAGGTCTTTCGCGCCGATCTGTCCGATCGTGGTGGCGGGCTGAAACGCCGCCATCTTGTCGAGCAATTCGCCCAACGTGTTCGCGACGATCAGCAGTCCCTGGTGCTGCGGGCGGACGAAGCCGACCCGCGCCATCGTCTCCCAGAATTGGATCAGCCCGTCATAATAGCCATCGAGGTTGAGCAGCCCGACCGGCTTGGCGTGATAGCCGATCTGCGCCCAGCTCAGCGCTTCCCACAATTCGTCCATCGTGCCCGTCCCGCCGGGCAAGGTGACGAAGCCGTCCGACAGATCAGTGAAGGCCTGTTTGCGCTGGTGCATCGTGCCGACGACATGAAGTTCGGTCAGGCCCTTATGCGCGACCTCGGCCGCGACCAAAGCCTCGGGAATGATCCCGATCACTTCGCCACCCGCGGCCAGCGCCGAATCGGCGATCGCGCCCATCAGCCCCAGCCGTCCGCCGCCATAGACGACGCCGATCCCGCGCTCGGCGAGCGTCCGCCCGACCTCGCGGGCGTTATCGACATAGCGCGGATCGCTGGGCGAGGCGGAGCCGCAATAGACGGCGAGACGGTTCATCAAAATTCCTCCCCGGAACGGGGAGGGGGACCGCTCGGCGCAGCCGAGTGGTGGAGGGGGCCCAGCCCCAAACGAGCAACCGGAGAGAAGGTGACGGAAGGATGGGCCCTCTCCACCAAGCCGCTTCGCGCCTTGCGTTGGGGCGAGATCGTGTCCCCCGGACACGATCTTGGCCAGCCGGGGGCTGGCCAAAGCCCCACCGCCCTCCCCGCGCCGGGGAGGAATTTTGCGTTCCAGCTCATTTCTGCTCCAGCATCAGCTTGGCGGTCGCCTTGGCGCTCATCACCACGCCGGGAATGCCCGCGCCAGGGTGCGTGCCGGCGCCGACGAAATAGAGATTGGGGATGTTCGAGTCGCGATTATGGACGCGGAAATAGGCGGACTGGGTCAGGATCGGCTCGAGGCTGAAGGCGCTGCCGAGATGCGCGTTCAAATCGTGCGCGAAATCCGACGGGGCGTAGCTGAACTTGGTGACGATCCGCTCGTGGATATCGGGAATCAGCCGCGCCCCGATCTCATCGAGGATGCGCTTTTCCAGGATCGGGCCGATCTCTGCCCAGTCGACCGGGAACTTGCCGAGATGCGGAACCGGGGCGAGCGCGTAGAAGGTCGAGTGCCCCTCGGGCGCCATCGTCGGATCGGTCACGGTCGGATGATGGAGGTAGAGCGAGAAATCCTCGGCCAGCACGCCATGATCGTAAATGTCGGCGAGCAATTCGCGATAGCGCGGTCCGAACAGGATCATGTGGTGGGGGATGCCCGGCCAGCTGCCCTTGATGCCGAAATGGACGACGAACAAAGACGGCGACCAGCGCTTGCGCTCGAGCCGGCCAACACTGCGCTGCGCGCTGCGCGATCCCGCCAGCAAGTCGCGATAGGAATGCATCACATCGGCATTGGTCGCCACCGCATCGGCCTCGCCCGACCAGCCGCTCGCGGTGGTGACGCCGGTCGCGCGATCGCCCAGCGTCGCGATCGTCGCCACCGGGTCGCCGAGCCGCAAGGTCCCGCCCAGCCGCTCGAACAAGGCGACCATGCCGGCGACCAATTTGTTGGTTCCACCGCGCGCAAACCACACGCCGCCATCGCGTTCGAGCTTGTGGATCAGCGCATAGAGCGCGCTGGTCGTTATCGGATTGCCGCCGACCAGCAAGGTGTGGAAGCTCAGCGCCTGGCGCAGTTTCTCGTTCTTCACGAAGCCCGAGACGATCGAATAGACCGATCGCCACGCCTGGTAGCGCATCAGCGCGGGCGCGGCGGCGACCATCTGGCCGAAATCGAGGAACGCGGCCGAACCGAGCTTCTCATAGCCTTCGTGATAGACATGGCCCGAATAATCTAGGAACCGCCGGTATCCGGCGACGTCGTCGGTATTGAGCCGCGCGATCTCGGCATGGAGCTGGGCGTCGTCGTTCGAATAATCGAAGCTGGTGCCGTCGCGCCAGTTGAGCCGATAGAAAGGCATTACCGGCATCAGGTCGACATCGGCCGCGATATTCTGCCCGGTCAGGCTCCATAATTCGCGCAGCGCCGCTGGATCGGTGATGACGGTCGGACCGGCATCGAAGGTGAATCCGTCTTTTTGCCAAAAATAGGCGCGACCGCCGGGCTTGTCGCGCGCTTCGACGATGATCGTCTCGACCCCGGCCGACTGCAGCCGGATGGCGAGGGCGAGCCCGCCGAAGCCGGCGCCGACGACGATCGCGCGCTTCATGCGTGCTGCCTGCGGATCGCCGCGATCGCGCGGCCGACCGGCACCGGCGGCTTGCCGGTCAGGATGCGGGCCTTGTCCATCACGCTCGATCGTCCGGCATAGAACCGTCCTATAAGGCCCGGACCCAGCCGGTAAAAGCGTTCGAGGATGCGGTATCGCTCTTCGGGCTCGGCGGCGCGGAACAGCATCGCGTCGAGCGTACGGTAAAAAGCGCGGTCGGCCCAGGCGCCGCTCGCCATTCCATAGGTCAAATCGTACAGCGCCGGGGTCGACAGATCGCTCACCGTGGCGATCCGTGCCGCGAGCCGTATCGCATCGGGCAGCGAATAGCCGGTGGTCGGGTGGAACAGCCCGGCGCGCAGTCCTGCCTTGGGCACCCTGACCCCGCCGGCGCGCCAGAAAGCGTCGAAATCGCCGCCGATCGCGACCGGCAGCGCGCCGCTTTCCTCGCGCGATACCGCTTCGGTCACCCAGCCGCGACCAAGCGCATAGTCCTGGATGCGGTCGACCAGGACATCGCGATCGATCGTCGGCGTGTCGCTGTAATACGTGTCCTCGACGAACATCCGCGTCGCGGTGAAGGGCAGCGAATAGACGAAGCGATAGCCGTCGATCTGCTCGACCGTCGCGTCCATGATCGTCGGCCGCGTCACCTCATGCGGTTGGCTCAACAGCAATTCGCGCCCGACGAATTTCTGCCAGCCGAGGTCGAGCGACGACATGTCGCCCGGGCCGCGCGCGTCGATAATCCCCTTGGCCTCGATCCGGTCGCCGTCCGCCAGCACCACCGCGGTGGTGCCGACCGCCAGCGCTTTCTGCGCGATCAACTGGCCCGGCGCGAGACTGGCGCGCACGACGCGATCGAAGCGCTCGGATTCGATCGAATAATAACTGGTCGGAAGCGTCCGGGCATGCGCCGGAAAGGCGACCTCGTAACCGCGCCAGCCATAGGAGACGAGGGGTGCTGCGAGCCAGCGATCCTCTTTCGCGACGTCGCGGTCGAAGAACGACCAGACATGGTCGCCGCCGATCTGCGGGCTCGCCTCGATCAGCCTGAGGTCGAGGTCGGGGCGCTTCCTGCGCAGGGCAAGCGCGATCAGGCCGCCCGCCAACCCTCCGCCGACAATCGCAAGGTCACAATCGATTTGGCCTGCCATCGGCTTGCGCTACCCGTTTTGGACGGGAGCGCAACCCTTTGGGCCAGGCCTGGCAAATAGGCTGTGGAAAGATGCCGGATCGGGACGATCAAGCCGCCTGGCGCAGCGGCATCTCGGTCGCCATCGCCGCGGCGACCGATGGCCGCGCGCGCATCGCGGCGCGCCACGCCTTCAGCACCGGCCAATTCTCCAGGCTCAGTCCGGCATATTCGGTCCAGTTGAGCACCGCGAGCAGATAGGCGTCGGCGACCGAAAAGCTGCCGAGCAGATAGCTGCGCCCGGTCAGATGCGTTTCGAGCAGACCGAAGCGCTTCTCGACCAGCTGCCGCGACCAGTCGCGCGCACCCTCGGTCGAGCTCCGCGACATCAACGGCGCGAACACCCCTTTGTGGATCTCGGTCGAGATGAAGTTGAGCCATTTGGTCAGCTCATACCGCTCGCGCGTGTAAGGCGCCGGCGCCAGCACGCCCTCGGCGGCGAGGTCGGCGATATAGGTCAGCACCGCCGGCCCCTCGGTCAGCGTCACGCTGCCCGCTTCCATCGCCGGGACATAGCCCATCGGGCTGATATCGGTGAAGACGCGGCCATCGGGCAGCGCGCCATTCGGCACGACCTGAACGAAATCGGCGTCCAGTTCGGCTTCGTTGATCGCGATGCGAGTCGCCAGGCTGCACGCGAACGGGATGAAATAGAGCTTCATGACGATCCTCCTGGGGGCTTGTTTATTTTTGTACTAATCCGCATAAATGTATCTCGCGTCAAGGATTGTTTGCGAGTTGGTACAAAAATCAGACCAGATAGCGCGGCGGCGTGGCCGGCCGCGCGGTTTCGATACCGGGGAGGTGCTGGGCGCCGCCACCGAGCGCTTCCGCACGCGCGGTTATGCTGGGACCTCGCTCGACGATCTGGTCGACGCGACCGGACTGCAGCGCCCCAGCCTCTATGCCGCGTTCGGCGACAAGCGCGCGCTCTATCTGGCCACGCTCGACCGTACGATCGAGCGCGCCGGGCGCGGTTTCGATCAGCTGATCGCGGCGGATTTGCCGATCAGGCAGAGCCTGCAGGCGATGTTCCGCACGATCGTCGACGGCTATCTGACCGGGGAGACCGGGCCGTCGGGCTGCATCATGGTGTCGACCTCCGCCACCAGCGCGGTCGACGATGCCGAGATTCGCGCGCGGCTGGCGGCATTCCTCAAGATGGAGGACGACCGGATCGAGGAGTTGCTGGTCGCGCGCGGCGACCCCGCGGCACGCGCCCATGCCCGCGTCGCGACCGCGGTGATCCACTCGCTCAGCGTCCGCGCCCGCGCCGGCGCGCCGCGCGCCGAACTCGAGGCGCTGGCCGCCGATTGCGTGGCATTGATCGCCGGATGACGGCAAGCCTCCCCACCCGCGAGCGGGAGGGGAATCAACACATTCACCCTTTCGTCCAATCCCACCCGAGCCTAACATCCCTCCATGACCAATCTCGATGACTGGCGGATCGACCATAGCGGGATCGGCGTGGCGGATGTCGCCGCGTCGGCGCGCTTCTACGATGCCGTTCTAGGGGCGCTGAGCCTGCAGCCGCTCGTCCGCATCTCGACCGCCAAGACGCCGTTCGCCGAACGCGACGACCTCGGCGGCGTCGGCTATGGCGCGTCGTTCCCGATCTTCTGGATCGATTGCTTCCATCTCGCCGGCGTCCACCAGCACACCGCGTTCCGCGCGCGCAGCCGCGACGAGGTCGACGCCTTCCACGCCGCGGCGCTCGCGGCGGGTGGCAAGGACAACGACCCACCGGGCCTGCGCACCCGGGGTTATCCTCCGGGCTATTACGCCGCGTTCGTGCTCGATCCCGACGGCAACAATATCGAAGCCGTGTTCCGGGACGGTTGATTGGTCGCCATCGCGCTTTCCGCCGTCGCGATGACGCTGATCGTCGGCATTCGCTACCTGATCAGCAGCGGCGCCTTCGCGCTCGCGACGCGCGCGGTGCGGCCGGGACTCTATGCCGGGCTCGACGCGCAGATCCGGCGAGAGATCGCCTGGAGTCTCGCCTCGGCGGCGATCTACGGCCTTCCCGCCGGCGTGGTCGCCTGGGGGTGGCAGAACCGCGGATGGACGCGGATTTACAGCGATCTCCACGCCTTCCCGCTCTGGTATCTGCCGCTGTCGGTGCAGTTCTACCTCCTGGTGCACGACACCTGGTTCTACTGGACGCATCGCTGGATGCACCAGCCGGCGCCGTTCCGGATGGCGCATGCCGTCCACCATGCCAGCCGGCCGCCGACTGCCTGGGCGGCGATGGCGTTCCACCCGATCGAGGCACTGACCGGGGCAATCGTCATTCCGGCGCTTGTCTTCGTGATTCCGATCCATATCGGCGCTTTGGCCTTTGTGCTTGGAATCATGACGCTTATGGGAGTGACCAACCATATGGGCTGGGAAATCTTCCCGCGCTTCATGTGGCGGGGACCATTGGGGGCATGGCTGATCACCGCGAGCCATCATCAACGGCATCATGCCGAGTATAGGTGCAATTATGGCCTTTATTTCCGCTTCTGGGATCGCCTCTGCGGCACCGACCGCGGGGTCGGCGGGTTCGCGCGCGGCGAAGGCCGGCGCCCTGCTGGTGCTGGGCGCGCTGTTGCCGGCGACGGTTCCGGCCGCCAGCCCAGCCGCGAGCCTGGTCGGGAGCCTTGAGATCGATGTCGCCGGGATGCGCTCGGCGCGGGGGTTGATCCGCATCTGCCTGACCGCCGATCCCAGGAACTTTCCCGGCTGCGTCGATGACAAGCACGCCGTCACGCGATCGGTCCCGGCGAGTCAGCTCATCATCAGGTTCGACGATCTGCCGCCGGGTAAGTACGCCGCCGCGCTGATCCATGACGAGAATTCGAACGCGAAGCTCGACACATTGTTGGGTATTCCGCGCGAAGGCTTCGGATTCAGCCGTAATCCGCCGATCGGGTTCGGCCCGCCGCGCTTCGCCGCCGCCGAATTCGCGCTGGGCGGCGTTGCCGAAACGCAACAGGTGACGATGCGCTATATGCTTTAGTATCTGGGGCATGGACACAAAACGCCCGGGTGGCGTTGCTTTACCCAAACGTCATCCTGATCGGAGCCTGCCTGTGCGTCTTTTGCTGCTTGCCCCCGCCTTGTTGCTCGCCGCGCCCGCTTTCGCGCAGGACACTGGAGCGCCGCCGGCCCCCGCCGCGCCGGAACAGCTCGATACCGGGCGGGACAATGTCACGATCGGTGCCGGCGCGGTCTACACGCCCGACTACGAAGGCGCCGATCATTCCGGCTTTTCCGTCGCGCCGGTGGTGATCGGATCGGTATCGGGGTTCAATTTCCAGCTGATCGGCAATCGCGCCTCGATCGACCTCATCCCCAACAAGCCCGGTCCCAATTGGGATATTCAGGCGGGGCCGATCGCCGTGCTCGACCTCAACCGCTCGGCGCTGTCGTATATCGACGACCCCCGCGTTCGCGCGCTCGGCAAGCGCGACCGCTCGCTGGAGGTCGGCGGCTATGTCGGCATCGGCAAGACCGGCGTGATCACCAGCCAGTACGACCAATTGTCGGTGTCGGTCAGCTATCGCAAGGGCGTCACCGGAGCCCAGCGCGGCGCGATCTGGTCGCCGACGATCAATTATATGACCCCGCTCAGCCGCAAGGCCGCGGTCGGGCTGTTCGCCTCGGCCGAGCATGCCGACCGCAAATATGGCCGCGCTTATTTCGACGTCGATGCGGCTGGCAGCCTGGCCAGCGGCCTGCCCCAGTTCAACACCCGCGCCGGCTGGAAGAACTGGTCCGCGGGCGGTTTCGTCACGGTGTCGCTGACCGGCGACCTGCTCCACGGCTTCAAGCTGCTGGCCGGCGGCAGCTACAAGCGCATGCTCAACGATTTCGCCGATTCCCCGATCGTCTCGATCGCCGGCAGCCGCGACCAGTGGATGGGCGGCGCCGGGATTGCCTATACATTCTGAACCACCGGCCCCGAATGCCACCCATGTTAAGATGTTTTCGCATTCTGGATTAGGACCAGATGCCAAACTAGGCTAAGGATGCTTCATCACCGACCGTCTAGACGCATATCGGTGGCTGAGAGACTTGCGCGCGCTCCCGCCTGAGGGAGCACACCATTTTGACCAGCCCAGAGCGTTTGACGCTCCAACCCTTGATCGACAAATTGCAATTCTGGGCGCCGCTGAGCGATGCCGACGAAGCGGCGGTGCGCGCGCTCCCGGTCACCTTCCGGCGCCTCAAGGCCGGACATTATGTCGTCTGGGACGGCGACCGGCCGCAGCATAGCTGCCTGTTGATCCACGGCTTCGCCTATCGCCACAAGATCGTGCGCGAAGGCAAGAAACAGATTTTCTCGCTGCACATGGATGGCGACCTGGTCGACCTGCAAAATTCGCTGCTCGGCCGCGCCGATCACAATGTCGAAATGCTGACCGATTGCGACGTCGCGCTGATTCCGGTCGATGCGATCCGCAAGATCGCGTTCGATCGCCCGTCGGTCGGCATGGCCATGTGGTACGAAACGCTCGTCGAGGGATCGATCTTCCGCGAATGGATCGCCAATATCGGCCGGCGCGACGCGCGAACCCGCATCGCCCACCTGATCTGCGAATTCGCGATGCGGCTGAAGGCAGCCAAGCTCGGCACGCCCGAAGGCTTCATGATCCCGATGAGTCAGGAATGGATCTCGGACGCGGTGAGCTTGACCTCGGTACACGTCAATCGCGTGCTGAAGGCGTTGCAGGCCGATGGCGTGATCCATCGCTCGCGCCGCTGGATCGAGGTTCGCGACTGGGATGGCCTGGTCGAGGCCGGCGATTTCAACCCGGCCTATCTCCATCTCGATCAGGTGCATCCCGCCGCGATCTAGGTCAGCTTTTTCAATGGCCCCTGATGCGGTCGACCAGGAGGGCCAGCACGGTGATCGCTCGCGCCGGTTTCAGGATCATGGGAAGCTGGGGATGGGCCTGCGCGAGCGCGTCGGGCAATCCCGTACCGGTATAGATGACGACCGGCGTGCCGCGGTCGATCAGGCGGAGCGCCAGCGGTGTGACGTCGCGATCAAGCAGATTGGCGTCAAGAATCGCGCCTGCGATCTGCTCCTGATCGACGCGGATCAACGCCTCCGCCACGCTCGTGATCGGCCCGACCACGCGGCCGTCGAAACTCTCGACGATCTCGCAGAGCTCGAGCGCGATCAGCGGCTGGTCCTCGACGATCAGGATGGGCAGGCGGCCGAGCATAATGTCTCCCGAGAGCGGGAGCGCCAAGTCTCTCAGTCGGGGATGCTCGCGAAAACGACCCGATCCGCCGCCAACAATCCCAATCTCGATTTGTTTCGAATCCTATCGTGGATTAAATTTAGGGCTCGCGATCCGCGCAGGAACAGCCCGATACCGGCGCCGCGCGTCGCGACTTTTCCGCGGCCTGCAAAAATAAATTGGCCATCGCGTGCATCCGCGAAGATCGCCGCCTCGTACCTGTTGCACCGGCGCTCCATGGCGGGGCGTGCGGCGCGGTGCATTGGGGCATCGCCTGTCGTTCACACGCCCTGCCAACTCAGCCGTGAAGGAGTGCCCGCTACCCGAACAGAGAGGATGAATGATGGCAGACGATCTGCAAGTGATCGACGTGCTGGACGCTCGCGTCAAACGACGTGGCGAACGGCGCGACTTCTTCAAATCTGCCATCGGAGCCGCCGCGGTCGGCGCCGGGATGATGGCCGTCGGACGCCCGGCTTTCGCGCAAAGCGTGACTGACGCCGACGTGCTCAACTTCGCGCTCAACCTCGAATATCTCGAGGCTCAATTCTATTCCTACGCCGCGACGGGTATGGGACTTCCCGCCAACATGCTCGACGGCACCGGCACGCAAGGCGGCGTCGTCGGCGGGACGAAAGTCAATTTCACCGACCCGGTCGTTTCCGCCTACGCCCAGGAAATCGCCAAGGACGAGGTCGCGCACGTCGCTTTTCTGCGCTCCGCCTTGGGCGTCGCCAAAGTCGCTCAGCCGGCGATCGATGTCGGCGGGACCGATCCCAACGGCGCCTTCAGCACCGCGGCGCGGGCCGCAGGACTGGTGGGGCCGGGAGTCGCCTTCAATCCTTATGCCAATGACGAGAATTTCCTGCTCGGCGCGTTCATCTTCGAAGATGTCGGGGTAACCGCATATAAGGGCGCCGCGCCGCTGATCACCAACAAGACCTATCTCGAGGCGGCCGCGGGCATCCTCGCGGTCGAGGCTTATCATGCGGCGATCGTGCGCACGACGCTCTACGGCAAGGGAATTGCGACCCCGAGCCTGCGCACCGCGGCGGACCTGATCTCCAATGCGCGCGACAGCCTGGATGGGTCGAGCGACGACGATCAGGGCATCTCGCCGGTCGGCGGACTGGGCGGCACGGGGTCGAACATCGTCCCGCTGGACGCCAACGGCCTCGCCTACAGCCGGACGACAGGCCAGGTGCTCAACATCGTCTACCTCAACAAGAATGCCGTCGGCATGGGCGGCTTTTTCCCGGCGGGGGTCAACGGCCTCATCAAGACCAGCGCCAACAACGCCTGACAGCGAGCGAAAGGAGATTTGCTATGATCGAACAGACCAAAGCGCTCGCCCTCATCGAGGCGACCGAAGCACGCCGGGCCGACAGGCGGCGATTCCTGACCATGGCGGGCGGCGGCGCCGCGGCGCTTGGCGGGCTCGCCTTGCTGTCGGGATGTGGCGACAACAACGATTCATCCTCGTCGATGCCGCCGTCGTCGCCGACACCGTCGCCGACCCCCGCGCCGACACCGACCGCGGTGACCGATGTCGACATCCTCAATTTCGCGCTGAACCTCGAATATCTCGAGGCGCAATTCTATAGCTATGCGGTGACCGGCGCGGGCCTGCCCGCCAACCAGCTCACCGGCAGCGGCGTGCAGGGCACTGTGACCGGCGGCCGGGCAGTGCCGTTCACCGATCCGGTGGTGCAGCAATATGCCCGCGAGATCGCGGGGGACGAAACCGCGCACGTCGCTTTCCTGCGCAGCGCGATCGCCTCGGCCGGCGGACAGGCGGTGGCGCAACCGGCGATCAACATCGACGGCGGCATGGCGGGCGCCTTTACGGCGGCGGCCCGCGCGGCCGGCGTGATCGGCCCGGCCGATACGTTCGACCCTTATGCCAGCGACGAAAACTTCCTGCTCGGCGCGTTCATCTTCGAGGATGTCGGGGTGACCGCGTACAAGGGCGCCGCGCCGCTGATCAGCAACAAGACCTATCTCGAGGCGGCCGCCGGCATTCTCGCTGCGGAAGCCTATCATGCCGGACTGGTGCGGACGGTGCTCTATCGCAAGGGGATCGCCAACCCGTCGCTCAAGCTGATCGAGAATGCCGGCAAGATCAGCGACGTGCGTGATGCGGTCGATGGTGCGGATGATCTCGACCAGGGAATCGCCAGTCCCGATGGTGGCGTCACCTCCAACATCGTGCCGACCGACGCCAACGGTCTCGCCTTCAGCCGCAACACCGGCCAGGTGCTCAACATCGTCTATCTGTCCAAGTCGATGCTGTCGTCGGGCGGGTTCTTCCCGGCGGGCGTCAACGGCACGCTTCGGGTCAGCGCCGCAAGCTGATCCTCGTCCGCATTGAACTCCTGACCTGGGCCGCGCGACACCCCTTTATCGCGCGGCCCTTTCTTTTCCCCCCGCAAGCGCCTAGCGTGCCCGCCATCCCCGGGGGACCGCTACGTCGCGGTTGAGAGGGAGGCCGCAGCCTCCGACCCGCTGAACCTGATCCGGTTGAGACCGGCGGAGGGAGTGGGCGGTTTTCACTCGAAATCCGTGTCCTCGCTCCGACAATGGAGTGAGTTTGCATGGCCGACATCCCCGCGCGTACCGAAATCGGCGTGACCACCGGCCCCATCCGGGGCAGCCGCAAGATCCATGTCGGTCGGTTCAAGGTCGCGATGCGCGAGATCGACCTCGATCCCAGTTGTGATGAGCCGCCGCTGCGCGTCTATGACACGTCGGGTCCCTATACCGACCCCAATGCCAGGATCGACATTCAGGCCGGCCTGCCCAATCTGCGCCGTGAGTGGATCGACGCGCGCGGCGATGTCGAAAGCTATGACGCGCGGCACCTCAAGCCCGAGGATAACGGCCAGCTCGGTCCCGATCGCTCGGGCGGCGTCGATCCCTTCCCCAATGTGGTCAAGCGCCCGTTGCGCGCCAAGCCGGGGATGAACGTCAGCCAGATGCATTATGCCCGCCGCGGCATCATCACGCCCGAGATGGAATATGTCGCCGAGCGCGAGAATCTCGGCCGCGCCCGCCTCGCCGAATATGTCCGCGACGGTCAGGATTGGGGCGCCGCCATCCCCGATTACGTCACGCCCGAATTCGTCCGTGACGAAATCGCCCGCGGCCGCGCGATCATCCCCAACAACATCAACCACCCCGAATCCGAGCCGATGGCGATCGGCCGCAATTTCCTGGTCAAGATCAACGCCAATATCGGCAATTCGGCGGTCGCCTCCAACGTCGCCGCCGAAGTCGACAAGATGGTCTGGTCGATCCGCTGGGGCGCCGACACGGTCATGGACCTGTCGACCGGGCGCAACATCCACGACACCCGCGAATGGATCATCCGCAACTCGCCGGTGCCGATCGGCACCGTGCCGATCTATCAGGCGCTGGAAAAGGTCGGTGGCGTCGCCGAGGACCTGACCTGGGAAATCTTCCGCGACACGCTGATCGAACAGGCCGAACAGGGCGTCGACTATTTCACCATCCACGCCGGCGTCCGGCTGCCGTACGTGCCGCTGACTGCCAAGCGCGTCACCGGCATCGTCAGCCGCGGCGGATCGATCATGGCGAAATGGTGCCTGTCGCACCACAAGGAGAGCTTCCTCTACGAGCGGTTCGACGAGATCACCGAGATCATGAAGGCGTATGACATCGCCTATTCACTGGGCGATGGCCTGCGCCCCGGATCGATCGCCGACGCCAATGACGAAGCGCAATTCGCCGAGCTTTATACGTTGGGCGAACTGACCAAGCGCGCCTGGGCGCAGGACGTCCAGGTGATGATCGAGGGCCCCGGCCACGTGCCGATGCACAAGATCAAGGAGAATATGGACAAGCAGCTGGAAGCGTGTGGCGAGGCGCCGTTCTACACGCTCGGGCCGCTGACCACCGACATCGCGCCGGGGTACGACCATATCACCAGCGGCATCGGCGCCGCGATGATCGGCTGGTATGGCACGGCGATGCTTTGCTACGTCACGCCCAAGGAGCATCTCGGCCTGCCCGACCGCGACGACGTCAAGGTCGGCGTGGTGACCTACAAGCTCGCCGCCCACGCCGCCGATCTCGCCAAGGGCCATCCGGCCGCCAAGATGCGCGATGATGCGCTGAGCCGCGCCCGCTTCGAATTCCGCTGGAGGGATCAGTTCAACCTGTCGCTCGATCCCGACACGGCGGAGCAATATCACGACCAGACCTTGCCCGCGGAAGGCGCCAAGACCGCGCATTTCTGCTCGATGTGCGGGCCCAAATTCTGCTCGATGAAGATTACGCAGGAAGTGCGCGACTTCGCGGCGAAGCAGAATTCGGGGGCGGAGACGTTCATTGCCGCCGAGGAAGCCGAGGCTGGGATGGCGAAGATGAGCGAGCTGTACAACGAGACCGGGCGGGAGTTGTACATGGGTGCTGGGGGGCGGGAGCACGATTGACGGTGACTGACCCGCCCAGTTTCCGCGCGATCCGGCATAAGAGCCTGGCCGCGGCGGGGCTGGGTGCGGCGGGCGTCGATGCCAGTCTGGTTGGCGATACGCTCGTCCTGCGCGGGACGGGGGGCGGGCAAGTCATGATACCGCTCGCCTCGATTGCCCGGCTGCGTGTCGGTTACGAGCAGAACAAATATGCGGGCAATCTCTACCGGATGACGGTCTGGACCAGCGCGGCGCCAGGAGCGCTGACGCTGGCTACGATCCAGGATGACGAAGCCGACTACGCCGCGATCGCGCGCGCGATTGCCGCGGCGGTCGAGCACACGCGCGGCCCGGGCGCGGTCGAGGGCGGGCTCGGCTGGTTGGTGGCGTTGGCGGGGCCGCTGTGGATCGTGTCCGGGCTCGCCTTCGGCACCTTTGCCGTGAACAGCGAGCAGGAGGGGCACAGTTCGCTGCTCGCCGATGCGCTCATGATGGCGGCGATCGGCGCGCCGATCCTGGCGATCATCCTGTGGTTCTTCTTCCGGCCCTATCGTCCGCGGCGGCTGAGCGGGCTATCGGACCTCGACCGCTTTCTGCCGAGGTGAGCCGGGTGATGGTGGTCCGTTAGGTCTGGCAAAACGAACGGGGCGGCGGCTATCGGTCCTAACCACAATCGCCATGACCGGAAATCCCGAATGCCTCATCTTGCCCACATCGCCCTTGTCGTGCGCGACTATGACGAAGCGATCGCTTTCTATGTCGGCAAGCTCGGCTTCACCCTGGTCGAGGACACGTATCAGCCCGAGCAGGACAAACGTTGGGTAACGATCCGCCCGCCCGGTGCATCGCGCGATGCGACGACGATCCTGCTCGCACGCGCTTCCAACGAACATCAGGCGAAATATATCGGCGATCAGGCTGGCGGGAGGGTGTTCCTGTTCCTGGCGACCGACGATTTCGATCGCGACCATGCCGCCTTCACTGCTGCCGGGGTCGAGTGGGTGCGGCCGCCGGCGACCTATGATTACGGTCGGGTGGCGGTGTTCAAGGACCTGTACGGCAATTTGTGGGATCTGGTGCAGTTCGCGGCGGGGCATCCGGGCCCGGCCTAAATCCTCCCCGGC
>NZ_BCYU01000076.1 GCF_001598355.1 Sphingomonas asaccharolytica NBRC 15499
CACCCTACGAAGCCATCTGCAAAGCGTGGGCTCTCGAGCCCAACCGATTCACGTCAGATCCGACCCATCAAATCCCGGGACCAAACATCTAGCCTCCCGCCGACGTAAGAGCCAGCGCTCAGCGAGTGCGCGCCTCAATCGTCGTTGCGCGTTAATTGGGAGAGGCTAGGAGGCGCGGTCGAATCCGCCTACGTCGATAATATTGCGACATTGTCGTCGGGCAGTATCCGTTTTCGATCGATGCCATCGCAGGTGGACCGGAATCGATCACCCGGCGCCTAATCCCAGGCTGCCCGATCGCCGCAGGCTAAAAACGCCCTCTAAGCCGCCTCCGCCCGTCGCTGCCGCAACTCATCGTTCAGCATCTCGGCCAGCAGGAACGCCAACTCCAGGCTTTGTCCCGCATTCAACCGCGGGTCGCAATGCGTGTGATAGCGGTCCGCCAGGCTTTGCTCGGTCACATCGACCGCGCCGCCGGTGCATTCGGTGACGTTCTGCCCGGTCATCTCGGCATGGATGCCGCCGGCGAAGGTGCCTTCGGCGCGGTGCACGGCGAAGAAGCCGCGGACCTCGGCCAGGATGCGCTCGAACGGGCGCGTCTTGTAGCCATTGGCGGCCTTGATGACGTTGCCGTGCATCGGGTCGCAGCTCCAGATCACCTGATGGCCCTCGCGCTTCACCGCTCGGACCAGCTTCGGCAGCCCGGCCTCGATCTTGTCATGGCCATAGCGCGTGATCAGCGTCATGCGGCCGGGCACCCGCGCCGGGTTGAGCGTGTCGAGCAAGCGCAGCAGCACGTCGGGCTCCAGGCTCGGTCCGCATTTCAGGCCAATCGGGTTGCCGATCCCGCGCAGGAACTCGACATGCGCCGATCCGTCGAAGCGCGTCCGGTCGCCGATCCACAGGAAATGCGCGCTGGTGTCGTACCAATCGCCGGTCAGGCTGTCCTGCCGCGTCATCGCCTGCTCGTATTGGAGCAGCAATGCCTCGTGGCTGGTGTAGAATTGGGTCTGGCCGAGCTGCGGCACGGTGTCGGGATTGATCCCGCACGCTTCCATGAATTCGAGCGCCTCGCCGATCCGGTCGGCGGTCTCAGCGTACTTCTTGGCCCAGGGGCTCGAGCCGAGGAAATCGTGGGTCCAGCGATGCACCTGGTGCAGGTTCGCGTACCCGCCCTGCGCGAACGCGCGCAGCAGGTTGAGCGTCGCCGCCGATTGCGAATAGCCCTGGATCATCCGCTGCGGGTCGGGCGTGCGGCCCTCGGGCGTGAAGGCGATGTCGTTGACATTGTCGCCGCGATAGCTCGGCAATTCGACGCCATCGATCGTCTCGGTATCGGTCGAGCGCGGCTTGGCAAATTGCCCCGCCATGCGGCCGAGCTTCACCACAGGCAGCTTCGACGCGAAGGTCAGCACCACTGCCATCTGCAGGATCACGCGGAATGTGTCGCGGATGTTGTTGGGGTGGAATTCGGCAAAGCTCTCGGCGCAATCACCGCCCTGGAGCAGGAATGCCTTGCCCTCGACCACACGCGCCAGGTCGGTGGTCAGATTGCGCGCCTCTCCGGCAAAGACCAGCGGCGGATAGCTGGTCAGCTGCTTCGTCGCGGCGGCCAGCGCTGCGGCGTCGGGGTAATTGGGCAACTGGCGCGCCTCGTGCGAGGTCCAGCTATCGGGGGCCCATTTGGCGGCCATGATCGTCACTTTGCTAACGGTAAAACGGGCCAGTCCCATGCGCCGAAACGCCCACAGCCGCAACAAAGGAAAAATCGGGCGGCCTGATCGCCGCGCTTCCCGCCTCTCTTCCAATATGGGAATGAGAAACGTTCACCGGTTATCCGATGTTAACCACGTTCTCCCAGTTAGGTCCGAACGATACCTAATGGAGGAGGCATGATGGCGTGGCTTAGAGAGATGCTGGGATCCTTGTTCCAAGACCAGCCCGATGACGAGAGTCGGGATATCGACCGCATTCGCGAAATGCTCGATTACCTCAAGGACGTACCTTACGTTCCCGGGCACCGCCGCCCGATTCCGTGACGTATTCGGACGCCGGCGGGTCATCCGGCGTCTTGCATGTTCCCTGATTGTTCACATATCGGCTGCGTGACTCCCGATCTGTTCGATACGCCCGCCGTGCCGGGCTTGGGCACCCGGCCCGATCTCTTGACGCCGGCCGAGGAGCGCGCGCTGATCGCCGCGATCGACGCGGTCGAGCTCGCCCCGTTCCGCTTCCAGCAATGGACCGGCAAGCGCCTCACCCATAGTTTCGGCTGGCAATATGATTTCCAGTCGGGTGAGCTCGGCCGGGGCGAGCCGCTGCCCGATTGGCTGCTGCCGATCCGCGATCGCGCCGCCGCTGCCGCCGGACTGGCACCTGACGCGCTCGTCCAGGCGCTGCTGCTGCGCTACGATCCTGGCGCGGGGATCGGCTGGCACCGCGATCGCCCGATCTACGACCAGGTCGTCGGTATCTCGCTCGGCGCGCCGGCGACGATGCGGTTCCGCCGCCGCGACGGCGATCGCTGGCGCCGCGTCAACGTCCCGCTCGAGCCGCGCGAGCTCTACCATTTGTCGGGAGAGGTCCGGCACGATTGGGAGCACAGCATCGCCCCGATCGAGCGATGCCGGTGGTCGATCACTTTCCGGTCCTTCTCGGTGCAAGGCCAACGGATCGCCGCTGCGGCCGAGAATCTCGCTGCCTAATTCGCCCTGAGCTCGCCAGCACGCCATCCATTTTGATGCGCCGCTTGGCGAACTCTGGCATTGAGGCGTGATGACTTTGCGTGTCGCCCTGCTCGCCGCCGCGATCGCCTTGCCAGGAGAGGCATGCGCGAAGGAAGAGCTGTGGACCGGCGCGGGCGCCAGCGGCTCGCTCGGCGGCGACTGGCGCGGATCGGTGGATGGCATCGCGCGGTTCGGCGATGGCGGGCTCTACGAATGGGTCGCATCGGTCGCGGTCGGTCGGCGCCTCGACGATCACGCGACGCTCTGGGCCGGTTATGTGTACAAGACCGCTTATGCCGACCATGCGTCGCTGGTCGAACAGCGGCTGCGCGAGGAGATCAGCCTGGACGATGTCGCGCGGATCGGGCCGGTCAGGATCGGCGGGCGGCTCAGGACCGAACAGCGCTGGCGCGAGGCGACGCCGGGGCTCGGCTGGCGCGTGCGCTCGCAATTGCGCCTGACGCTGCCGCTGCGCCGCGACGGACCCGCGTTGGTTGCGGGGGCGGAGGGGTTCTTCAACCTCGACCGCTGGGGCGGCCAGCGCGCCGGCTACGAACGCATCCGCGAATCGATCGGCGTCCAGATTCCGCTCATGCGCAAAGTCCGGCTCGACCTCGGCTATCTCCGCCAATGGACCCGCGCCACGCCGATCGCAAACGCCGCCACCATGACCTTGTCCTACCGCTGGTAGGGATTCCGATTCTCAGGCCTGAGGCCAAAGACCAGAGCTTCCGTTACCGAAAGGACTTGGGTTTCCCTAACCAAGTCTGCCTTTTCCGACATATTGGCCTTAGCGTTCCTTCGTCCGCGCTTCACCGGTAATGGCCTTGATCGTCAGCGACGGTGCTGGCCGGAGCGGCGCCTTTGTCGGGTAAAGGCTTCGGCTGGTTCTCCCGCGACGGAACGCGCTCCAAGTCCGCCTGGGCATAAGCATGACACCCATCACGATGAGGGGCGCGCAAAACGCCGTCGCGCGCCAATCGGGGTACCGCCCGGCGCCCCATTCCCATGCCGCAAGTTGAATCTCGCCGCGCATCGTGAGCGGATAGCCGGTCATCACGTGATGCAGGTCGTGCGCGTCGATCGCTGCCTGGCGCCAGGCGAAGTTGGGTAATCGAAGGGTCGCCGGCCCGACGCGCAGATGCCAATGCGACGCGGTTGGACCGGCAAGACCGTGTTTCGCGCGAAAGTCGGGCAACGGGTCGTTCATTCGGCGATCTCGCGTTCGGCGAGGTCGGCCTGACCGGGCGCGGCGATGCTCAGCGCGCGTCCGGTGACGGGCGTGATGCCCGGCCGCGGCGGTAGATACGCGGGCAACTTCACGTCACGAGCCAGCCCGACCCATTCCAGCAACTGGATGAACCGATACCCCAGATCGATCTGCCCCGGATAAAGACCGTGACGCGCGGAGGCGGGGAATGCGTGGTGATTGCTATGCCAGCTCTCGCCCATGGTCGGGATGGCCAGCAGCGGAACGTTATAGGCCTGGATCACCGCGCCATCGACTGTCCAATCCTGTGGCCCACGCGTGTGGGCGAAATAGGAGATGAACCAGTGCATCGTCGTGCACGCCGCCACCCGGACGCACACGCCCCAGACCAGCCACGGAAGTCCGCCGAGCGCGTAGAGCAGGATTGCGATCGGCACCTGTTGCCATATCCAGTAGCGATCGAGGAAGCGATAGAAGCCATCGTCCGCGATCC
Organism: Sphingomonas asaccharolytica NBRC 15499; assembly: GCF_001598355.1. GTDB lineage: Bacteria > Pseudomonadota > Alphaproteobacteria > Sphingomonadales > Sphingomonadaceae > Sphingomonas > Sphingomonas asaccharolytica. The sequence goes on from NZ_BCYU01000076.1 coordinate 4,430, forward strand.
CCGGCCCGGGATCGAACTTGGGCGGGCGCGTCAATTCCAGGCGGAAGTTCAGATAGTAGAAGCCGTCGAGCAAGAGCGGTTTTGCGTGGCGCAGGAACCAGTGACAATCGGGCTGACGCTGCGCCCAATCCCGGCTGTCGTGCAGGCGGATCGTCCAGATCGGACCACCCATGCCGACCGCCGTGCCGAACCACACCAGGACTCGCTCCAGCCATTTCGGGCAGTCGAAGCTGCGATGGATCAGCCGCCGATGGAAGCCGACCGAGTGACCCGCACACAGCGTAACGCCCGCGGTGACTAGGAAAATCGCCAAAGCGCTCCAGCTGAAGGTCAGCGGGCCGAGGACAAAGGCGGCGAGCAACATCGACGTGTTCCAGATCGAGCGCGGCCCGTCCCAGCGAACCCGTCCAGAAACCGCGTCGGCTTTGTCCAGCTCGGACAGCGAGTTGACCTTGAAGCTGCCATGCGCCGCGCCGCCTGCCTGGCTCATCGTCGTCCCCTTCCGATCGTCCTGTCGAACAACCGTGCCGCGCGCCCGCCCAGGCTGATCAACTGTCGCGTCGCTACCGGCGAAAGGTTGCTTACGCGTGCATCGATCACGGCAAGGTCATCGACGAGATCGAAGAGGCGCTTGGCCTGCTGCCTGACCACCGGATTCTCGCCGTTGCACTCGGCGCGCCATTGGTCGATGACCGCGCGCGCTTCGCGCAGTTCGAGCGCGCGCCGTTTTTCCAGCGTCTGGGTCATCAGCGCCCAGGGGTCGATCCCGGTCGTCCAGCCGGCGTCCGTCCTCCCGGCCAAATCCTGCGCCCGGAGCCAGTCGAGCGCTTGTGCCGTCTCGGCGTTATCCAGCGCCAACGCCTGGGCGATGGCAGCCGCGGGGAGGGCCCGGGCGGTCAGATAGAGTAAGCCATGAACTCGGCAGGCAACAGCCGGCAGTCCCCAGCGCGTCCCTGTTTCGCCCAGCCAGATGACGATCCGCTGTGCGGCCGGAGACAGTTCCGGTGCGGTCACTCTTCAACCCACCGAGCGGAGATCGGATCTCGTCGACAGAAGACGGCTCGAGAGAGGCGGGGTCGCATAAGGCATCCTACCGCCAAAAGCGTTGTTCGCTAGTGGGATGAGCCGTCCGGGCCGGCCGATTTGCGCGAGATCACTATCATGCGCGTTGCTCGTCGCTCCAAGTCGCGCGTTCGGCGAAAATCTGTGCGACCGTGTCCATATTTTCGCTGCCCCAATTGCACAGCGGCGTCAGGGCATCCGCCAGGCTGTGGCCAAGCGGGGTGAGCGTATAATCGACGCGCGGCGGCACTTCCCGGTGATCGTTGCGTGTGACGATGCCATCGGCTTCCAGCTCCTTCAGTTGCTGGATCAGCATCTTGTCGCTGACCCCGCGGACCGCGCGCTTGAGCTCGCCATAGCGATTGGGCCCCTGGATCAGGAAATAGATGATCAGCGGCTTCCACTTGCCCGCGATGACGCGAAGCGTGGCGTCGAGGCCGCAGGAGAAACCGGGGACGCAGGATGGATTGGTCGACATAATTCCATACTTACCAAAAGGTGCATACTTGTCGATAGGTGGGTGCTTCGCCAGTTACGTGCCAGCTTTAATTTGAAAGGCACGAGACATGAAAAGACTGGATGGCAAGACGGCGGTCGTGACGGGTGGCGGCACGGGTATCGGCTTGGGCACAGCACGACGCTTCATCGAGGAAGGCGCCTTCGTCTATATCTTCGGACGCCGGCAGGAGCCGCTCGACAAAGCGGCCGCTGCGCTGGAGCCGAACGCCCGCGTGGTGCAGGGTTCGGTTACCGATCAGGCCGATCTCGATCGGTTGTTCGCGACCGTGAAGGCAGAGCGCGGAGGCCTCGACATCCTGATGGCCAATGCCGGGTTCGGCGAACTGGTACCGCTCGGCCAGATTACTCGGGAGCAATATGACGCCGCGTTCGATATCAACGTCAAAGGCGTGCTGTTTACGGTTCAGACCGGGCTACCCCTGATGGGGCCGGGCGGCTCGATCATTCTGACCGGTTCGACCGCCGGTGTGATGGGGACGCCTGCCTTCAGCATCTACAGCGCGACGAAAGCCGCCGTGCGCAACTTTGCCCGTAGCTGGGCGCAGGATTTGCGCGGCACCGGCATTCGCGTGAACGTATTGTCACCCGGACCGACTTTGACCGAGCTTGCCGAAGAGGCGGTCGGTCGCGAGGCGATGATCGAGATGGGATCGGGCACGCCGATCGGCCATATCGGCGATCCCTCGGAAATCGGTGCGGTAGCAGCTTTCCTGGCCTCCTCGGACAGCAGCTTCATGACCGGCGGCGAAGTCTTCGTCGATGGCGGGTTCGCGCAAATCTGACGCGACGAGCGTTTGCAAGTCGGCCGGCGAGCAGGGTCGCGCCGGCCTCCGCTCGGTGCGCGGTAAGCAAGCAGTCATCGCCGCGGTCGGGTAGGCGGCGCAAAGTCGGGGACTTCGAACCTCGGCGCCGCCAGCGACACCTCTGTCGGTAACTCCTTCGTTTCTCCGGTGCGGAGGAAGTCGTAGATCGCCTGCTTGGCGGCGGGGCTCTCGCGTAACTGGTAAAAGGTGCCGTCATGCCCGGCGCGGTGGACGAGAATGGCATGGCCATTGGGGAAATAGGGCAGCAGACCGAGCGTGTTCTCGATCGGCGTTGACGTGTCCCAGTCGCCGTGCACGAACACGACCGGGATCGGCGTCACGCGCGGACGTCGCACCGCGTCGCCCATGTCGGGCGTCGGCCAGTCGGGCGCCGATACCAGGTTCGCCTCGAAATTCCAGGTGCCCAGCAAGTCCACCGCGGGATCGGTCCGCATCTGATGCTCGCGATCCGCCGTGACGCCCAGGCTGCTGTCTGCGAGCGGCCCGATCAGCTTCACCGGTCCCGCCCGCCGATCTTCGATCGTCTGGCGCGTCCAGGCATCGTAATGGCCGTAATAAAGCGACAGGATGAAGGCCGGCCAATGCTCCGCCTCGTCGGTATGTGCCAACAAAGCGAGCTGCAAATCTTGCGCGCCGAGTACGACCGTCTGTGCCTTTCCGGCATCGTCGCGGATAGTCACCCGGATCGGCCCCGTGGCGAAGCGCTGATGCAGGGCGCGTATCGCTGCCATCATCCCGCCATTGGGCAGATAAGGCGCAAGACCAGGATCGCGGTCGGCGTCATAGGCGATGCGCTGGAGTGCGGCGAAGACGTGCGACGGCATGTCGAACCCGTTGTTCAGCGGTTCGACCGACGAGAGCACGGCACGGGCGACGATCTCGGGATGGAAGCGCATCACGGCAAGCGACCATTGCGAGCCGAAACTGCCGCCGAACAGGCTGATCTTGTCATAGCCGAGTGCTCGCCGCAGATCGTCGACATCCGCCGCGAACGCGTCGATCGTGTAGCCGGACAAGTCCTTGTCGGGATTATGCACGACCGCCCGCCGGGCGAGCGCCTGCATCGCGCGGGTATCGGCCTGGACCGAGGCCGGCTTGTCGAGCGGGGAGGCATCGGCCGTTTCGACGAGCATCTCGCCGCGGCTGGTATAGCCGCGTTGCTCGATCACCACGAGGTCGCCCGCCGCGCCGAAGGTCAGCCACGACCGCAGACGGCTTTGCGCGCCCTCGCTCTTGTCGGTGAAGGTGCCGAGCACGCTCAGGCCAGGGCCGCCGGGAAGCCAGAAAATCGGCGGCGCGCCGGTTGGGTGGGGTGCCTTGATCCGCGCGAAGCCGATGCCGATGCGGCGGCTCGCCGGCTTCCTGCGATTCTCGGGCACATAGAGCGTGCCGATCTCATAGCGGACGCTCTCGCCGGTCGGGAGCGTCACATTTCCCTGCTCGATCACGATCCGATCGCTCGTCGCCGGCTGCGCCGAAGCGGGCATCACCTGAGAGAACGGCGCCAACGCTAACAAGGCGAGCATTCGAATCGATCGCATGACAGTCCCCCCGCAGGATGGCTTGCGGTCGATTGCACTCCAATATATATCTTCATGTCAAGATACTTGATATAAAGATTGTTGTATATGGCTGAGCAAGCGCCCGCTCCCGCGAACGAGGATATCGTCGATCAATTGCTCCGTGATTGGGCGCGCGAGCGGCCGGATCTCGACGTATCGGCGATGGCGGTGGTCGGCCGCCTGCTGCATCTAGGCGGGCTGCTCCAGGCGCGGGCCGGCGAGCGGCTTCGGGCATATGGAATTGGCTACACCGAACTCGATGTGCTGGCCACGCTGCGGCGGTCGGGTGCGCCTTATCGCTTGAGCCCAACAGCCCTTAGGAAATCCGTGCTGCTGACGTCCGGTGCGATGACGGCGTGTCTCAACAGATTGGAACAGCGCGGATTGATTTCGCGGACCCATGACGAGATCGACCGCCGGTCGCTCGTGGCGATGCTCACAGACCGGGGCGTGCAGCTGATCGACGAAGCGATCGCCGCTCATTTCAGCGCGGCCGAGCGGACAGTGGACGGCCTCGATCGAAACGAGCGCGCAGAACTCGCGCGTCTGCTGCGGAAATTGAGACTTCAACTCGATTGAGTGTCGGCGGGACTTGTCTCTACTCTTGAAGGCGGAGCGGATCGGTAAACCCCGCCCGCCTTCCATTGACTCGGGCACGGCAGCGCCCGCGCTACCTCACCCGTTCGCCACCCAATTGCCATGGAAGCCCGGCGGTACGCGGTGCGGGATGCGGATGCTGGCGACCGGCGGCTCGGCAAAGCGCGTGGCGTCGAGGATCACCAGATCGGTCGTCTCGTGCGGCAGGTCGATCACCAGCCCGACCATCCAGCCATCGCCTTCGGGCGCATTGTCATCGCGCGGCACGAACACGAATTCGCCCGGAAGGCGACCATCGCCGAACTCGTGGACCTCGCGGGTTCCGGCCTCGAGATCGTGCTTGTAGAGCTTGGTCGCGCTAGTCACGAACTCGTCCTTGGCGGGCAGCGCCATCGTATAGGCATAGCGATAGGCTTGGCCGAAGAAACGCTCGTCGGGGCGCGGGAATTCCTGCGCGCTTGCGTCTATGGTGCGGCGGTCGATTGCTTTCGCGACCGGGTCGATCGTCCAGCGCTCCAGCCCTAGCGAGGTGCCCGATGGCCCGCCGGTCGCCTCGGCGAACATCGTGTCGTAGACGCAGGCGTCGAGCACGACCTTCCCGTCGGCGGTGTCATAGGCATTGGCGACGTGGAAGATATAAGTTTGCGGGCAATCGACCCAGATGATCTCGTCCTCACCGCCATTGCGCGGCAGCAGGCCAACTCGTGCCTGGTGATCGGGGTTCCAGCGATAGGGGAAACCGTGCCCGCCGATCAGCGCCTTCATCGAGAAGGTGACCGGCAGATCGAGGATCAGCGCATAGCGGTCGGTGATCGCGCAGTCGTGGATCGAGGGGCCATGCTGGACCTTGATCGGCAGCTCGCGGACGACCCTGCCGTCGCGATCGATCACGACGTGGCGGACGAGATCGGGCTGGGTCGCCTCATAGCAGATGGCGTGGTTCTCGCCCGTCCTGGGATCGAGATGCGGATGCGCGGTGAAGCTGCCCAGCAACGTGTCGTCGAACGGATTGTAGGTTTGCTCGTCGAGCGTATCGGACAGTTCGACCGGATAGCTGCCCGCCTCGACCAAAGCCCAGGTGCGCCCGGCGATGCCGAGCACGTTGGTGTTGACCGTGTCGAAGCTCGCGTGGCGCGGGCCGGGCGCCGCCGGCATGCCGGTTTCCGTCGCGACCTGCTTCGACCGGATCCAGCGATTGCGATACCACAAGGCCTTGCCCTGTTTCAGCGCGATGCCATGGACCATGCCGTCGCCGACAAACCAGTGATAGCCCTTGGCCTCGGGCTTGGCGGGGTTCGGACCGATCCGCAGATAGCGGCCATCGAGTTCCGCCGGGATCGTGCCGGTGACCGGCAGATCCTCCAGCGTGACTTCGCGATCCATCGGCCGGTGGATGCCGGTCAGGAAGGGATGGTCCTGATCGGGCATGCGCTTGCGGTTGAATTCGGCGACCACGCCGATGCCCTTGGTGACAGTGCCCCGGATTGCATTTTCGATCACGCTCGCCATGACTGGTCTCCGACTCGATGTTTATGGCGTCAACATATCGATCATGGTAACAGTGTCAACATGGATTTGATCGTGAACGGAAGAAGCAGGGAGTAGTGGCGAAGTCCTCCTATCATCATGGCGACTTGCACGCGGCGTTGATCGCCGAGGGGTTGCGTCTGCTCGCGGCGCGCGATGCCGAGGACCTGTCGCTGCGCGAGGTCGCGCGCGGTGTCGGGGTCAGCGCGACCGCTGTTTACCGCCATTTCCCCGACAAGTCGGCGTTGATGGCAGCGCTCGCTGCCCGGGGGCTCGATATGCTCAGCCAGGTGCAGCACGCCGCCTATGACGCCGCGGGCGGCGGGGTTGCGGGATTCAATGCGACCGGCGCTGCCTATGTCCGTTTCGCGCTGCTCCACACCGCCTTGTTCCGCCTGATCTTCGCCAATCCGCCCACCGGCAAAAGGGTCGAGCTCGCCGATTCCCCCGATAATGCGATGCGCTTCCTGATGGAGAATGCCGCAAGGCTCGCCCCGCCGGGAATGGAGCCGCGTATCTTCGCGCTGCAATCCTGGTCGCTGGCACACGGTCTCGCCATGCTGATCATCGATGGGCAATTGCATGTCGACGACAAGACCATCGACGCGGTGATCGATGCGCATATGATGGCGGTGAGCGATGAGAGGAAATCCGGATGAAGGCACAGGCCAACGGTATCGAGATCGAATACGAGACCTTCGGCGAACCGACCGATCCGGCGGTACTGCTGATCATGGGTCTGGGGGCGCAGCTGACGCGCTGGCCGTTGCCGTTCGTCGAGGATCTGGTTTCGCGCGGGTATTTCGCGATCCGCTATGACAATCGCGATATCGGCCTGTCGACCAAGTTCGACGGCGCGCCGGTGCCCGAGCTGCCCGCGCTGATCGGCGCGATGATGATCGGACAAAAGCCCGACGTGCCCTATTCGCTCAACGACATGGCCGCCGATGCCGTCGGCTTGCTCGACGCGCTCGACATCCGGCGGGCGCACATCATGGGGGCGTCGATGGGCGGAATGATCGCGCAATTAGTCGCGGCGGAATATCCCGACCGGGTGCTGTCGCTGACCTCGATCATGTCGTCGACCGGCAATCCCGGCTTGCCGCCGTCGAAGCCCGAGGCGATGGCGGTGCTGACCTCACGCCCGACCGGCAATGACCGCGAGACGATGATCGCGCACGGCCTCCGCGCCGAAAAGATCATCGGTAGCCCGAGCTATCCGGTCTCGGAGGACGTGATGCGGGCGCGCGTCGAACGCGACTTCGATCGCATGCACTATCCAGCAGGACCTGGGCGCCAGCTCGCCGCCGTAGTAGCGAATGGCGACCGCCGCGCGGCGATCGCGACGATCAAGGCGCCGACAATGGTGATCCATGGCGCCGACGATCCGCTCGTACCGGTCGAGGCAGGGCGCGATACTGCCGCGACGATCCCGGGCGCGCAAATCACCGAAGTGCCGGGGATGGGTCACAATCTGCCCGAGGCGCTGATCGCGACGGTGCTCGACGCGTTCGAGAAGGTGGCGAAGCAAACCGCGCCGGCCTGAGCGCGCTATGGGGCGTAGCGGTCGGACAGATGGGTATGGCAGGTTAGCGGCACTTGCCGGCGAAAGCCGTCCCGGGGGGCATCGCGGGGAAGGACGGCGGTCGTTGAAAGGTCGACAACCCGCCATGGACATAATCGGTATGTGCCGTTGCGGTGAGCGCTTGGGAACCGATTTTGAACCGCTTGCCAGCGCGGCACGAGCGGTGCGTCGTTTTCCCCTACGCTGTTGAAGCACGCGGCAAGAGCCGATAAGGGGCGGAATGTCATCCGAAAAACCCGACATCCGCCTGATCGAGCCGCTTACCAGCATCAGGTTTTTCGCTGCGCTAGCGGTGGTTGTATTTCATTCCGGCGCGTCATGGATGTCGGCAAACGCACATGTACCCGTTCCCGTAAAAACATTGCTATTGAACGGCTATCTGGGCGTTACCTTCTTTTTCGTGCTGTCGGGATTCATCTTGCAGTTCACCTATCGCGGAAGAATTTTGAGCGGCGACGAGATAAAACGCTTCGCTGTCGCACGCTTTGCCAGATTATATCCGGTTTACGTTTTGGCCGTGCTCGCAATGTTTCCATTTATAGTGCCTGGCGGTTGGGGCGATCTGCCGCAGTTCTTTTTGCTCCACCGGTGGATTCCCAATGGTGCGCAGGACTGGTCGAATTGGAACATGCCTAGCTGGACCTTATCAGTCGAATTTTTCTTTTATCTGTGTTTTCCATTGCTCTCGGGGGCGCTTAAAGCCACCGGTACGCGATGGTTGATTGCGATCGTCGCTACGGCAATCGGCTTTGATCTTGTTACTGCCAGTTCACAGGTCGTGGATAACAGGCAGGTCATGTTCGGCTGGATGCATTGGGCGCCCATCCCGATTCTGCGTCTGCCGGAGTTCATCATTGGAATCTGCGCCGCGGAGATGAGCCTACGCGGCATTCGGCTTCCAATACCGTCTTGGCTCCCCGCCATCGCTTTGGTTATCGGATTGTGCCTCACCGGTTCTCCGCACGTCGCGGCCTTCGCTACCGCTATGGCGGCTCTCCTGATATTGTGCGTCGCCAATGAAAACAATTCACTCTTCGCGCGAGTTCTAAGTATCCGTTCGCTTGTCGTCCTAGGCGGCGCGAGTTATTCTCTCTATCTCATGCATCAGCCCGTGCATTTCGCCGTGACCACTTTGCTGGGCACATCCAAGACTGTAGTCGTGCTCCAATATCCGATACTGATTAGTGGATCTGTCGCGATATTCTTCTGGTACGAAGAACCGCTACGCGAATGGATCAGGCGCCGCATTGGGATGCGGCCTTCCGCAATCGAAGGCGTAGCAGGCACTCATACCACACTAACGCCGTGATGCGCTTGTAACGGTGGAGCGACCGGAACCGGTAACGTAGATTGCAGGTTGGAGGGTATGCCGAAAGCTTGTGCTGTTACCTCAATACCCCAGCACTAAATCGACCACATTCTCCATTGGTCGGCCGTTCACGAACGCGTCGAGGTTGCGCAGGAACAAGGCGGCGGCGCGGGGGAACATCTTGGTCTGGCTGCGGCCAGACAAATGCATTGTGACCATGCAATTGGGTGCCGACCATAAGGGGTGATCGGCGGGCAGTGGCTCGGGATGGGTGGGGTCGAGAAACGCGCCGGCGACCTTGCGGCTGTGGAGCGCGGCAAGCAGCGCTTCCTCGTCGATCATGTCGCCGCGCGCGATGTTGATCAGCCAGGCCGAGGGCTTCATTCGCGCGAGCTCGGCGGCGCCGACCATCGCCTTGGTCTCGTCGGTCGAGGGCGCGGCGAGGATCACCCAGTCGAACTCGCCGATCCTTTCCTGCCATTGGTCGGGCGTCAGCGTCCCGTCGCGGCCCGATCGCGTGACGCCGGTAACCTCGACGCCGAACGCCTCCAGCCGCGCCGCGATCAGTTTGCCGATCACGCCCATACCGACGATCAGCGCGGTCGTCTCGAACAACTCGACCTTGCCCGGCGCGTCCTTGGGCCATTCGTGGCGGTCATGCGCGCGGACCACCTCGTCGAAGCGCTTGGCGGCGACGAGTACGCCCATCACGGCATATTCGGCGACCGCGAGCGCATTGATCCCGACGCCGTTGGTCAGCATCGTGCCGCGCTCGCGCATCAGCTCGAGCGGGAAGGCGTCGAGTCCGGCATAGATGGTCGACACCCATTTCAGCCGCTCGCCATGGCGGATCGCCTCCGCGGTCAGGCTGGTCGGCTGCATGTCGGCCCAGGCGATATCGGCATCGGCGATCATCGCATTGGCCTCGGCCGGTGACGCGAACCAGGCCACGTCCAGCCCGGTCGGCAAGTGCGGTTCGAGCAGCGGGCGCGCCAAAGCGGGCAAGAGTGCTTTCACGCCGTCAGAACCATGATTGGTTGCCCTGGACATAGCGCCGTTGGAACTCGGTATCGTCGATGACGAGATAGATGATGAATTCGATGAAGGCGATGATCGCGATGATCAGGCCGGGCAGGACGAGCAGCCAGCCGATCGTCCCGCACAACAACATGGTCACTGCGGCGCCAGTCTTGTTGAGGTAGAATTTGTGCGCGCCGAAACACCCCAGGAAGAAGGCGAGCAGCGCGGCCGCTACCTTGTCCTTGGATCCCACCACCGCGCCGGTACCTGAGCCCTGCAGCACATAGATGTTGCCGGCGCGGTCAGTGTTGGCCTCGAAATCGACGACTTGGCCGCGTGCCGGCCAATAGCTTTCGCGCCAGTCGGGCCGTGCGAAAGTGTAACGCTGTCCGTCCTCGCCCGAAATCTGCCCCTGGCTGACCGAATTATCCCATCCCAGCACGCGTCCCCGCATCGCCCATCCCCGATTCTGATTGTCCGAAGCGGGAGCTTAGCCGCCTGACGCGGGCTTTCAAGCGAGCGTCGGTCGCCAATCCCAACCGAGCGGGTCGCCGTCCATCACCTCGACCCCTTGCGCGGCGAGTTCGTCGCGGATCGCGTCGGAGCGGGCGAAGTCCTTGGCCGCGCGCGCGTCGCGCCGCTCGGCGAGCCGTGCGGCGATGTCGGCCTCGGCGAAGTCCGCGGTGGCCGGGCGGACGCGCAAATCCTCGCGCCTGAGGCCGGCAAGATCGAGCCCCAGCACCGCATCGAAATCGGCGAGCGCTGTGAGGCGATCGGCGGGCGCAACTTTCTTGTCGCCAAGCAACTCGTCGAGCACGACCAAAGCCTTGGGCGTGTTGAGGTCATCCGACACTGCCTCGTCGAGCCGCTCGCGATAGGCCAACGCCGATCCCGCCGACAGCGCCTCCGGGCGATCGCGGAGCTGGCCGACGGTGATCGCCAGCCGCTTGAGCCGAGTGAGTGCGGCGGCGAGGTTCTCCTCGCTGAATTCGAGTTCCGACCGGTAATGCGCAGACAGGCACATCAGCCGATAGGCAAGCGGGTGGACGCCGGCGTCGATCAGCTTTTGCAACGTGCGGAAGTCGCCCGACGATTTGGACATCTTGCCGGCACGCTCGACCAGGAAATTGTTGTGCATCCACCAGCGCGCGCCGGTGTCGTCACAATCGCAATAGGCCTGGTTCTGCGCGATTTCGTTAGGATGGTGGATCTCGCGATGGTCGATCCCGCCGGTGTGGATGTCGAACGGCGAGCCGAGATATTTCTCGCTCATCACCGAACATTCGAGGTGCCAGCCCGGCGCGCCGCGGCCCCAGGGGGAATCCCACTCCATCTGACGGTTCTCGCCAGGCGCCGACGCCCGCCAGATCGCGAAATCCTGCGGGTGGCGCTTGCCCTCGACCGTGTCGATCCGGCCCTCTCGAACATCCTCCTGCGCGCCCGCCAGCCGGCCGTAATCGGGCACCGTCGAGACGTCGAAATAGAGGCCGCTATCGAGCTGATAGCAATGTTTGGGGGCGATCTTCTCGCCGAACGCGATCATCTCCTGGATGTGATCGGTGGCGACCGACCAGCGCGACGGCTCGCGGATGTTGAGGTCCTTGAGGTTCTGCTTGAACGCCGCGGTGTAATGCGCGGCGATATCCCAGATGCTCGTCGAGTTTTTGCGCGCGGCCGCTTCCATCTTGTCGTCGCCGGCATCGGCGTCGCTGGTCAGATGCCCGACATCGGTGATGTTGATGACGTGGGTGATGGGGTAACCCTTCCACGTCAGCACCCTGCTCAGCGTGTCAGTGAAGACATAGGCGCGCAGATTGCCGATATGCGCGTAATTATAGACCGTCGGCCCGCACGAATAGACGCGTACATTGGCGGGATCGATCGGCTCGAAACGCTCGAGCGAGCGCGACAGGCTGTTGTAAAGCGTAAGCGGGGCGCCATGCGACATGCGCGGGGCTTAGCGGCGCGGGCAGGGGGCCGCAACCGGAGGGCGAGCAGACGCGCGCCGGCGACGGTCCCCGAGGCGCGCCTACATCTGGTGCGTCGGCGCGGGCGTGCCGTCGGACCAGCTACACACCCCCAGCAGGAGGACCGACAAAGGTGGGAGGGTCGCGGTTTCCGCCGCGTGATCCGGCGTCGCGAACCAGTAGTTGCCGCCGAAAATCGGCGATCCAGCCGCGTTGGCGCCCCAATTGTCGCCATTCTTGAACGGGATGAAGAACATGACGTGCGGCATGTCGTGATCGCCATCATCGGACAGATAAGAGAATTTCGACATCATGTACGACATCGCGCCCGGCGCCAGCGGCGGAATCTCCTCGGTGCGTAGCGCGGTCTTGATGCGCGCAATGATCTCCGCATCGGTCCGGCCGGCAAGCGTCATGGCGGTACGGAGTTTGGCGAGCGGCGCTACCGATCGCGCCGCCTGCGGGTTCTGGCATTCGGCCGCGCGGATCTTCGGGTTCCAGCGTTCGGGCCAATCCGGCGCGCCGCTGAAACCGCGAGACACCATGCAGACGAAGCCGTTGCTGCCCGTGGCGGCGGTTTCATAACCGGAGCGGGTCAAGACCAGGATGGTCGCGTGCTTGGAAATGGACTCGGGCGCGGCGCTTCTCGCCAGCGCGATTTCCTGGCCGCGGTCCATCAAATAGGCACCGACAGGGGCCATGCGCGGATAGGATGTGATCTGATCCGCGGCGGTGCCGGCCGATACGGCGAACAAAGCGGGCGCGGTGACCATCAGCCTGGCGGCAAACTTACCCAACGACCTGGCCGTTCTTTTCAATGCCGCAAAGGAGCCGCTTTCATTGCCGCCGGCGGTGTTCGGGAACCTCGTTGTACGCATCGTCCTGCCTCCTCGTTGACGCCGTCTCTTGGGGAGCGGCATCCGAACGACGAGCGAAGGACTCGAAAATCGACATCGGCGTTGAAAATATTTTAGACGGCGGTCGAAGCGTGCGCAGGTATCCGCCCGGCCGTCGCAAGACCCGGACTGGCTAGACCGACAGGCGCGGCCAGCTCTCCGAATCGCGGATCAGTTCGAGTTCGCGGCTGACGATCGCTTGCAGCCGCTCGCACAGCGGAAGATAATCGCGGCCGCGCAACGCCTCCATCACGATCGACTGACACAGCCCGCCGCCCAGTGTCACGATCAGATCGGCCAGCTCCGCGCGCGCAGCCTCTCGGTCCGCGCCCGGTGCCCATGCCGTCAACGCTGCCACCAGCGCGCTCTTCACGCTGGCGCTGATGTCTTCCTGCAACCTCGCGACGCGAGGATTGCGCGAGGATTCGGCCATGATTTCGGGCATCAGCCGATAGCCTTCGACGTCCTCGTCATACGTCACGAAGGCCAGGATCCATTGGCGGATCGCTGCCATGTCGCCGGCATCGATCGCTCGTTGCAACGTGGCTTCATCGAGGAATTGCGAGAGGTCGCGAAAGGCGATCGCGGCAATGATATCCTCCTTCGAGGAGAAATCGCGATAGATCTGGCCGACCTTGATACCGGAGGCGACGGCGATCTGGGCCACGCCCGTTCCGTGGAATCCATTCTGGATGAACAGGCGGCGCGACGTGTCGAGAATGAGCTGCCGACGCTCCGCCGCCCGTCCAACGGGAGCGGTGGGCAACAGGCCCCAGCAGTCCAACATCGTCGACATTCTTCAATCCTCGGCTTGACTTACATCAGTTGTTCGCAGTAGCAGCATTTACTGTGAGTGAACGTTCACTCACATACCATAGCCCGGCGAGATTAGCATGTCATTTATTCGTAACGCGCTCCCCGCGTTTGCTCTCGTGTCGCTTGCCGCCTGCGGGCAGGGCGGGCAACAGCCGCCGGCCCAAAGCGCGCCGCCGGTCGGGTATGTGATCGTGAAGGAGCAGCCGGTGACGCTGACCACCGAGCTCCCTGGCCGGACCACGGCCTATGAAACCTCGGACGTGCGGCCTCAAGTCAACGGAATCATCCTCGCCAGGTTGTTCCAGGAAGGCGACATGGTCGCCAAGGGCCAGGCGCTCTACCGGATCGACCCCGCACCCTATCAGGCGCAAGTCGCGAATGCGCGGGCGGCGCTCGCCCGGGCTCAGGCCGCCATCGCGTCGAGCGCGGCGCTCGCGCGTCGTTATGGCGAGCTCGTCAAGATCAACGCGATTTCGCGCCAGGATTACGAGAATGCGCTGACCAGTGCCCAACAGGCGCGCGCCGATGTCGCCGCGCAGCAGGCGGCGCTGCGCAGCGCCACGATCGATCTTGGCCGCACCACTGTCCGCGCGCCGATCAGCGGGCGGATCGGCCGGTCGGTCTACACCATTGGTGCGCTGGTCACCGCGTCGCAGGCGAATGCGCTGACCACGATCCAGCGGCTCGATCCGATGTACGTCGACATCCAGCAATCGAGCTCCGACCTGCTCAAGCTCAGGCAGCAGATCCTGTCGGGACAGGTCGCGAGCGAAGGACAGGCGCGCGTCAAATTGAAGCTCGAGGACGGGTCGACCTATGGGCCCGAAGGCACGCTGCGCTTCGCCGACGTGACGGTCGATGCCAATACCGGCTCACAGACGATCCGCGCGCAATTCACCAATTCCAATGGGCTGTTGCAGCCGGGCATGTATGTCCGCGCGCAACTGGCGCAGGGAACGCAGCTTCAGGGCATGCTGGTGCCGCAGCGTGGGGTCGGCCGTGACGAGCGCGGCAATGCGACCGCGCTGGTCGTCGGTCAAGGCAACAAGGTCGAGCCGCGGGTGATCAAGACCGAGCGCGTCGTCGGCGATGCCTGGCTGGTCACCAGCGGGCTCAAACCCGGCGACAAGGTGATCGTCGAGGGCGCGATGATGCTGCGCCCCGGCATGCCGGTCACGCCGCAGCCGTGGAATCCCAATGCCAAGCCCGCTGCGCCGCAGCAGCCGGGCCAGGCTCAGGCGAAGTAATCGTCCATGTCACGCTTTTTCATCGACCGGCCGATCTTCGCCTGGGTGATCGCGATCGTCCTGATGCTGGCCGGCGTCATCGCGATCCGCTCGTTGCCGATCGCGCAATTTCCCAGCATCGCGCCGCCCTCCATCTCGATCACCGCGACCTATCCGGGTGCGGACGCGCAGACGCTCGAGAATACGACGACCCAGATCATCGAGCAGCAGATGAAGGGGTTGGACCACCTTCGCTACTTCTCGTCCTCGTCCTCGTCGGCCGGCACCGTCACCATCACGCTGACCTTCGAACAGGGTACCAATCCGGACATCGCGCAGGTCCAGGTCCAGAATAAGCTGCAGGCGGCGACGCCGCTCCTGCCGCAGGAAGTTCAACAGCAAGGCATCCAGGTCGCCAAGGCGACCCAGAACTTTCTGATGTTCATCGGTCTCTATTCGGAAAATGGCGCGCATGACGGCAAGGACCTTGCCGATATCGTCGCCTCGAAGGTGCAGGATCCGCTGAGCCGGGTTAACGGCGTCGGCGACACGCAATTGTTCGGCTCGCAATATGCGATGCGGATCTGGGTCGATCCGCTCAAGCTCAACAATTACGCGCTGACGATGACCGATGTGATGACCGCGGTCCGCGCGCAGAACGCGCAGGTCTCGGCCGGTCAAGTCGGCGGATTGCCGGCGCCCAAGGAGCAGATGCTCAACGCTACGGTGTCAGTGCAGTCGCGCCTGAACACGCCCGAGCAATTTGCGCAGATCCGGCTGAAGAGCGGCGCCGACGGATCGGTCGTGCGGCTGGGCGACGTCGCGCGCGTCGAACTGGGCGCGGAGAATTACGGCTTCAACGCGGAATATAACGGGAAGCCTGCGACCGGTATCGGCATCAAGCTGGCACCAGGTGCCAATGCGCTGAGCACGGTGACCGCCGTCAAAGAGCAGGTCGATGCCGTCGCCAAGCAATTCCCGTCCGACGTAAAGGTCATCTACCCCTATGACACCACGCCGTTCGTGCGGCTGTCGGTGGAGCATGTCGTCGAGACGCTGGTCGAGGCGGTGGTCCTCGTCTTCCTGGTGATGTTCCTGTTCCTCCAGAACTTCCGGGCCACGCTGATCCCGACGATCGCCGTGCCGGTGGTGCTGTTGGGGACGTTCGGGGTAATGGCGCTGACCGGGTTCAGCATCAACACGCTGACCCTGTTCGGCATGGTGCTCGCGATCGGCCTGCTGGTCGACGACGCGATCGTCGTGGTCGAGAATGTCGAACGCCTGATCACCACCGAGGGGCTGAGCCCCAAGGATGCCGCGCGCAAGTCGATGGACGAGATCAGCAGCGCGCTGGTCGGGATCGGCCTGGTCCTGTCGGCAGTGTTCCTGCCGATGGCATTCTTTGGCGGATCGACCGGCGTGATCTATCGGCAGTTTTCGCTGACGATCGTGTCGGCGATGGCCTTGTCGGTGATGGTCGCGTTGATCCTGACACCGGCTTTGTGCGCCACCATCCTGAAACCACACGACCCGCACAAAGAGGAAGGCAACGGCCTGCTCGCGCGTTTCTTCCGCTGGTTCAACGACAAGTTCGATCGTGGCCGGGTCCGATATGAAAAGGGTGTGCGGTCGACGGCGCGCGGCTGGAAGCGCTCGATGCTGATCTACGCGCTCGTCGTGATCGGCATGGGCCTGCTGTTCTGGCGGTTGCCGACCGGCTTCCTTCCTGAGGAGGACCAGGGCTATGTCATCGCGATCGTCCAGGGACCGTCGGGCGCGACCACCAGTCGTACGGCCAAGGGGCTCGACCTCGTCCGCAACCATTTTCTGCAGGATGAGAAAGCGAACGTCGAAGGCGTCTTCACCGTCAATGGATTCAGCTTTGCGGGTTCCGGCCAGAATAGCGGCATCGCCTGGATTCCGCTCAAGCCCTGGTCGGAGCGCAAAGGCGGTCAGAACAGTGCGATGGCCATCTCCGGCCGGGCGATGGGCACCTTTT
>NZ_BCYU01000077.1 GCF_001598355.1 Sphingomonas asaccharolytica NBRC 15499
CCTGCTGACCACGCACGAGGTCGCGGTGACGATCGAGGAAGGCGCGATCGGCGGGCTCGGTGCTCACGTCCTGACGATGGCGAGCGATACCGGGCTGATCGATGCCGGGCTCAAGCTTCGCACGATGCGCTTGCCCGACATCTTCCAGGACCAGGACAAGCCCGAGGTGCAATATGCCGAAGCCGGGCTCGACGCCGACCACATCGTCGACACCGTGCTGAAAGCGCTACGTTATAACGATGCGAGCGTAGCTGATGGGGCTAGAGCCTGACACGACGGTAGATTTCGGCAAGTTAAACGCCGCCGAACGGACGGCGCTGAGCCTGCTCGCCCAGGGGCATACCGCCAAGAGCATCGCGACGTTGACCGATCGCAGCGTCGGCGCGGTCAACGAGCGGTTGCGCGAAGCACGGCGCAAGACCGGCGTTGGCAGCAGCCGCGAACTCGCGCGGCTGTTTGCCGCCCAAGAAAATCGTGACGACCTTATCGGGATGGCGCCGTCCGATGCCGCCGCGTCAGAGCCCATCACACCGGTCGCGACTGGCCGGTGGTGGAAAGGAGTTACATTGATGTGCCTCGCTCTTGCCGGTGCGCTTGCCGTCGCGATATTCGTCGCGCAGCCAGCCCCGCTCGTTTCGCAATCCGCGACCGCTTCGAATGCGGGAAAGCCCGATCCGAGCTGGAATTCGGGCTATTGGCACCGGCGCGTCGTCGGTGAGCAACGCGATAGCCAATGGGCGCCTGAAGCGGAGAGCGCGCTGCGCGTCAGGATGGCGCGAGTCCCGGACCTCGACGGCGGCGACCACCCGCTGAAGATTCGCTGCGCAACGACTGCATGCGAAGTGACCGGCACGCTCAGTGGAGACGATCAGCGACAGTCCGCGATGCTCAGCGAGGTCCAGACCGCGGCCGGCAAACCTGTTCCGGGCGCCCCCGCGCTGACGAATGTCGGCTTCCAGGTCGTGGTCGACCGAGGCCAGGCGCCAGGGTTCACCATCCAATTCCGGCGCAACTAGAAGCCCGGTTGGGACTGGATGGGCCGTCACACCGTCTCCACCGTCACCTCGGCTTGTCCCGGGGGTGACGGTGGAAGGTACCCGCCGTCTGCCCGTCTCACTTGTGCAGATAATGCTCCTGCGCAGCGTCGGTGGCATTGATCGCCAGGATCGACCGGGCTTCGCTGGGATTGAACGGATGACCCGAGCGGTCGGCCGATGCGGCGATGACGCGGTCAAGCAATCGCCGACCTTCCTCCCACCAGCCGATCCCGCTGGCGGCATTCAAATGCCCCTGCGCACCGGCATCGACGAAATGGCTGCCCCAGAACGAGGCCATGCTGCGCGCGCGGCCGATATCGATCCATGGATCGTCGGTCGAGGCGACCAGGATAGAGGGGAAGGGGAGCGCCTTGCGCGGCGTCGGCGCGAATCCCTTGAGCTCCTGCGCGGTATCGGGGCGGTCGGGATCGGCCGGGGCAACGAGCAAGGCGCCGGCGACCGGCCAGCCATAAGGCTGCGGACTCATCTCGGCCCACCAAGCCACCGCCAGACAACCAAGCGAATGCGCGGCAAGGATCACCGGCGCCTTGGCCTGGCGTACCGCCTGATCGATCTTGGTCACCCAGGTATTGCGGTGAGGCTGGTCCCACATGCCGAGTTCGATCCGGTGCGTGTCGGGGCGCGACGTCTCCCACAGGCTCTGCCAGTGCGAGGGGCCGGAACCGCCCAGACCGGGGACGGTTAATATAGTCGGAAGTGTGCCGTCGGGATGCGTGAACTGTCCCATCGTTTCTCTCCAAGAGAGGGTGGGAAGAAGACGGCGTGGGCGCTCTAGGGGGACGACCGCGCTGCTATCTTCATCTTCTTCCCAACGCTCAATCTAATTCCCAGTTTCTTGATGGGAATAAGCTTGCGCCCAATTGCCGCCGGATTGCGACGGACGGAAATCGCGGTCATGGGAGAGGAATGGCAAAGGTTCGCGCCGACCAACTCATCACCGATCGCGGGCTCGCGGAAAGCCGCACGCGCGCCCAGGCGCTGATCATGGCGGGACTGGCATTCGCCGGCGACAAGCGAATCGACAAACCGGGGCAGATGCTCGCCGAGAATGCCGCGATCGAGGTCAAGGGACGCGATCACCCCTGGGTATCGCGCGGCGGGATCAAGCTCGCGCACGCGCTCGACCATGCCGGCTGGGACGTCTCCGGCGCGGTGGCGATCGACGTCGGGTCGTCGACCGGTGGGTTCACCGATGTGCTGCTGTCTAAGGGCGCGGCACGGGTCTATGCGGTCGATAGCGGCACCAACCAGCTTGCCTGGAAGCTTAGGCAGGACGAGCGCGTCATCGTCCACGAACAGACCAGCGCGCGGATTCTGACCGAAGCGCATATTCCCGAGCCGATCAACCTGATCGTGTGCGACGCGAGCTTTATCGGCCTGGCGAAGGTGCTTGAGGTGCCGCTGCGCTTCGCGAAACCGGGTGCGTGCCTGGCGGCGCTGATCAAGCCGCAGTTCGAAGCCGGGCGCGGTGAGGTCGGCAAGGGCGGGGTGGTGCGCGATCCTATTGTGCACGACCGGGTCTGCAACGAGGTCGCGGCATGGCTGACTGCGAGTGGCTGGACGGTCGAAGATATTGTCCAGAGCCCGATCACCGGGCCCGAAGGGAATGTCGAATTCGTTATCCTGGCGCGTCTGTCTGACTAGGGCCGTCCAATTCCAAGGCGGTCAGCCTACCCGCGATGGAGGTCCCGGCTTGTCATCATGCTGCATCGCGGCAACACTAAGCGAACGCGCGTGTCGAGCGTGCAAGAGGATTGCTGATGGAAATCGCGACCAAGGAACAATTGCGCGGGGTGTTTCTACGCTGGGCGGTGGTGACGGTGCCGCTGATCCTGCTGTTGGGTTTCGCCTCCAGCCGAATCGCGCCGGCGGGAGCGCAGAACCGCTGGTACGCCGCGCTCGCGCGTCCCGGGATCACGCCGCCAGATTGGGTGTTTCCGGTCGCCTGGAGCGCGATCTACATCATGATGGGGCTGGCGCTGGCGATGATCATCAACGCACGCGGATCGCGGTTGCGGGGGCTGGCGATCGCCTTGTTCGTGCTTCAGCTGGTGCTCAACCTCGCCTGGTCGCCGCTGTTTTTCGGCATGCATCAAGTGTCGTCCGCGCTGATCCTGCTCGTCGCGATCTTCGTCGCGGCGCTGGCGACGACGCTGGTATTCGGCCGGATCCGCCCTGCGGCGGCGTGGCTGATGGTGCCGTATCTGGTTTGGTTATGCTTTGCCGGCGTGCTCAATTGGGAAATCGAGAGGCTCAACCCCAATGCATCGACGCTTGTACCGTCTTCGCCGAGTGCCCAGATGAACTTCTGATCAAGATTACGGGATACCAGACATGCAATCCGAAAACCGGATGTTCGATGACCTCGTCAAATTCGTGAACGGCGCCGCCGGCACACTGGCAGGGATGGGCCGCGAGGCCGAAGCCGCGACGCGCGAGCGCGCCAAGGAATGGATCGGTGGGCTCGATTTCGTCAGTCGCGACGAGTTCGAGGCGGTCAAGGCGATGGCCGCCGCGGCGCGCGACGAGGCCGATGCACTGAAGGCACGACTCGACGCGCTGGAAGGCAAGGCAGCGCCCGCCGCCAAGCCAAAATCCACAAAGCCCTGAACCGATTTTCCACAGCTTTCTCCACGATCCCGTTGCGCGTCTCGGCCGCAACGGGCAGATTCGCATGAGATGACCAGCGAGACCCACGATGCTCGATGAGAGCGATTTCCAGCGCGAGGATGCGGCGCCGATCGACATGATCGAGAGCTATTACGCCGCGCATGGCTGGGAACATCAGCGCCACGACGATGAGGTCGTCGCGACGGTCAAGGGCAGCTGGACCGAATATGAGCTGCGCGCGCTGTGGCGAGAAGAGGATTGCGTGCTGCAATTCCTCGCTTTTCCCGACATCCGCGTACCTGACGACCGCCGCGTCGCGATCTACGAAGCGATCGGGCTGATCAACGAGCAATTGTGGATCGGCCATTTCGAATTGTGGTCGTCGAGTGGAATCGTGCTCTATCGCCACGCGGCGATGATCGATGGCACCGATGGCGGGACGTTGACCCTGGAAGGCGCCGAATTGCTGATCGAATCGGCGATCGACGAGTGCGAGCGCTTCTATCCCGTGTTCCAGTTCGTCCTGTGGGGCGGCAAGTCCCCGAAGGAGGCGCTCGCCGCGTCGCTGACGGAGACGCAGGGCGAGGCGTGAGCATGACGGCCGCGGTTCCTCGCCGGCTATGGCTGATCGGGTGCGGCAATATGGGCGGCGCGATGCTGTCGCGCTGGGTCGACAGCGGCGCGGTGCAAGGCGACGCGGTCGATGTGGTCAACCGCCACAACCGCGATCTTCCCGAGGGCGTGCGCCAGGCGCGCGCTCTGCCCGACGGCCCGCCGCCTGACGCGGTGATGCTGGCGATGAAGCCGCAGCAGCTCGATGAGATCGTCGCTGCCTATGGCGAGCGTATCCGTCAGGCACCGATGCTGATCTCGATCCTGGCGGGAGTCGAGGAAGCGACGCTGGCCGAGCGTTTTCCTGGCCCCGCAATCGTTCGCGCGATGCCCAATCTGCCCGTCGCGCTCGGCAAAGGCGTGATCGCGCTTTATGCCGATGGCGCCCCGCCGTCCGCCAGGGAAACCGTGGCGGCGTTGATGGCGCCGCTCGGACTCGTCGAATGGACCGCGGATGAGGCGATGTTTGGCGCGGTCGGCACGCTCGAAGGGTGCGGCCCGGCATTCCTGTTCCGCTTCATCGATGCGCTGGCGAAGGCCGGCGAAAAGCTGGGCATCCCCGCCGATCAGGCGGCGCGGCTGGCACTGGCGACGGTCGACGGCGCGGCATTGATGGCATCGGGTTCGGACGCGACACCAGCAGTTCTCGCGGACCGCGTCGCCAGCCCGGGCGGTTCGACACGGCAGGGCCTGAACGTGCTCGATCGCAACGATGCGCTGATCCGGCTGATGACCGAGACGCTGCAGGCCGCCGAACGCCGCGGCCGCGAGATGGCCGCCGCCGCCAAGGCTAACACTGCGGAATTTGATTAGCGTCGTTGTCCCGGCGGCACCGAATTTTCGCGCCAATTATGGACCCGGTCGCGTTCGGTCGGAGGAATCAGCCCTTCGAGCACTGCCCAAAAGCCGGTCACCGCTTGCTGTCCCGCGGCGCTATAGGCGCGCGCGATGATGTCGCGGGCATGATTGAACAACTCGGTGTCGAGCTCGTAGCCTGAATCGGTCAGCCGCAACAGCCGCTGCCGCCGGTCGCGATCGCCGATCCGCGTTTCGACCAAATGGCGTTCCTCGAGCTCGGTCAGCACGCGCCCGAGCGATTGCTTGGTGACGCCCAGGATCGACAGCAATTCGCTGACCGAAATGTCGGGATGACGGCCGATGAAATAGAGCGCGCGATGATGCGCGCGGCCGATTCCGCGCTCGCCCAGATTCTGGTCAACCGCCTTGGTCAGCCGGCTATAGGCGAAAAAGAGCATTTCGGATCCTCGGCGAATTTCGGACTCGCGGAGGAATTGGGCCGAAGCGGCTGGTGTTGGGGCAGTCATGTTGACCGGTTTTGCCACCGCGATTAATCTACGGCAAGCCTTGGACGCGCGCGATTTGTCGCGCTATGGCCGATTGTCATGAATATCGCCGCGCATTTTCCGCTAAACGCCACCGCGTCGCCCACCTCCAATGAGGCCCGCGCCGAAAAACTCGTCAATCCGGGTTTTGGCCGCGTGTTCACCGATCATATGGCGATCGCGCATTATAGCGATGAAAAGGGTTGGCACGATCTCGCCATCGCGCCGCGCCAGCCGCTGACGGTCGATCCTGCCTGCGCCGTGTTGCATTACGCGCAGGAGATTTTCGAAGGGCTCAAGGCCTATCGTGGCGCGGACGGTGGCATCACCATGTTCCGACCCGAGGCGAATGCGCGTCGCTTCCGCAAGTCGGCTGAGCGGCTGGCAATGCCGTTATTGCCCGAGGAATTGTTCGTCGAGTCGTGCCGCGCTTTGGTCAGTGCGGAACGCGACTGGATCCCGACCAGCGAAGGCGGATCGCTCTATCTACGCCCGTTCATGATCGCCAGCGAGATCTTCCTCGGAGTCAAGCCGTCGTCCGATTACATCTACATGGTGATCGCCTCGTCGGTCGGCGCCTATTTCAAGGGCGGGGCGCCCGCAGTCTCGATCTGGGCATCGGAGACGTACACGCGCGCGGCCCCCGGCGGCACCGGCGCGGCCAAGTGCGGCGGCAATTACGCCGCCAGCTTGATCGCGCAGGCCGAGGCGATCAAGCTAGGCTGCGACCAGGTCGTGTTCCTCGACGCGGTCGAACGCCGCTATGTCGAAGAACTGGGCGGGATGAACGTGTTCTTTGTGTTCGACGACGGATCGCTCGCGACCCCGCCGCTCAGCGATACGATCCTGGCCGGCATCACGCGTGATTCGCTCATCGCACTCGCGCGGGACCGCGGCATCACCGTCCGCGAAGAGAAATATGCGCTCGACCAGTGGCGCGCCGATGCGGCGAGCGGCCGGCTGGTCGAGGCCTTCGCCTGCGGCACCGCGGCGGTGGTCACGCCGATCGGTCAGGTCAAGGCGAGCTCGGGCGACTTCACCATCGGCTCGGGTGGCCCGGGCCAACTCACCATGTCGTTGCGCGAATCCCTGGTCGCGATTCAGACCGGCGCGGCGCCCGATCCTTACGACTGGCTCGACCGGATCGCATAAGGGCTTTTTCAGGGCTTTGCAGGATCGCGCGCGCCGTTATAAGCGCGCGCTCCCGCCCGGACATGTCGGCCGGGAATGTTGGGGCGTCGCCAAGTGGTAAGGCAGCGGCTTTTGGTGCCGCCATTCGCAGGTTCGAATCCTGCCGCCCCAGCCAGCCACACATTTCAGCTTGTGTCAGCCTGTGCGCTCTGACGTGAGCGAAGCTTCGTATTTGACCTGCACGTCCCGTTCGTCAGCGTCGATAAACGAGGCGGGATGCTTTTGGTTCGACGTGCCCGTAGACAACAACCTCTTTCGCACAATCGGCCATTTGCCGGTTCACCTGTCCACCGACTTGATCGTGTGCGAACGCCGTAGCGGGTGAATCGCCATTACCTCTTCGTTAAGTTGGGGGGAGTTGGTGCCGTTATTTAAAGATTAACTGAGAAACCTCACGCGACTTTGACGGTGTTGCTGCATGATGCGCGCTTACACTTCACGATTGGCCCGCCGTGCTTCCCCTTCAACACATCATTCTTGAGATGATTGCGACTGGAAGCACTCTGGAAGCCACGGCCGATCGTCTTTGCTGCGAAGTCGAGGCCTTGCTGCCTGGCGTCATCTGCTCCGTTTTGACGGTCGATCGCGGCGGCGTCCTGCATCCGCTATCGGCGCCGAGCCTGCCGTCGGACTATTCCGCAGCGCTGGATGGTATCCCAATCGGACCTGCAGCGGGCTCGTGCGGAACGGCCGCATATTTCAAGAAGCCGGTGGTCGTCGCGGACGTCGCGCGCGATCCCAAATGGGCCGCATTCAGGCACCTTGTTCTGCCACTCGGGCTGGCGGCGTGCTGGTCGAGTCCGATCTTTGACGCGAGCGGAATGGTCTTGGGAACCTTCGCAATCTATTATCGCGAGCGGCGCGGTCCGACCGCAGCCGAGAAGCGGATCGTCGCAAACTGCACCCACCTCTGTGCGATCGCGATGGAGCGACACGACCGTTTGCTCGAGCATGAGCGCAAGGCGAACGTCGACGAGCTCACCGGGCTGCTGAACCGCGCCTCCTTCAATCGGGCACTCGCAGGCTTGTCGTGCGACGAGCCCGGGTCCTGGGCGATCATGATCCTCGATCTAGATAATCTGAAGGTGACGAACGACACCTTTGGTCATCATGTCGGCGACGATCTCTTGCGGGAGGTCTCATCCCGGCTCACCGCTACCTCAGCACCGGCAAAGGCCTTCCGGATCGGCGGCGACGAGTTTGCGATCATCTGGGAAACACCGGAAGCGCTTCGAGATATCTCCGCTACGGCACAGCGGATCCTCGATCGTCTGGCTGAGCCGGCTTCATGCGATGGGCATCTGATCTCTCCGCAGGCGACGATCGGCGGCGCGGTGCTGTCGATCGGCGACGCGACGGCTGAGACAGTCCGCCAGAAGGCGGATTTCGCCCTGTACCACGCCAAAGAGACGGGCAGAGGCGGGTTCGTCCGCTACTGGCCCGGCATCGGGACGGCGATCACGAAGCGCCTGACGGCCATTCGCGACCTTGGCGAAGCGCTTCGCGAGAATCGCGTCGAGGCCCATTATCAGCCGATCTTCCGCCTCGACACGCGCGAAGTGGTCGGGGTTGAGGCGCTCTGCCGCCTGATTTCGCCTGACGGTGAAATCATTCCCGCCGCGGCGTTCAACGACGCGACCTCGGATGCGCAGATCGCATGCTCGCTGACAGAACGCATGCTGGGACGCATCGTGGCCGACATCCGCCACTGGCTCGACCTTGGCATAGCATTTCAGCATGTCGGTCTGAACGTGTCCTACGCCGACGTCCACCGCGGCAAGCTCGGCGGTCAGCTCAGCGCTGCGTTTGCGGCCGCGGATGTGCCGCTCAAGCATCTGATCGTCGAGATCACCGAGAATGTTTATATGGGGCGCCGCGACCACGTCATTGCCCGTGAGATCAAGGCGATGCGAGAGCTGGGGCTACGGGTGGCGCTCGACGACTTTGGTACCGGCTTCGCCTCTCTGACTCATTTGCTGACCGTCCCCGTCGACATTCTCAAGATCGACAAGAGCTTCGTAGACAGCCTCTCGCCCGGAAATCCCAGCAGCGTGATCGTCGAGGGACTTTTGAGCATCGCCGAAAAGCTCGGCATCCGCGTGGTCGCCGAGGGTATAGAGACCGAGAGCCAGGCCGCGCAGTTGAGCGCCTTGGGCTGCGTACTCGGGCAAGGTTACCTCTTCTCGCCAGCGGTCGATCGCGTCGCAATGACCGAAATACTGGTCCGGTTCGGGCAGCCCTTGCCCGCAGAAACGCCGTCGCTGGGCGCCGCATGGGTGCACACCGGCGACGCGGATGTCGGCGCCAAACAGAGCGCGCGTCTCTTGAGACGTGGCGGGCAGTAAAGCGCCGATCATAAGCCTGCGACCGCCAGGCTCGCTCAACGAACGCCGGGAGCATTGGGGGCACCGGTAGCCAATCAGTCCGCGGCCTGGACGATGGCCGCTTCGGTCGTCAGTAGCAGCCCCGCGACCGACGCGGCATCCTGCAGCGCGGAACGGACCACCAAGGTCGGGTCGATCACGCCCGACTTGACCAAATTCTCATAGGTTTCGGTCTGGGCGTTGAAGCCCATGTCCGGATCGTTGCCCTCGATCAGCCTCGCGCAGACCACGCCGCCGTCATGGCCCGCATTCTCGGCGATCTGGCGCAGCGGCGCCGACAGCGCTCGGCGGACGATGTCGATGCCACGATCCTGGTCGGCATTGTCGCCCTTCGCACCCTGCAGCGCGCTCGCCGCGTGGAGCAGCGCCGTTCCGCCGCCGGGAAGGATCCCTTCCTCTACCGCGGCGCGGGTGGCGTGGAGCGCGTCGTCGACGCGATCCTTGCGTTCGGTCATCTCGACTTCGGTCGATGCGCCGACCCGAATGATCGCAACGCCGCCCGACAGCTTCGCCAGCCGTTCCTGGAGCTTTTCCTGGTCATACTCGCTGTCGGTATTCTCGATCTGTTGCCGGATCGCTTCGATCCGGGCGGCGATCACCGCGGGATCGCCCGCGCCGTCGACGATCGTCGTGTCGCTCTTGTCGATCGAGACCCGCCTGGCGGTGCCGAGCATGTCCAGCGTCACGCCTTCGAGCTTGATGCCGAGCGCTTCGCCGACGACCATGCCTTTGGTCACGATCGCGATATCCTCGAGCATCGCCTTGCGGCGATCGCCGAAGCCCGGCGCCTTGACCGCGGCGACCTTCAGGCCGCCGCGCAGCTTGTTGACGACGAGCGTCGCCAGTGCGTCGCCCTCAATATCCTCGGCGATGATCAGCAAGGGCCTGGCCGCCTTGGCGGCAGCTTCGAGGATCGGCAGCAACGCCTCCAGCTTCGACAGCTTCTTCTCGTGGATCAGGATGTACGGATCTTCGAGCTCGACCGTCATCTTGTCGGCATTGGTCACGAAATAGGGACTGAGATAGCCGCGATCGAACTGCATGCCCTCGACGATTTCGAGCTCGAATTCCATGCCTTGTGCGTCTTCGACCGAAATCACGCCTTCCTTGCCGACCTTGTCCATCGCCTTGGCGATGATCCGGCCAATCTCCTCGTCGCCATTGGCGGAGACGATGCCGACCTGGGCGATCTCGTCATTGTTGGCGACAGGCCTGGAGCGCGAGGCAAGGTGCTCGACGACGCAGACGACGGCGAGGTCGATGCCGCGCTTGACGTCCATCGGATTGATTCCGGCGGAGACCGATTTGAGGCCCTCGCGGACGATCGCCTGGGCGAGCACGGTGGCGGTGGTCGTGCCGTCGCCGGCATGGTCCTGGGTTCGCGAGGCGACCGCGCGCATCATCTGCGCGCCGAGATTCTCGAACCTGTCCTTGAGCTCGATGTCCTTGGCGACGGTGACGCCGTCCTTGGTGATCCGGGGCGCGCCATAGCGCTTGTCGATCAGGACGTTGCGGCCCTTGGGGCCTAGCGTCGTCTTGACCGCATCCGCGAGCAGATCGATCCCGCGCGTGATTGCCTCGCGCGCATCGCGCGAAAATTTGATGTCTTTGGCTGGCATGGATCGGGCCGTTCGGTTGCTGGAACGCGACGGGAGCGTCGCTATCACAACCGAAGCCAGCGCTGCGATCTGCGAATTGGCACTAGGGAAGCGCGAGTGCCAGTATGCCCCATGTGGGGGCAATCGCGATTATGCGCAAGGCGGCGTGGCGCGTCGATTGCTTACGGCGACTGGACTTTGACCGCGGATCGGCCGGCCGCCGTCTTCGCCAATTTCCGGTCGAAACTCAGAAAAGCAGTGCAGCCCCCCGCTTTTGCGAGGTGCAGCGCGTCGGCGAAGTCCATGCCGCTCTCCATCCAGTCGAGTGCTTGGGCCAGCACCGGTGGCTGCTCGACGATGACGCCGGGGAGGCCGGCCAATCCGCGCAACGCGGCGGCGATCCGCGGCGGGGCGAAGTCGTAACCGCTGCGCAACACCCATTCGCTCTCGAGCAGCACGGTTAGTGCGATGAAGATGTCACCTGCCTCGATCGCGTCGCGTGCTGCCTTTGCCTGGGGTTTGTCGTCGGCGACGAGGAAGCGGACGACGACGTTCGTATCAATCGCGCGCACGACGTTTCGCTTCGGCGGCGACGGCGGCGTCCATGTCCTCGATCGACTTGGCCTTGCCCTCGAACCCGAGCGATCCGAACATCGCGTCCACGCTGGTTTCGGCAAACATCGGCACCGCCTTTAGAAGCACGCCCTCGGCGGTGTTTTCCACCGTCAGCCGCGTTCCGCTCGGCCAATGTCGCTGCTCGCGGATCGCTTTGGGCAGGATCACCTGGCCCTTGGTCGATACGATCGTCGTCAGCCCTTCCGGTATCGCCGGCATCGCGCATCTCCTACGGTAAGACGGCGGTAAGATAAGGTGTCCGAGCGCGATCCGCAAGCGGACGCGAATCGGCCCTGGATTGGTGGGGGTAGGGCGGGGAACCGAGCCGGCCTGGCTCCCCGCCGCCAGCCTCAGTCCGCCGGTTCCAGCTTGTCCGCGGTGCGCAGCTCGAAATCGCTGGCATCGTGGCGTTCGTGGAGCTGTTCGGACGGCTCGCCCATCACGCGATTGACCATGCGGCCGCGCTTCACCGCGGGGCGCTCGAAGATCTGGTCGGCCCAGCGGATGACGTTCTTGTAGTCCTGCACCTGCAGGAATTCGCCGGCGCCATAGACCAGTCCCTTGGCCAGCGCGCCGTACCAGGGCGCGGTTGCCATGTCGGCGATCGAATAGTCCCTGCCGCCGAGATACTCGCTCTCCGCCAACCTTCGGTCGAGCACGTCGAGCTGGCGCTTCACTTCCATCGCATAGCGGTTGATCGGATATTCCTGCTTGAACGGCGCATAGGCATAGAAATGCCCGAAGCCGCCGCCGAGGAATGGCGTGCTGCCCATCTGCCACATCAGCCAGGACAGGACTTCCGCGCGGGCGGGATAGTCTGCCGGTAGGAATTCGCCGAACTTCTCGGCCAGGTAGATCAGGATCGCGCCGGATTCGAACACGCGCAACGGGGCGGCGGGATCGGTGTGATCCATCAGCGCAGGGATTTTGGAATTGGGGTTGGCCGAGACGAAGCCGCTGCTGAACTGGTCGCCCTGGTTGATACGGATCAGCCAGGCGTCATATTCAGCGCCTTTATGGCCCAGCGCGAGCAGCTCCTCGAGCATCACCGTCACCTTCACCCCATTGGGCGTGGCGAGCGAATAGAGCTGCAACGGGTGCTTGCCGATCGGCAGTTCCTTGTCGTGCGTCGGCCCAGCGATCGGCCGGTTGATATTGGCGAACGCGCCGCCGTTTTCCTTGTCCCAGGTCCAGATGGCAGGTGGGGTGTACTCGGTCGGCTCGCTCATGAATGTAGCTCCACGCTCTCGCGGCCGGGAGTCGCCGGCCGTGCTGTCGCTAGCTAGGAAGCCCGATCGGGTTTCGCCACCTCGCCGGCGCGGACCTCGGCGGGTTCTCCTGAGGCTGGTGGCTGTTGTCAGACGTGCGATGTCGAGCGCGCTCGCGCCATCACGCGGATCGCAGGATCGTCACCCCTCCAATACCGCATGGGCTCGCACCGGAAACGTGCCCATCTTGCTGACCTTTGGCGGCACCGCCCAGAAGCGGAATCCGTCGATCGGGAGCGCATCCAGATTGGTCATATGCTCGACGATCGGGATACCGGCGCCGAGCAGAATTGAATGTACCGGCCGTTCACCGCCGGAAACGTCGTCGATATTGTAGGAATCGATGCCGACGACCAGCGCGCCGTGATCGCGCAAATAGCTGGCGGCATCGGCTGTCAGGAACGGATGATCCTCGAAATATTGATCGGTCCGCCAATGCCGGTCCCATCCGGTCTGCACCAGCACCGCGCGGCCGCCGACATCGCTTGCGGCAAAGGCTGCCCAGTCGATCGCGCGCTCCGCTTGCCCGGCGACCCGCACCACGACCGCCGGAACGCCGCTGACGCGGTCGAGATCGAGCCCGGAAAGGTCATAGCCGTCGGCGTAGCGATGGAACGGCGTATCGAGATAGGTGCCCGTGTTTCCGACCATTTCGATCTTGCCGATCTGGAACTCGGTCCCTTCGGCGTAGGTCGCGCGCGATTGCTCGCGCGATAGATGATCGCACAGGAGGGGAGCAGGCAGGCCCTTATAGGTGATCATGCCGTCTTCGATCGTGTGGCTGAGGTCGATGCGGCCGCTTGCATTGGCCGCCGTCGGTCGCGAGGCTACGGCGGCGCGTTTGTGGCGCTCCGCGATGATCCGCTTGTTGAGGATCCGCACCTCGCCAACCATGAGTAGCCGCAGATCGGCGATGATGTAGGCGGCGAGCTTTTCGTCGGTAATGTCGTCGCCGTTGATATCGAGCCGGAAATCCTGACCCTGGATGCCGCCTCCGTTCGAAAAATCGACCTCGAAATCGAAACACACCCGCTTGTCACTCACCATTCTTGCCTTCCAGCTGCGCCAGGTTGTGATGGCGATTTAGGGTGAAATCGTCCCGTTGCGCCAGCGCGAACGCGGCATCGGCTTTGACGGGGCGTAGCCGGTACCGTCGACACGTTCCATCCGTCACGATGAACTATCCGATGCGGGCCCGGCACAAACGCGGTATCGTGGACGTGGCGGCGGATGGTGAAGGTGAGGTCAACTTGATAGCGGTGCGCGAGCGCGGGCGCAGCGGCGGATCGGAAACGGAAATGGCGCTGTTCGCGCGTGTCGTCGGCGGCGACCGGGCGGCGTTCGAGGAATTATACCGCCTCTACCATCCCCGGCTGACACGGTTCCTGCTCAACCTGATCCGGCGGCCGACCCTGGTCGAGGAAGTGCTCGACGATACGATGATGGTGGTGTGGAACCGCGCCGACAGCTTTAACGGCGCGAGCAAGCTGTCCACCTGGGTCTTCGCCATTGCCTATCGCAAGGCGATGCGGGGGCTGAAGCGCCAGGACGAGGCGGTCGAGGACAAGGAGGCCGAAAACCGCGTCAGCGACGCGGCGAGCCCAGAGGACGAATCGAGCCGCCAGCGGATCAACGCGTTGCTGATGCGGGCAATGGACGAATTGTCGCCGGCGCACCGGGCGGTGGTCGACCTGACCTATTTTCACGATTTGGGCTATCGCGAGATCGCGACGATCCTCGAATGCCCGGTCGATACGGTGAAGACTCGCATGTTCCACGCCCGCCGACACCTTAGGCGTCGCCTGGCCGGTGCGTTGACCGACTGGATTTAAGGAATGTTCGA
This sequence comes from Sphingomonas asaccharolytica NBRC 15499, assembly GCF_001598355.1. Lineage (GTDB taxonomy): Bacteria > Pseudomonadota > Alphaproteobacteria > Sphingomonadales > Sphingomonadaceae > Sphingomonas > Sphingomonas asaccharolytica. The sequence continues at coordinate 14,523 of NZ_BCYU01000077.1, forward strand.
TGGCTGAGATCATCCGGCTGCGCGGCAGCCCCCATGAACGGGCGCAGCAATTGCTGCCCTGGTATGTCAATGGCACGCTGGAGGCCCACGAAGCGTCCATGGTCGAATCACATCTCGCCGAATGCGCCGAGTGTCGCGCCGATATGGCAGCGGAACAGGTCCTGGCGCGCGAGGTCGCGGCGCTGCCGCTCGACGTCGAGCACGCCTGGTCGATGCTGAGCGACCGGATCGACGCCGCGGGGCCGCCCCGCCGGCTGGCCCAACCGGTGCCGTTCCTGCGCCGCAAGGTGGCGATCGGATGGGCGCTCGGCGGGCCGCTTGCGGCGGCGGCTGCCGTCGCGTTCGCTGTCGCCATCGTCCCAGGCGCACCATCGCCGGTCGGAGAGACCTATCGCGCATTGGGATCGGCACCGACGGTGGCGCCGGGCAACGCGCTGGTGATGTTCCGGCCAGATGCACGCGACAGCGATCTGCGCGCCGCGCTGACCAAAGCCCGCGCGCGCGTCGTCGACGGCCCTACCGCGAGCGGCGCCTATGTCGTGCGGATCGCGCCCGCCAGCCGGGCACAGGCGCTCGACGGCCTGCGCGCGACGCCTCAAATCGTTTTGGCCGAGCCGATCGACGCCGGGTCGCAGCCGTGACCTGGCGCGGATGGTTTCGACTTTGCCTGGCCTTGTGCGGCGTCGTCGCGCTGGGCGTGATGACGCCGGGCCATGCGCAGGAGCGGCCGGAGGCTGACGCCGATCGCCAGATACTGGTAATGCTCAAGATGGCGCCGCCGCATTATCGCCCCGGCGCAGCCTATGGCGGCAGTTATGGCGATGGCGCGGCGATGGCCGCGCGGCGGCGGATCGCCGCGGGGATTGCGCGGCGCAACGGTCTAACCTTGGTCGATGGGTGGCCGATGCCGCTGATCGGGGTCGATTGCTATGTCATGCGCGTGCCCGACGGCATGGCGGTCGACGCGGCGATAGCACAGGTGTCGAAGGACTCGGCGGTCTCCTGGTCGCAGCCGCTGCAAACGTATCAGGCGCGCGGTTCCCCGGCTGGGGTCGCGCCCAACGACCCGCTGTTTCGTGCACAGCCGGCCGCTACCGCCTGGCGGCTGGCCGATCTCCACCGCATCGCCACCGGCCGCAACATTTCCGTCGCCATCATCGACAGCAAGATCGATGTCGCGCATCCCGATCTTGCCGGCCAGTTCATCGCCAATCTCGATTTCGTCGACCGCCGCACGACCAGCGGGGAAGCGCATGGTACGGGCGTTGCCGGTATCGTCGGCGCCAAGGCCGGGAACGGCATCGGTATCGCCGGGATCGCACCCGACGCGCGGATAATGGCGTTGCGAGCCTGCTGGCAGACCGCCGTAGGTCCAACGCTCTGCAACAGTCTCGGCCTGGCGCGGGCGCTGCAATTCGCGATCGAACATAATGCCGAGGTGATCAATCTCAGCCTCGCCGGGCCGGCAGACCCGCTGCTCGCCCGGCTGATCGCCCTTGCCCTCGCGCGCAATCTCTCGGTGGTTGCGCCGTTCGATCCGTCTTTGCCCCAAGGCGGATTTCCCGCTTCCTTGCCCGGGGTCATTGCCGTCGCGGACGAATCTTTGCGGTCCCTGCCGGCGCGCGTGTACATTGCTCCCGGCCGCGACGTGCCGACAACGCAACCGGGGGGTAAATGGTACCTGGTCAACGGCAGTTCCTATGCAGTCGCACATGTCACCGGGCTGATCGCGCTGATGCGCCAGGCCGGCGGCCGCGCGACACGGATCGCCCTGGACCGGATGGCGGGCGGCGCGATCGATGCCTGCGCGACTCTGGTCGGGACGTCGCCGGGCTGTGATTGTTCGTGCGCAATCGACCGCAGGCTGGCGGGAAGGGCGCGCTGACCTGCGGCACGTGGGAGCGTTGGCCGCGCCGTTGATCCTGTGCCTCGCCGCGACTCCCGCACGCGCCCAGGTTAGTGGCAGCGTCGACGTCGAGAGCGATTATCGCTTGCGCGGCTATTCGTTGAGCGCGGGACAGCCTGTGGCGACCGCGCAGATCGGCTATGACGACGATAGCGGCGTCTATCTCAACCTATCCGCCACGGGAGAGATCGGCCGCGACGATCCGCTGTTCCTGGGAGTGCAGGGCAATATCGGCTATGCCCGCCGCCTCAATCAAACGCTGTCGATCGATGGCGGCATAGCCCGCAGCCAATATCGCTCCCCCGACCGCGAGAGCCGGTCGCACAATTACACCGAAGTCTATCTCGGCCTCGCCTCCGGTCCGTTTTCGGCACGGGTCTATTACTCGCCCGATTATGAGCAGGCCTATGTCTCGTCGCTCTACGCGGAAGTGGAGGCGACCTTTCGGCCAGCGACGAACTGGCGGGTAAATGGCCATCTTGGGTCGCAGATCTATCTGGCGACTCCAACGCAATATCTGGGCGGTCGTGCGTCGCGCTATGACTGGCGGCTAAGCGTGGCGCGCAAACTGGGGAGTTTCGACCTCCATGCCGCACTGTCGGGCGGTGGCCCGGGCAAGGATTATTATTCGGGCAGCTTCCATGGCAAGGCCGCGCTGACCGCGGGTGCGAGCTGGAGTTTCTGACGTACCGCTTAAACCTTTGGCGGCAGGCGCGGGGTCGTCCGCGTTCATGCTCTAACTGCTTCCCCGAACCACCAATTGCACGGGAACGAACGCCTTTCCGGTTCGGCCCTCCGATTCTGCCGGTCCGAACAGCGTCCCGACCAACATCTCGCCCGCGCTTGCCACATCCTGTTCGATCGTCGTCAGCGCCGGCGTGGATTGGCGCGCCCCGAAGCCGCCGTCGAAACCGACGATCGCGACGTCCGCGGGAATGCGGATGCCCGCTTCCTGCAAACCTCGCATGATGCCCGACGCAAGCGTATCGGATGCCGCGAACACGGCGTCGATCATGGGGCTGATTGCTAGCAATTGCGCGGCCGCCGCTTCGCCCTGCGCGTGGCGGTCGTCGATCGGCGGCGCCGTCACTTCTATCGGCGTCAGGCCGTGTTTCGCCAGCACATCAAGATACCCCTGCCGCCGCAAGCGAAACGCCTGGTGTGCTTCCCAGCCTGGCCCAACGAACGCGATCTGCCGACGGCCAGCCGCTATAAGATGCTCGACCGCCAGAACGCCCGCCGCATGATTGTCGGCGCGGACGATCGGTAGCGAGTCATCCGGCGCTCCCCAGGCAACGAGGTTGCTGCCGGCCTGCCGCGCCCGGGCGAAATAGTCCCAGGCCGCGCGGTTCGCGGCGGTGCCGATCACGATCAGGCCGTCGGCTTCGCGCCGTTGTTCGAAGTCGCTGCGTAGCGAGTCCGGCGTGCTCTGGTATGATAGCAGGATGCCCATGCCGCGCCGCGCCGCTGCCGCCTCGACCGCGCCCAATATGTCGAAATAGAAGGGGTTGAGCGCGCGCCGCTCGAGGTCCGATGACGTCAACAGGACCACCGCCACCGTCCCGACCGCACCGCCGCGGAGCCTGACCGCCCGGCTGTCGGGGCGATAACCGAGCTCGGCCGCTGCGCGGGCGACGCGGTCGCGCGTCTCGACGGTGATCGAGGCGTCGCCGCGCAAGGCGCGCGACACGGTCGATTGCGACACCTGGGCCAGCAATGCGACATCGAACGAGGTGGGGCGATGCGCCCGCTCGCTGGTCGGTTGCTGGTCGGCCTCGGGTTCCATTGGCGCCTGACTATGACGCCAGGGCGTGCCGTGTCTGCAAAATTCGATGCGGCTTGGCGTAGAGCGTAACTGTTGTGTGGGGGCGCGACCGCAAATTCCTCCCCGGCACGGGGAGGGGGACCGCGCGGCGCAGCCGCGTGGTGGAGGGGGCCCACCGTCCGCTAACCTCTTCGCTTGTGGCTGGTTGATCGTGGCCCCCCTCCACCATCGCTGCGCGTTGGTCCTCCTCCCCGTGCCGGGGAGGATTATTGGTCGCCTACGGCTAGCCGGTAACCCACCCCAGGTTCGTTGGTGATCAATCGCGGCCGGGCAGGGTCCACCTCCAGCTTCTGACGCAAATTGCGGACGACGATGCGCAGATAATCGACATGGTCCTCGTGCGCCGGCCCCCACACGGTGCGGAGCAACTGGCGGTGGCCGATCACGCGGTCGGGCCGCTTGGCCAGTTCGGCGAGCACGTCATATTCCTTGGGCGAGAGATGGACCTCTTCGCCTGCCCGGCGGACCCGGCGGCGCTCAAGGTCGATTTCGACGTCGCCGGTGGTCACTGCCGTCTGCCCTGTCTCGCCCGCAACGCGGTGGCGCAGCGCCGTCCGAACCCGTGCCAGCAGTTCCTCGGTATCGAAAGGCTTGGTGAGATAGTCGTCGGCGCCGAGGTCGAGCGCGGCGACCTTTTCCGCTGTTTCGCCGCGCGCCGAGACGACGATGACCGTGGCACCAATGCGAGCCCGGAAAAGCTGGATCAGTTCCAGCCCATCGCGATCGGGCAGCCCGAGGTCGAGCAACACGACTTCGGGCTTGTCGATATCGGCGGCCGTCAGCGCTTCACGCGCGGTCGCCGCTTCGATCACCGCATAGTCCGACCGCTCGATCGCGACGCGCAGCAAGCGGCGGATATGCGCGTCGTCCTCGACGATCAGGATCCGGGGCTGGGCGGACATGGAACAACGTTACGGCCGCGATGTCATCCGGTCGAGGGCGAGATTGAGCGCGAGGACATTGACGCGCGGCTCGCCGAGGAAGCCGAGCAAGGGATAGGCGATGTTGTCGGCGACGATCTGGCGCAGCTTGGCGGGGTCGATCCCGCGCGCCTTGGCGACGCGCGACACCTGGAACAAAGCCGCCTCGGGGCTGATATCGGGATCGAGCCCCGAGGCGGAGGCCGTCACCAGATCGGCGGGTACGTTGGAACCTGGTGCGGGATTGCTTGCCCTGGTCGAGGCGATGTCGCCCTTGATGCGATCGGAAAGGGCCTGGCTGGTCGGGCCGAGGTTGGAGCCCGACGAGGCGGTGGCGTCATAGCCATTCTTGCCCGCGGCCGAAGGACGGCCGTGGAAATAGCGGTCCGAGGTAAAGCCCTGGCCGATCAGCGAAGAGCCGATGACAATACCCTTGGCGTCGCGGATCAGGCTGCCATTGGCGGCGGCAGGCGCGATGACTTGGCCAATGCCGGTGATCGCGGCGGGGTAGACGAGGCCGAGCAGGACAGCGAAGAGCAAGGTCAGCGCGAGGGCCGGGCGGAGGGCGGTGGTGAAGTCTTTGAGCATTGGTTTTTCCTTTCTAGCCCCTCCCCTTCAGGGGAGGGGTTGGGGTGGGGCAGTGCCTCAAGCTGGTCGCTCGTTGGGAGGCCCCCCCCCCCCCCCCCCCCC
>NZ_BCYU01000078.1 GCF_001598355.1 Sphingomonas asaccharolytica NBRC 15499
TCTTCTTCCTTCTTCTTTGGCTTCGGCCGCCCGGAAGAAGAAAGAAGACCCTCACCCAACCTCTCCCGCAAGCGGGAGAGGAGTAAAAAAAAAGGCCGGGGATCGCTCCCCGGCCTTTTCGTTTCAGTGCTGTCGCCCAGCTTATTTGGGCATGACGATCGTCGGTCCGATATTGGCAATCACTGACTTGGCATCGAACGCTCGGACATTGCCCGCGGGCTTGGGGCCCTTGCCCATTACGATCTCGGCGACGGCCTCGTATTTCTCGACCGTGTTAACGTCGATATTGCGGTCGAAGAAGGGATCGCCCCAGAACGGGTCCCAGCTCCGCCAGCCGAAGCCGCGGCCATAATAACGCCAGCGCGGGCCCCAGAGCCCGCCGCCATAAGGACCGCCGAAGTCGTTGACATAGGTCCGCGTCTTCTTGTCGGTGTCGCGGTCGGCCATGACAAAATAGTCGTAACCCTGCTGCTCGGTCAGCTCCGCTGCCCGAAACAGCAAATAGCGCTCGACCGTATCGCGCGAAGTCATAGTATTGCCAGCAAAGGTAACCTGGAAGCGGTTCGCCTCGATCTGGCGATCGCTATACCCTTCGCGCGAGAAGCCGGCGCCGGTCGCCGGACGATAGGTAGTTTCGGTCATGCAGCCCGCGAGCATCAATGATGTCGCGGCGACTGCGCCCATCAGGGCAACGCGACCTAAGGAAGACGTCATTTTAAATCTCCGTTCACCGGGAGGAAGCAACGCTCCATCCTACCCCGCCCTCTTGGAACGCAGAATGAACGGATTTTGCTCCATATGCCAGCGGCGTAACGATCGGTTGGTCGCATCTCCTTCGATCGACCCCGGCAAGCGCAGCTGCAACTCCCGATCGTCGGCAGGATAGGATGTATTATAACATTCTATAATGCATTGATCTCCACAACGCTTCCCGATACGCGCGGCCGGTCGGAGGGACCGGCGGAAACGATCGGTGCAATCTCGTGCAAAGGTTCTTACGTCTGGCCTGTGGCGTGATCGCCCTTGTTGCACCCGGGGCGGCAAGGGCCGACGACGCGCCGTCGGCCGACTTGCGCTACACGACCGACATCATTGGCGTGGCCGCCGGCGGCGAACGGCGCGGCGTGCGCTGGATGGGGCGGCTGGACCTCGATCTCGATAGCGGCACCGATCTGTTCGGGGTGGCAGGCGCGCATGCCCATGCCGATATCTTCCTTCTCCATGGCGGCGGCTTTTCGGCGCGTGAGGCTGGCGATGCCCAGGTCGTCAGCAATATCGATGCGCCATATGCGATCCGGCCGTTCGAAGCCTGGGTCGAAGCGCCGCTGGGTGGCGGTGTCAGGGCCAAAGCCGGGCTGATCGACCTCAACAGCGAATTCGACGTGCAATCGGTCGGGGCGCTGTTCCTCAACAGCTCGTTCGGCATCGCGCCTGATTATTCGCAATCCGGATTGAACGGCCCGTCGATCTTTCCGGTTACATCGCCGGGCGTGGTCGTCGCGATCGAACGGCCGCGCTGGACTATACGCGCCGCCATGTTCGACGCGGTGCCGGGAAACCCCGACCATCCGCACCGCACGCTTCCCGGCCCGGTCGGTCGCGGCGGAGCGCTGCTGTCGGCCGAAGGTGAGGTGAAGGTCGGTGACGGTGGCGAACTACAGTTGGGCGCCTGGTATTATACCGATCGCTTCGCGCGACTCGACGGCACCGGCCGCGGTCGTAGCGCCGGTGGTTATGTCCAGTACGAGCAGGTCCTTGCCGGTAACGAGAAGACCGGCGGACTCAGGGGCTGGCTCCGAGCGGGACATGCGGCAGCCGAGGTCAATGACATTGGAATGTATGTTGGTGGAGGATTCTCCTGGGGAACTGACGATCTGTCCTACGGTATTGCTGTTGCCCATGCACGATTGGGCGATCCGGCCCTGCGAGCCTTTGCCGCCGAGTCGATGCCGCGACGGCGTGCCGAGACCGCGATCGAAGTCACCGCGACGCGTCGATTGAGCAAGTGGTTGCAGGTGCAACCCGACGTGCAATATGTCCGCCATCCGAGCTGGGGCGCTGCCGCCGACGCGCTGGTTTTGGGATTGCGCCTGCATTTCGCGGTCAAGTGAGCCGCCTCATCCCGTGTGACGAGGCTTTACCTGCCGCCAGCTCCGGCGGCGATGTGGCGCGCCTCGGCGAATTGCCAGCACAATAAGGTCGGCAAGCCGATCACCACGTCCCGCGCGCGCTTGGCGAGCGACAGCGCGAGCGCGCTTTCGGGCGGGAGGCCGAATAATGGTGCGGCCAGCGCATAGGCCACTTCCTGCACACCCAGCGCACCGGGAATGAAGAAGGCGACGCTGCGCAGCGTGAAAATCAGGCTTTCGAGCGAGAGCACGTCCCATAGCGAGATCGCCACACCCATCAGATGCAGCGCCAGCCAGCCGCCCACAGCGCTCGCTACCCAGGCGGCGAGGTTGAAGCCAAACGCGATCGCCACCCGGTCGCGCCGCAGATAAATCCGCGCGAGCTCGGCGCGGATATCGCTGAATGCGACTTGCGATCCCGGTACGAAGCGTTCCCCGATGCGTCCGGTGAGGTCGAGCGCCGAGCGTTGCGCGACGAAGAAGAACAGGATGATCACGACCATGATCGCGGTCCCGCCCAGGATAGCGGGACGCAGCGACGCGGCCGCGCCATCGCCGATCAGCAGCGATGCGATCAGTGCCAGCCCGAACAATGTATAGACCAATTGCGCCGCCATCTCGGTCGTCAGGTCGACGACCAGGGAGCCATAGACGCGTGAGGTCGGAATGCCGGCAACTGAAAGCGAGCGCGCGGCGACCACGATGCCGCCGAGCTGCGAGAAGGGCAGCAGATCCGATACCGCCTCGCGCAGCATTCGCGCCCAGGTGAACCGGCCGATTCGCTCCGTCCGCTCGCCGGGCGCGGCGGCGAGCCAGGCGGCGCCGAGAAGCAGGAACGTCCCGAGCGACCAGGCGCAGAACAGTAGGAAGCCGCCTAGCCCGAGCCGGCGCGCCACGGCGACGATATCTGCGAACCCGGTGGCGCCGAACGTCCAGATCGCGACAATCAGTCCAACGACCGTGGCGAGCAGCAAGCCCGCGCTGGTGGAAATCTTCAGGCGGTATCTCCCGCCGGCCTGGCTGCGCGCATGACCTTCAATGCCAGCCGGATCATCGCCGGCACGAAGCGCGGGCGGATCAGCCGTGAATCATACCCCGCCAGTCGCCGATCGTTCTCGGACAGGCAGATCCGCGCCAGCTCGGCAAAGCTGACTTCGACGCCCAGCTCCTTCGAGCCATTGAGCGTGAAGTTGTTCTCCTGCGCCTTGCTATTGTCCCCCATGCCCTTGGCCATATCGATCCGTTCCCAGATCAGGAAGAGCCAAACGACAATGACCTTGGCTTCGAAATAGGGCCGCCGCCACCACGGCATGTTACGCCGCCACCAGGCGACCCAGTTGACGAAGAACAGGATGTGCCGTCCTTCCTCGCGCATCACCGGCTCGAACGTCTCGATCAGTTCGGGCGGGAAGAAGCCGGTATCCTTGGCGAGTTTGAACAGGCCGAAGCCGAAGAAACTGTCGATACACTCGGAATAGCCCGAGCGCATGAATGCCCATTCCACGTCCTTCGGCTTACGGTAATCCGGCTCGGGCTGTAGCTCGATTCCGTAGGACTGGACCATGTCGGCGAGCACGACCTTGTGCCGGCGCTCCTCGAACGCGTCCATCTGGACCGCGGCTTTCAACAACGGATCCTCGACCGTCTCGCTGAACGTCTTGACGAACAGGCCGGTGCGGCCCTCGGTCTGCACCGCCATGTCCCAGATCGGCAGCGAGACGATCTTCTCGCGCGTCTCCGGCTCGAGCTCGGGCCAGTCGATCAGCGCCGGCCGGTAGGGATCGTGCGTATCCAGGATCATGCGGCTGAACAGCATCAGATGTTCGGGAGAGCCGAGCCGCACCGGACCGGTGGGCAGCGGCGCGTCGGTGTCGAACTCCCCCCAATCGGGCACGAGGTTCATCGGCTGGTCCTTCAGGCAAAGTCGGCGAAATGGCCGAGGGCGACGCGCTCGCGCGTCAGGATGGTCTTGGCAAGCGGGTCGGTGAGGGCAGCCAGTTCGCCGCGATAATCGTAACCGGGCGCCGATCCCGGATAGGCGCCGGTCGCGGGATGGGTGTAGATTTCGGTCAGGCCGTCCGGGAGCCGCTCCAGGATGCCGTGCACTCTGTCGGCGGTCATCGCGCCCGACCAGGCAAGCCCGAACACCTGATCGGGGACGAGCATCCCGGCGCGGCGCATCCGCGCGCGAACCAGACGAGCCCAAGCCGTCTCGATGCGTGGACCGGTATCGGTTCCGTCGACAAGGCACAGTAGAGCGCGAGGTTCGATCGGCGCTCTCACCGCACGCATGCCGTAACGCCGTCCAACTTTCAGGATGGTGCCGGCGATGGTCGGATGGAGGTGGAAATGCTTGTGCGCATTGACATGGTCGAGCGCCAGTCCGGTCGCAGCGAAGGCGGCGAATTGCGCCTCTATCTCGGCCGCCAATTGCCGCCGCGCGGCGGGAGTGGTGAAGATGGTGACGCCGGCGCGCGCCATGTCGGTGCGGAATTGGCCCGTGGCATCGACCAGTGCGGGAATGCGATCGGCTGGCAATATTGGCCTGCCGTCGACCAGGACGATGTGCAGCCCGACGCCGAGTTGGGGAAGGGTGCGGGCGCGCGCCACGGCATCGGCCGCGGCATTGCCCGCCACCATCAGCGAAGCCGCGGTCAGGATGCCGTCGCGATGCGCGCGGTCGACCGCCTCGTTGACTTCGGGCGAGGCGCCGAAATCGTCGGCGGTGACGACCAGCCGTTTCACGTTGCGCTCAGGTGGCTTCCTTGCGGCGCCGCAGGAAGTCGAAGAATTCGACGCCTTCGCGCAGGCGGCGCTTCATCATGTCGAAATCGCGCACCATTTCCCACACGATCGACCCGATCTTGGACGGCCGGAAGTAGAAGCGCTTGTAGAATTCCTCAACCTTGTCGAAAATCACCGTCGACGGCAGATGCGGATAGCTCAGCTGGGCAATCTGATTGCCGCCATCGGTCAGCAAATGGTCGGTACCGTCGAACCAGCCATTTTCGGTCGCCTGCTTGAACAGGAAGGTGCCCGGATAAGGCGCGGCGAGCGACACCTGGATGGTGTGCGGGTTGATTTCCTTGGCGTAATTGATCGTCTCTTCGATCGTTTCCTCGGTTTCGCCGGGCAGGCCGAGGATGAAGGTGCCGTGGATCACGATGCCGAGCTCGTGGCAATCCTTGGTGAATTGCCGTGCGACGTCGGTGCGCAGGCCCTTCTTGATGTTGTGCAGGATCTGCTGGTTGCCGCTCTCATAGCCGACCAGCAGCAGCCGGCAGCCGCCGGCTTTCATCGCTTCGAGCGTCTTCCTCGGCACATTGGCCTTGGCATTGCAGCTCCACGAGACGCGGAAGCCTGGTTTGCCGAAACCAAGTTCGCCAAGGGCGCGCGACAGCTCCTCGATCCGCGGGGCGTTGTCGGTCAGCGTGTCGTCGTCGAAGAAGATCTCCTTGACCTCGGGCATGGCCTCCAGGACGTATTTCACTTCCTCGATGACATGGCCGATCGAGCGGGTGCGGTAATTATGCCCGCCGACGGTCTGCGGCCACAGGCAGAAGGTGCAGCGGCTCTTGCAGCCGCGGCCGGTGTAGAACGAGACGTACGGGTGCTTCAGATAGCCGCCGAAATATTTCTCGATCTGGAGATCGCGCTTGTAGATCGGCGAGACGAACGGCAGCGAATCCATATCCTCGATGACCGCGCGATCCTTGTTGTGGACGATCGAGCCGTCGGCATCGCGGTAGGAAATGCCATGGACTTCGCTGAGCGGCATGCCTTTGGCGATATCGAGGATCGTGAAGTCGAATTCGTTGCGGCAGACGAAGTCGACCGCGGTCGATGCCTCCAGCGACTTCTGGGTCTCGACCGCGACCTTGGCACCGATCAGGCCGATCAACGCTTTCGGGTTGCGCGCGCGGATAAGCTCGGCGGTGTGAACGTCTTGGCGGAATGACGGCGTCGAGGTGTGAAGGATGATGAGATCCTTGTCGTCGACCTCATGCTTGATGTCGTCCCAGCCGAGATCATGCGCCGGCGCATCGATCAGCTTCGACCCCTCGATCAGCGCGGCGGGCTGGGCGAGCCAGGTCGGATACCAGAAGGAGCGCACCTCGCGCTTCATCTGATACCGGGCGCCGGCGCCTCCGTCATAACCGTCGAACGAAGGGGCTTGAAGAAACAGCGAGCGCATCATCGGAAAGGTAACTCCGGTTGGGCCGAGATCCGGCCACGTTGTGCCATTCTAAGTGTTGCGCCGCGCCAATCAACCGATCGCACCGTCAGGCTGGCGATAAATACCGTAAAAGTGAGGCAATCGCGCAGCGGCAGCAGCCATAACGGCGCGGTTCGAGCGCCGCCGAGTCGATCCGCGACGATGGTGGGGGAAAGGCGGGCAAGCAAAGCGAGGCCGGCAAGGACAAGGGCTGGCAGCGGAAGGATGGGAATCGCGAGCAAGGCGAGGGGGAATGGAATGGCGATCACGCCCATCGCATAGGCGATCGGCACGACATCGCGAACCGTCGCGCCCCAGCGCAGCTCGTGCCGCCACAGTTCACCGAAACTACGCTCGGTCGAGGCATGAGTGACCAGCATCGGCGGCATCGTGACCTCGAGCCCCAGCGCCGCGACCGCCTCGCCGATCGCGTAATCGTCGGCCAGCACGTCGGCGAACGCCGCGAACCCGCCGATCGCGGCCAGCGTCTCGCGCCGCATCGCGATGGTCGATCCCATACATGGCCGCGCCAGTACGTGCGCGGCGCCGAACACCACACCAGGCAGGAATTGCCAGCTCAGCCCGGCGGCGGCGATTCTCGACCAGAAACCGGCATCGCCGCGCCCATTATAGGCGATCGTCACCGCGCCCGTCCTGGGCATGTCGAGCGCCGCGAGCAGGCGCGACAGGTAATCGGGGTTCACCGTCATATCGCTGTCGCTCAGCACCACGACCCCATGGACGATATGCGGCTCGAGATTGATCAGATTGGCGATCTTGCCATTGGCGCCGTGCGATGTCGGATCGACGATCAAGTCGATCCGTGCTTGAGGAAACCGTGTCCGAAGCGCCTCGACCGCGGCAATCGCGGGATCGTCGGGACGCTGGACGCCGCACAGCAACTGGACCGGCCCGTCATGATCCTGCTCCAGGAATGTCGCGAGATTGTCGGCAAGACGCGGCTCGGCCCCGCGCAGGGGCTTCAGGATCGTCACCGCGTCGTTGCGGCGCGCCGCCACTGCCACGGGTGAAAAGAAAGAACGCAGCGTGATCGCAGCCGCGACCATATAGGCCGAGCCGATCAGGCTCAGCCCCAGTACTGCCCATGCCAGTCCAGCGATGATCGCGATCGGGACGTTTGCCATGCCTGCTCCTCTATCCGGCGCCGCAGGTCCTGTGTAGAGCGCGCACGTGGGTCAGTCCGACGCATCATCTCCATTTGTCCTCGTCACCGGCGTTTCCGGCTTTGTCGGTTCGGCCGTGGCACGTTCACTGGCTGCGCGCGGCGCGCGGGTGCGCGGCCTGGTTCGCGAATCGAGCCCGCGCGCGAACCTCACCGACTTTCCGGGCGAGCTCGTCGAGGGCGATCTGCGCGATGCCGAGGGGGTCGCACGGGCAATGACCGGCGTGCGCCATCTCTTCCACGTCGCTGCCGATTATCGCCTGTGGGCGCCCGATCCGGAGGAGATCGTTCGCAACAACGCAACGACGACGCGGATCGTGATGGAGGCGGCGCTCGCGGCCCAGGTCGAGCGCATCGTCTATACGTCGAGCGTCGCCACGCTGATACCTTGCGATAGCGAGCCCGCCGACGAAAGCCGCGCGGCGGCGCCGGATCAGGTGGTCGGCGCTTATAAGCGAAGCAAGGTCGTGGCCGAGCGGCTGGTCGAGGACATGGTCGCCGCGCGCGGCCTGCCCGCGGTGATCGTTCAGCCCACCACGCCGATTGGCCCGCGCGACGTCAGGCCCACGCCGACCGGGCGCATCATCGTCGAAGCGGCGAACGGCAGGATGCCGGCATTCGTCGATTCCGGCCTCAATCTCGTCCATGTCGACGACGTCGCCGCCGGGCATTTACTCGCGTACGACAAGGGGAGGATTGGCGAGCGCTACATCCTGGGCGGACGGGATGTGATGCTGGGCGACATGCTGGCCGAAATCGCCGCGATCGTCGGCCGCAAGGCGCCCGTGATTCGCATCCCCCGGGCGCCGCTTTTCCCCTTTGCCTGGATGAACGAGCAGATCGCGCGGGTCACTGGCGGCGATCCGTTCCTCAATATGGATTCGCTGAAGATGGCGAAGCACCGCATGTTCTTCACTTCGGCCAAGGCGGAGGCCGAATTCGGCTATCGCGCGCGGCCGCATAGCGAGGCGCTGGCCGATGCGATCGCCTGGTTCCGCGATGCGGGGATGGTGCGGTGATCTGGACGATCGTCGCCGGGCTGTCGCTGGCGATCTGGCTGGCGCTGATCTTTGCCCGGCACGGTTTCTGGCTGGCGCGCGAGCGCGACACGCGCGACATGCCGGCCGATCCCGGGCACTGGCCCGATGTAGTGGCGGTGGTGCCGGCGCGCGACGAGGCCGACGTCATCGCGCGCTCGATCGGCAGCCTCGCCGCGCAGGAATACCCCGGACGTTTCCACATAATCCTGATGGATGATTCGTCGAGCGACGGCACCGCCGACATCGCCCGCGCGCTGGGATCCGATCGGGTCGAGGTGGTGCGCGGCCTGCCGCTCGCGGCCGGCTGGACCGGCAAGTTATGGGCAGTCTCGCAAGGCATCGAGCGCGCCGGGACCGCGCCGACCTGGCTGTGGCTCACCGACGCCGATATCGACCATGCGCCGGACACGTTGCGAACGCTCGTCGCGCGTGGGGAGGCGGGGGGGCTGACCCTGGTCAGCCTGATGGCTCGGCTGCGCTGCGATAGTATCGCCGAACGGATGCTGATCCCGGCGTTCGTGTTCTTCTTTCAGCTGCTCTACCCGTTCGGGCTGGTCAACCGCTCCGGCGGGATCGGCGGCGCCGCCGGCGGGTGCATGCTGGTGCGGCGCGAGGCGTTGGAGGCGGCGGGGGGCATCGTGGCGATTCGCGATGCGCTGATCGACGATTGCACGCTGGGGGCGTTGCTAAAGCGACAGGGGCGCATCTGGCTGGGCCTCACCGACCGGTCGCAGAGCATCCGGCCCTACAACAGCTTCAGCGCGGTGGCGGCGATGATCTCGCGCTCGGCTTATGCCCAGTTGCGCTATTCGCCATTGCTGCTCGCGGGCACGCTGTTGGGCCTGCCGCTGGTCTATGCCGCGCCGCCGTTGCTTGCGCTTTTCGGTCACGGCGCCGCGCGGTTCGCTGGGATCGCCGCCTGGGCGCTGATGGCGATCGCGTTTCAGCCGATGCTCGCTTTCTATCGCCGCTCGCCGCTTTGGGGCGTGGCGTTGCCGTTGATCGCGGCTTTCTACGCCGGCTGCACCTTGCTATCGGCCTGGCAACACATGCGCGGTCGTGGCGGCATGTGGAAAGGTCGGGCGCAAGCAGCGGCGGGGCGATGACAGACGTAACCGACCTTGCTTCGGGCAAGAATCACACTGACGAGAACTTCCCGGTGGCGAGCTTCCTGCTCCGCCCCGAACATCGCGCGCCGGTCATGGCCTATTACCGCTTCGCCCGTGCGGCGGACGATATTTCCGACAATGCGCAGGCCTCTCCCGAGACCAAGCTCGACTTGCTCGCCCAGATGCGCGCGGGCTTGGACGGAAAAGGCGCGCCAGAAGCGATGGCGCTGGCCGAGGTGATGGCCGCGCGGCGGATCGATCCGGTTCATGCCCATGACCTGCTCGATGCGTTCGTCCGCGACGTGACCGTCACCCGCTACCGCGACTGGGACGACCTGATCGGTTATTGCCGGCTCTCGGCGATGCCGGTCGGGCGCTATGTCCTCGACGTGCATGGCGAAAGCCGCGAGACGTGGCCCGCCAATGACGCTTTGTGCGCGGCGCTGCAGGTAATCAATCATCTCCAGGATTGCGCCGAGGATTATCGCGAGCTCGACCGGGTCTATATCCCGCTCGATACCGGGCTGCGTGTCGAAGACCTCGGCGGAGCGCGCGCGACGCCGAAGCTGCGGGCGATCCTCACCGATCTCGTTGGACGGACCCGGCAGCTGCTCGATTCGTCCGCCGGTTTCGCCGCGCTGATCCGCGACCGGCGGCTGGCGGCGGAAGTGGCGGCGATCCACCGGCTGGCACTCAGCCTGTGCGATCGTCTCGAGCAGCGCGATCCGCTCGGCGAGCGCGTCCATCACGGCAAGGTCGAAGCGGGCTGGATCGCGCTCGGAGCCGCGCTTCCCGTGCTTTTCAGGCGCGCAGCATGAGCGACACCGCCGTCACCGCGCCGGCAACACAGGCCGCAGGCAGCTCCTTCTATGCGGGCATGCGCATGTTGCCCAAGGCCGAGCGCGAGGCGATGTACGCGATTTACGGCTTCTGCCGCGCGGTCGACGATATTGCCGACGACCAGCGGGGTGAGCGGGAAGGGCGGGCGGTGGCGCTCGACCGCTGGCGCCGCGACCTCGACTCGCTCTATGCTGGCGGCGATCCCGGACAGGCGGTACTGGTGGCGGAGGCGGTGCGCCGCTTCGATCTCGACCGCGCCGATTTCGAGGCGGTGATCGACGGCATGGCGATGGACGTGGCCCGCGACATCCGTTGGCCGGCAATGGCGGAGCTTGACCTCTATTGCGATCGGGTGGCGTCGGCGGTCGGCCGGCTGTCGGTGCGCGTGTTCGGGATGCCGCACGAGCCCGGCCTCGAGCTCGCGCACCATCTCGGCCGCGCGCTCCAGCTCACCAATATCCTGCGCGATATCGATGAGGATGCCGAGATCGGCCGTGTCTATCTGCCGGCGGAAGCGCTGAGCGATGCCGGGATTGCGTTGACCACCCCCGATCAGGTCGCCGCCGATCCGCGCATCGACCAAGCGGTCCGCCCGCTGGTGGCGCGAGCGCACGGTCATTATGGCGCCGCCAATGCCATTCTCGCCGCGCGGCCCGCCGGGCATCTGATCGCGCCGCGGCTGATGGAAGCGGTCTATTCGAAGCTGCTCAAGCGGATGGAAGTCACCGGCTGGGCGCCGCCGCGCCAGCGGGTGAAGGTCAGCAAGCCGGCCTTGCTGTGGACGGTGGCGCGGCTGCTGGTGATTCGGTGACGTTCGCGCGAGCGACGATAGCGGGGGCCGGTCTCGCCGGGCTGTCGGCGGCGGTGCGGCTGATTGAAGCCGGACTGTCTGTCCGCATCGCCGATTCCGCGGCTCAGGCGGGTGGCCGGTGCCGCTCCTATCACGATCCGCAGCTCGGTCTGACGATCGACAATGGCAATCATCTGGTGCTTGCGGGAAACAGATCGGTCGCGGCGTTCCGCACGACAATCGGCGCGGCGACGCCGCTTGCCGGGCCCGACCATGCCGATTTCGCTTTCGTCGATCTCTCTGGCGGCGACCGCTGGACGATCCGGATGAACGATGGCGTGCTGCCCTGGTGGGTGCTGTCGAAGCGGCGGCGCGTGCCGGGAACGGGTGCGCTGGACTATCTCAGGCTCGCCCGGTTGTTGACCGGCTCCGCTGCGGATGCGGTCGGCGATCGGATCGATGTGACAGGGCCGGTTTGGGACAAACTGATCGCGCCAGTGCTGCTCGCGGTGCTCAACACGCCGCCCGAAACCGGCTCGGCCCGGCTGACCGCGGCGGTCCTCCGCGAATCGCTGCTACGCGGCGGCAAGGCGACGTTGCCACGCATCGCCGAGCCGAGCCTGGCCGCGGCGTTCATCGACCCGGCTTTGGCGTGGCTTGCAGCTCACGATACCCCTTTCACGCTGGGGAGGCGGCTCCGCGCGATCGAAATGCTCGGCGATCGAGTCACGGCGCTCGATTGGGGCGCGGGTCCCGAGCCCTTGGCCGATGACGAGGTCGTGATCCTTGCCGTGCCGCCCTGGGTGGCGACCGCGCTCTTGCCGGAGATTCCGGCACCCGACGCATTCCATGCGATCGTCAACGGTCACTTCGCGATCACGCCGCCGGACGGTGGGCCGGCGATGCTCGGCCTGCTCGGCGGCACTGCCGAATGGCTGTTCGCCTTTCCCGACCGGATTTCGGTCACGGTCAGCGCCGCCGACGCCATCGTTGATCTCGATCGCGAGGAACTGGCGCGACGTTTCTGGGCGGATATCCAGAAAGCCTATCGCTTCAGCGCGCCGATGCCCGCTTGGCAGATCGTCAAGGAAAAGCGCGCTACCTTCGCCGCGACGCCCGAGCAGGACGAGAGGCGCCCGGCTGCGGCGACGCGCTGGCGTAACCTGTTCCTGGCCGGCGATTGGACGCGGACGGGGCTTCCCGCGACGATCGAGGGCGCGCTCAGGTCGGGCGAGACCGCTGCGCGCTTGGCGATTGGCGCCAGGACGCGCTAACGCACCGACATGGCCACCAAGCTTCAGTCAGCCGATCCGTTTGCCGCGATCGATATGGCGGTCGATCGTGCCGCCGCGGCGTTGACCGCCGCGCAGCGCCCCGACGGCCATTGGGTGTTCGAACTGGAGGCGGACTGCACCATCCCGGCCGAATATGTGCTGTTGCGCCATTATCTCGGCGAGCCGGTCGACGAAGTACTGGAAGCGAAGATCGGTCGTTATCTCCGTCGGATCCAGTCGCCGACGCATGACGGCTGGGGACTGTTCCACGCCGGCGGCTTCGACGTCAGCGCCAGCGTGAAGGCCTATTACGCGCTCAAGATGATCGGTGACGACCCGCAGGCGCCGCATATGGCGCGCGCGCGGACGGCGATCCTGGCGGCGGGCGGCGCGGCGGCGGTGAACGTCTTCACGCGCATCCAGCTCGCTTTGTTCGGTGCCGGGCCCTGGTCGACCGTGCCGACCATGCCGCCCGAGCTGATCCTGCTGCCTCGCTGGTTCCCGATCCATCTCTCCAAGATGAGCTATTGGGCGCGCACCGTCGTGGTGCCGCTACTCGTGCTGGGCGCCCTCAAACCCGTCGCGCGCAACGCCAAGGGCATCAAGGTCGATGAGCTCTATACGGGCGAGGCGGTACGTGCCGCGACCAAGGCAGCCGATCCCAAATGGCTATGGACCAAGGGGTTCAACGCGCTCGACCGATTGCTCAAGGCCGGCGACGATCTGTGGCCGACCAAGCTCCGGCAACGCGCGATCCAGGCCTGCGAGGCCTGGGTGGTCGAGCGGCTCAATGGCGAGGACGGGCTGGGTGCGATCTATCCGGCGATGGCGAACAGCGTGATGATGTTCGACCTGCTGGGCTATGCCGAGGACCATCCGGCCCGCGTGATCGCCCGGCAGTCGCTCGAGAATCTGCTCGTGGTCAAGAAGGACGAGGCCTATTGCCAGCCCTGCGTGTCGCCGGTGTGGGACACCGCGCTTGCGGCGCATGCGATGCTGGAGGTGGGGGGCGAGGCCAATATTGCCAGTGCCGATGCCGCGCTCGACTGGCTTAAGCCGCGCCAGGTGCTCGATATCGAGGGAGATTGGGCGGAGGAGCGGCCCGACGTGCGTCCGGGGGGCTGGGCCTTCCAATACAATAACGCGCACTACCCGGACCTCGACGATACCGCCGTGGTCGTGATGGCGATGGATCGCGCCGGGACGGCCGACCGGATGCCGATCGATCGCGGAGTCGAATGGACCGTCGGGTTGCAGTCGAAGAATGGCGGCTGGGGGGCGTTCGACGCCGACAATGCCTATGATTATCTCAACAATTTGCCGTTCGCCGATCATGGCGCGTTGCTCGACCCGCCGACCGCCGACGTCTCGGCGCGCTGCGTGTCGATGCTCGCCCAACTTGGCGAGCGGCGCGACAGCCCGCGCATGGGGGCGGCGATCGACTATCTGCGGCGCGAACAGGAGCCCGAGGGCAGCTGGTTCGGCCGCTGGGGAGTCAATTACATTTATGGCACTTGGTCGGTGCTGTGCGCGCTTAACGCCGCGGGATTCGGACCCGATGAGCCGATGGTGGCGCGCGCCGCTGGTTGGCTCAATGCAATCCAGAATCCCGATGGCGGCTGGGGCGAGGATTGCGACAGCTACGATCTCGATCGCACCGGCCATGTTCCTGCTCCGTCGACCGCGTCGCAGACCGCCTGGGCGCTGCTGGGCCTGATGGCGGCAGGCGAGGTGGACAGCCAGGCAGTGGCGCGCGGGATCGACTGGCTGGCCGCCAACCAGGATGCCGACGGGCTGTGGGGTCAGGAATATTATACCGGCGGCGGATTTCCGCGGGTCTTCTACCTCCGCTATCACGGCTATCCGAAATATTTCCCGCTCTGGGCGATGGCGCGCTACCGCAACCTCAAGCGCTCGAACACCAAGCGCGTCGCGGTCGGCATGTGACCTTGATCATCGCCTGCGGGCTCAAGCGCGAGGCGCGGATTTTCGATCGTCCCGGACGCGATATCGTCGTCGTCACCGGCGGCGGCGTTGCGGCGACGCTCGAGCGCGATCTCGACGACCAAGCGGAAATGTTTCCCGGCATTATCCTGTCATGCGGCATCGCCGGCGCGCTCGCCCCGTCGCTGCAACCCGGCGACGTAGTGATCGACGGCAATGTCGTCGTGGTCGAACGGCTAGGGCAGGCGTTGCCGCATGCTCATCGCGGCGGGATTTTGGGGAACGACGCGATCACCGCAACCGCGGCGGAAAAACGCATCCTCCACGAGCGGACCGGCGCGATTGCGGTCGACATGGAGAGCCACGTCGCCGCGCGCGTGGCGGTGCGCAAGGGGCTGCTGTTCGCCGCGCTACGGGTGATCTCGGATTGTGCCGACGACGATTTGCCCCCCGCGGCCTTGGTCGGGATGCGCCCGGACGGCGGAATGGCTTTGGGCGCGGTTCTCGCTTCGCTCGCGCGCAATCCCCGGCAACTACCGGCAGTGATCCGTACCGGGCGCCAAGCCGATCAGGCGTTTCGCAGCCTGGCACAGGCATTCGACGCGATTATCGGGGCCGGGATAGATCGGCTCGGACTGCCGGCCCGTTAAGGCCGGCAAACGGGATCACGCTGCGCGCTGGACCCGTTTGAAGCCTTCGGGATCGGCCGCCTTGATCTTGGCTAGTTCCAGCTCGACGTGCGAGGAATAGACGTCC
The DNA here is from genome assembly GCF_001598355.1 of Sphingomonas asaccharolytica NBRC 15499. Lineage (GTDB taxonomy): Bacteria > Pseudomonadota > Alphaproteobacteria > Sphingomonadales > Sphingomonadaceae > Sphingomonas > Sphingomonas asaccharolytica. The sequence continues at coordinate 15,282 of NZ_BCYU01000078.1, forward strand.
TCGGCAGGCCGCGCAGCGGTCAGGTCGACGTCGGGCGCCATCGGGCCGTCGGTCTTCACGCCGTTGCGGCCAACCTTGAACATCTTGAGCGGATGGCGGATCGCGTCGGTCGCGGCAGTGCCCTCGAAACCGCAATGCGTCATGCAGTTCGAGCATTTCTCATACTTGCCGACGCCATATTTTTCCCAGTCGGTACCTTCCATCAGCTCCTTGAAGGTCGCGACATAGCCCTCACCGAGCAGGTAACACGGCTTCTGCCAGCCGAAGATCGTCCGCAGCGGCATCGACCAGGGCGTGCATTCATAGGTCTGGTTGCCGGCGAGGAAATCGAGGAACAGCGGCGAGTTGGTGAAGGTCCAGTCCTTGCCGCCATTGCCGCGCGCGAACACGTCGCGGAAGAATTTCTTGGTCCGCTCGCGGTTGAAGAAATGCTCCTGATCGGCAGCGCGCTCATAAGCATAGCCGGGTGAGATCGTGATCTCGACGCCAAGCGACTCCATCTCATCGAAGAACGTCGCCAGCCGCTCGGAATCGGCGCCGTCGAACACGGTGCAATTGACCTGCACGCGGAAGCCCTTGCTCTTAGCGAGCTTGATCGCGTCGATCGCGATTTCGTACGTGCCGTCGAGATCGACGGCATGGTCGTGCATCTGCTTGTCGCCATCGAGATGGATCGACCAGGTGAAGAATGGCGACGGTTCGTATTCGTCGATCTTCTTCTTGAGCAGCAATGCGTTGGTGCACAGGATCACCAGCTTTTTCTTGGCGATATAGCCCTTGACGATCCGCGCCATATCCTTGTGCAGCAGCGGCTCGCCGCCGGCGATCGAGACGGCCGGTGCGCCGCATTCGTCGATCGCTTCCATGCACTGTTCGTAGGACATGCGCTGGTTGAGGATCGGATCGGGATAATCGATCTTGCCGCAGCCGGGGCAGGCCAGGTTGCAGCGGAACAACGGCTCGAGCATCAGTACCAGCGGATATTTCCCGCCCTTGATATGCTGCGTCAGCGTATAGGCGCCGATCCGCGCGATCTGGGAAAGCGGTAAGGTCATCGGGGAATCCTATTCGGCCGCTGCGCGGGTGAGATTGCGCAACTGAGGGGGGAGCGTGAATTCGACATCTTCGGTGACGCCGTCCAACTGTTTCACCGAAACCGGGCGGACCGAGGCAATGGCGGCAATGACGCTTTCGATCAACTCGTCGGGCGCCGACGCGCCGGCGGTGATGCCGACGGTCGCGACGTCGTCGAACCATGCGGGGTCAACGCCGCCGCCATCGTCGACCAGATAGCTCGGCACGCCCATTTCGTCGCCGATTTCGCGTAACCGGCTCGAATTCGAACTGTTGCGCGCACCGACCACGATCAGCAGATCACTTTGCCGGGCGAGATCGCGGACCGCGGTCTGCCGGTTCTGCGTGGCATAGCAGATGTCGGCGACGTCAGGGCCCTGGACGTCCTCGAAGCGCTGATTGAGCGCCGCGATTACGCCGCGCGTATCGTCGACGCTGAGGGTGGTCTGGGTGATATAGGCGATCGGCGTATCCGTCGCGAGCGGCAGGGAGGCGACGTCGTCGGTGGTCGAAACGAGATGAATCGGCGCGTCGATCTGACCCATCGTACCGATCACCTCGGCATGGCCGGCATGGCCGATCAGCACGAGCGTCCGCCCCGCTTTGGCATAGCGACGACCCTGGACGTGGACCTTGGTGACCAGCGGACAGGTCGCATCGAGCACCGGCAGGCCGCGGGCGACCGCCGCTTCCTGGACCGATCGCGGCACGCCGTGCGCGCTGAAGATAGTCGGCGCCTCAGGCGGGATCTCATCCAGTTCGTCGACGAAAATCGCGCCCTTGCCGCGCAGCCGTTCGACGACATGACGATTGTGAACGATCTCATGCCGGACATAGACCGGCGCGCCATAGAGATCGAGCGCGCGCTCGACGATCTCGATCGCGCGGACCACGCCCGCGCAGAAACCGCGTGGATTTGCCAGCAGAACGTTGATCGAAGGCGAAGAAGGATCGGTCATTTTGTCCTGCATGCAATTCCGTCTTTCGAAATGCCGCGACCTGTTGGCGTCGGGTCGTGAGCGCACAGATAGTCGTTCACTCCCGGTTGCAAAAGACGCAATATTGCAACGCGGCAAAGAGTTTGCGTGCGACAAGGGTGGACGCCCTTACGCCGGGCGGGGTATTGCCCGACGGCCGATCAGGAGTGTTTTGATGCGTATCACTGTCTCCTCCGCCGTGTTGCTGGCGCTTGCGATTCCCGTTCCTGCCTTCGCCCAGACCGATCCCGCGCGCACCACGATACAGGCGCTCGACGACGGCCTGCTTGCGATCATGAAGGCGAAGGGAACGGTAAAGAGCCGTGCGGCGGCGATCGGCCCGATCATCGACCGCGCCTTCGACCTGGCGCTGATGACGCGACTCGCGGTAGGGCCGGCCTGGACGACGACGTCGCCGACCGATCAACAGGCGTTGGTCGCTGCCTTTCGCCGGATGACGATCGCCCAATATGCCAATAATTTCGATAGTTGGTCGGGCGAGCGATTCGCGATCGCGCCGCAGATCGAGACACGGGGCGGCGACAAGCTGGTGCGCACGACGCTGGCCACGCCGGGCAAGGCTGATATCCCGATCAGCTATCGCTTGCGCGCGAGCGGCGGGAGCTGGAAGATCATCGACGTCTTTTATCGCAATTCGATCAGCCAGATTGCGACGCGGCGATCCGATTTCGCGACGATCATGGCCAAGGGGGGAGCCAAGGCGCTGGTAACACATCTCGATGCCTTGGCGGCGAAGGGCGATTTTTGACGATCCCGCTTCTCCTTCCGGCGGTGGCGCTGATCGCCGCCCCGGCCCAAGAGCAAACGACACCGCCTCCGGCACCCCCGGTCGTGGCGCCGGCGCCTGTTGCTGGGTCGGCCCCGATCGTCGCGCCGGCGCCGATCGTCGTGCCAGCATCGCCGGTCGCCGACTCGCCGACGGTAAGCAGTTCGGCTGCGAGCCCCGAATTTGCGGACCCGCTCTCCGATCCCGAAACCGCCGTCCCAGCAACCGCCGGCGAGGCGCCGTTTCGGGCGACGGCGGTCGACCCCAATCGCGGAGATCCGCTGGAAGGGTTCAACCGCGCGATGTTCGGGATCCATCAGACGCTCGACAAGGCGATCTATCGGCCGCTCGCAATGGGTTACCAGCACGTCGTACCGAAACCGGTGCGATCGGGATTGCGCAATTTCTTCAGCAATTTGACTGAGCCGGTCGTGTTCCTGAACTATTTGCTCCAGTTCAAGTTCGGCAAGGCAGCGGAGACGCTGGTGCGGTTCACGGTCAATTCGACCCTGGGCGTCGGCGGGTTCTTCGACATTGCGAAGACGGAGGATTTCAAGCTTCCGCACCGCAATAACAGCTTTGGGGATACGCTGGCTTATTACGGTGTCGGGCCAGGCCCGTATCTATTTCTTCCCCTGGTCGGCCCCACCACCTTGCGGGATGCGCTGGGCGGGCCGGTGGACGGAGCCGTCCTCCCGGTCTCGATAGGCAAGCCGTTCACCGACTGGCGTTACCAATTTTCCAGCGGTTTGATCACCGGGCTCGATTTGCGCGCCGAATCTGATCCCGAATTGCGCGCCTTGTTCGGCGGCGCGGTGGATCCTTACGCGACCTTGCGGTCGGTCTGGCTGCAGAACCGCGCCGCCGAAGTCTCCGATTTGCACCACCACCGGCCGAAATTGCAGAGTCCGTCTGAACTCGACGACCCCTTGCGCGATCCAGGCGCGCCGGCAGCCCCGCGCCCCGAATCGGGCGCCCGGGAATTGCAGGATCCGCTGGCCGACCCGGCGGCTCCGATTCCAGCCGTGACGCCATATTGATGTTGCCCGATATCCGCCGGAATCCTGTGATTTCCTTGAAGGAGATTGACGCTGACCGACCGATTGTTTCGCGGCGTTGTTGGTTTAAGTTAGGCGCGGGAGCCGATAATAGATGACCATTTCATTCGAAACGCCGTTGCTCGACACCGTTTCGACGCCCGCGGATCTTCGTAATCTGAAGCCGGAGCAACTGCGCCAGCTGGCGGACGAGTTGCGCGCGGAAACGATTTCGGCAGTGGGGACGACCGGCGGCCATCTCGGCT
>NZ_BCYU01000079.1 GCF_001598355.1 Sphingomonas asaccharolytica NBRC 15499
CCCGCTCCAGCCGTGGCGGCGCACGCCGGCCAAATCTCGTGACGCCGCGGACCCGGCAATGACGATCAATCTGCTCTATTCGCTAGCCGGCGTGCTGGTCGGGCTGGTCGTCGGGCTGACCGGGGTCGGCGGCGGATCGCTGATGACGCCGCTGCTCGTGCTCGTCTTTGGTTTCCATCCGACCACCGCGGTCGGCACCGACCTACTCTACGCCTCGGCGACCAAGACGGTCGGGACTACGGTCCATGGCTGGCGCGGCACGGTCGATTGGCGCGTCGTAGCGCGGCTGGCGATCGGCAGCGTGCCGGCGACGATCGTGACCCTGCTCGTCCTCAGCCAGGCGGGCCCAGCGTCCGCGACGACCGGCCACGTCATGTCAGTGATCCTGGGCGTGACCTTGCTGCTGTCGGCGGCGGCGACCCTGTTGCGCGGGCGCATCGTCGCCTATCTGACGCCGCGCTTCGGCACGATGAGCCCGCGCAAGCTGGCGGGATCGACCATCCTGCTCGGCGCCGTGCTGGGCGTATTGGTCTCGCTCACCTCGGTCGGCGCCGGCGCGCTGGGGATGACCGCGTTGCTGATCCTTTACCCGGCATTGCCGGTCAACCGGCTGGTCGGCTCCGACATCGCGCACGCCGTGCCGCTGACGCTGCTCGGCGGCATCGGCCATTGGATGCTGGGATCGGTCGACGGCGCGCTGCTGGTGTCGCTGCTGATCGGATCGATCCCCGGGATCATCGTCGGCAGCCTGATCGCCAGCCGCGTGTCGGACCGCGTGTTGGGCCCGATACTGGCGGTGGTGCTGGCGCTGGTCGGGGGGCGGTTGCTGTTCTGAGGATTTGGGCGGTTGTGCGTCCGGCCGCATCGTTCGCTTGCGGAATTCCAGAACTGGGCCTTCAGAGGTCGCGGCCACGGAGGCCCGCCTCGCGCCGGGCGATCGCATAGGCCCGGCGTGTCGACGGCGTCATGCCGTGCATGATTTCCGAGCGCATCATGTCAGGGCAATACCAGGGGTCTTCGCGCGATTCGATCGGCGTGAACTCCGCGCCATGGAGCCGGCAGAATAGATGCGCCGCCGCGGCGACGCGCTGCCGGAGCACGGCCCTGCCGCTTACCGTGGTCAGCGAGAGATCGGTTATTTCGACCGTCACGTGCGGTTCCGGTGCCGGCGGCGGCAGCGTTGCACAGGCCCCGAGCGACAGAGCCGCGAGCATTGCCATTCGTTGCATGTCGATCTCCTGCGATAGGCAAGCCGGCGGCGTGGCGTGCAACACGCGGCCGGCTGGCGAGTGGAAGGTATTGGTCAGGTCGCGGTCAGCCGCGTTGCCTGATCTTCAATCGGGAGCGCGCACGCTTGTCACGCGCTCGAAAAAGTGTGTCCGCCGAGAGCGGCGGGCGGTGGCGACCATCCGCACCGCCCGCTTCTCCGACGCTATCGTATCCAGCGGAAGCGGCTGACCATGGGCTTGCCGTCGTCGCCGACGAACGTCGCATTCTCGATCATTTCGCTGCCATCCGCCGACACGGTATAGACCCGCACCGACGCGAGACTGCCGCCTTTGGTCAGTCCCATGACCAATGTGTCTGGTGACGGATTGGTCATCGCGACGCTATCGGCGACCGTCTGATCGCCGGTGATCGGGACGGCTTTGCCGTCGAGCGGCTCGCGCGAGGTCATGCGCCGCGCGCTGCCGTCTTTGGCGGTGATCACATAGGTGGTGTTCCAGATGCCGGCGCCGCCATCGGCGAATTCCGCCGTCACGCTGGCGGGAGCCGCATCGCCCGATGTTGGCAGTGATGCAGTGTCGAGTTTCCATTGACCGAAAAATGGCGACGCGGCGGGTTGCGGCACAGGTTGCGGCGCGGGGGCCGACATGGCCGGTGCCGATGCGATCAGGGCCGCGACCATTGCGAGGGACGTTTTCATCTCTTGTCTCCATCTGCTGCGTTGAAAGAAAGGCACACGTCTCGCCGGCGGGCGGCACGCCGCCCGGTTCAATCTCCACGTCGCTAAAGCGATTCCTGAATAGTTACGCGACCAATGTCCCGGGCGGTGCTTCGACGAAAAGGTCTTCCTGCCACCGGTAGAGACACCAACTCGCCGCGAGTTCGATCGCAAGCACCGCTACCGGCAGCAACAAGAAGGCCATGTCGAGGAACAAGACGGTGGTGAACAGGACGAGCGTGACCGTGGCTGCGCTGTTGATGCGCGCCAAGGTGCCGACGCGCGTCCAATTCCGCTCGAGGATGAACCAGGGCATCAGGAGATGCCCAGCGATCAGCCCCCAGATCAGGACCGCGAGCGACGGGGCAAAGCCGCGGTTCCAGGGCGTCAGCAACGGCGAATGCTCGCCGCTTCCCGCGAGCCATCCGGATATGCCGGCATGCCCCGTCGGCAGAAAGGGGAAACCGGCGCCCGTGCCCACGATCAGCAGCGCCACGATCGGGAGGAGACCGAGCGCAACGGCATGGCTGGTCAGCGTAAACCGCCCCTCCGCTTGGTTCGGCATGTCGCGCAGCGCGCTCGTCAGGCACCCGACCGCGAAGGTGAGCGGCCGTCCCTCGGCGACGGCGACGTCCAATTCGCCACGCATTGCCAGCGCCCAGTCGCGGCGACGATCGCCAAGACAGGCCCCCGTCAAAGCCATCACGGCACAAGCAAGTTTCGCCGTCATACCGGCACCTCCTTGAATCCCGGCGCGCTCCGATCCGCGGACGTGTCCCGCGCGAGCGCGAGGCCCTGCGCCGTCAACCGATAAGCGTGCCGCGGCGGCCTGCCGGGCTGTGCCGGCTCGCGCCATTCCGCCTCGACCAGCCCCTGATCCGTCATGCGCATCAGCAATGGGTAGAGCGTTCCGGACAGAAGCCCGGTTTCCTTCATGATGTCATAGCCGTGGCGCCACGCATGAGGCGTCGCGGACAGCGCGTCGAGCAGCCTGAGCATCTGTTTCGAGGGGCGCCGATTGGTAGCCATGGCTAAATACAACATATGTAGATTTAGGAGTCAAGAGGCGCCCCGCTCTGTGGCATTCATGGTGACGGGGCGCATGCCTATCGATTACCGCGCTTGTTACTTTTTGGCGTTGATATGCTAAACCGCCCGGCAAGCTGGATCGAGAGCTCTGTGTGACCATCGCTCATTTGAATGGCTTTTACCCGCCGGATTTCGTGCCGACGGACCGGGAGCGTTACCCGATCGGCGCATTGCCGCCTGGAATGGACACGACCAGCAGGCGCGTGAGCATCGCCGATGCAAGAATGCTTCAGACACAAGAAAGAGTGTCGGAAGCCGAATTCCTCCGCCGCCACGGCTTCGTTCTGTTGCAGCATGCCACCGCGGTGCGCGATTGGGACGAGGACATCGCATCGGTCTATTTGTCGGAAGTCGAACAGATCATCCGCAACCGGCTGTTGCCGGAATTCACGGTGGAAGTTCATCAACTCCCCAATATCCTGCGCCGCGGACGCGACACCGCCACGCCATTCTATGCCGATGGCGTGCATTCCGATGGCGGCGTCGATCACGACGACTATGCCCACAATATTGCCGCCTTCGCGACGCCACAGGCCGCGCAATGGTGGCGCCAGCAATATGAGCGCGACGCCGTCGCCGGATTCATCTGGTTGGATTTCTGGCGCCCGACCAACATGGCCGGCCCGCTCGAACATATGCCGTTGGCGCTGTGCGATGCGGCGACGGTCGAGCGCGACGACATCGTTCGAACCGGTATCACCGGTATCGCCCCGACCGGGCGCGAAACGCACCATCTATCGCTGAGGTTCAACCCCGGGCAGCGCTGGTATTATTATCCCCGCATGACCAATGACGAACTGCTCGTGTTCAAGCTCGCGGAGTTCTGGAAGGCGCCGCGCGGGCTGGGCAATTGCTTCCATTCCGCTTTTGCCGATCCGGAAACCCCGGCCAAGGCCGAGCACCGGCAAAGTTGCGAGCATCGCGTCGGCGCGCTGATCCTGAGGACGTGACGATCCGCCCGCTCACGGCGTGACGATCGTGCGGGCACGGCTGCCATTGGCGATCGGATAGGGGGCTCGGGGAAGATCCGTAGTTCGTTCCCCGTCATCCTGCTTGCATTTGCGAAATAGTGTTTCATATACAAAAACCAAGAGGAGGCATTGGTGGGAATCGACGTGAGCCGCATTCACGGGATCCGGTTGAGCGATTTCCGCTACGGGGCGCTCGCTCCGCCCAACGGCCATGTCTTTCGATGATCACAAGCGAGAGGGTCGATCGTGACGACAAGATGGACACGAGCCGCAAAAGGCGCCGTACTCGGCGCGCTTGCGATGCTGGCCAGCATCGCACCGGCGGCATCGCAGACCGTCTCCGACGAGCTCAAGTCCGCGCAGAAGGCCGACAATAGCGAAGCCGCGCTGGCGCCGGAGCTGCGGCTTTCCGACGCGGATATGGCCTGGTGGCGTGACGCCAAGCTCGGCGTCTTCGTCCACTGGGGGCTCTACGCCATCCCTGCCAAGGGCGAATGGCACATGTTCAACGATCATGTCCCCCCGGCCGAATATCGCAAGCTCCTGCAGCAGTTCAATCCAAGGCATTTCGACGCCGACAAATGGGCACTCGCCGCCCGCAGTGCGGGCGCGCGCTATATGGTGATGACCGCGCGGCACCACGACGGCTTCTCGCTGTTCGATAGCCCGGGCAGCTACGAACATTATGATTCGATGCATTCGCCCGCGCACAAGGATTTCATCCGCGCCTACACGGATGCGCTGCGCCGGCATGGCCTGCGCGTCGGCATCTATTATTCACCGCTCGACTGGCGTTTTCCCGCCTATTTCGACGTGAAGGGCTTACCGGACAATGCCGCCCTCCTCCGCAAGCAGACCTATGACCAGGTCGCCGAACTGACCAGCCGCTACGGCAAGATCGACATCTTATGGTATGATGGCGGCTGGCTGGCGCACCAGGGCACCGATGCCGACGCCGCCTGGTTCTGGCACCCCGACATGCTGAACGCGATGGTCCGCAAGAACCAGCCAAAAGTAGTGATCAACCCGCGCTCGGGCTGGCAGGGCGATTTCAATGTCGAGGAAGGCGCCGCGCCGATCAGCGGTCCGATTCACGACAAGCCGTGGGAGAAGACGTTCAGCCTCACCGCGCATGGAGCATGGGGCTATACGCCCGACCAGCGGCTGGTCCCGCTTGATCAATTGAAGCGGCTGTTCATCGATGCGGTCGTGCGCAATGGTAATATGCTCGTCAATGTCGGGCCGGATGCCGATGGGGTCATACCGGCGGGACAGGTGCGTTTGCTGGCGGATTTTGGGAAGTGGACCGGCCGTTACGGCGAAAGCATCTTCGCCACGCGGCCAGGTCCTTTCCAGCCCGTCGACGGCATCTACGGATCGACCCAGCACGGCCGTGCCATCTATCTGCACGTGCTGAAATGGCCGGAAGGCGGGCTTCACTTGCCGGCCCTCCCCCAGAAAATCCTGCGCGCACGCGCACTTACGGGAGGCAGGGTGCGCCTCGATCAGAGCGCGTCTGGCGTCGCGGTGCGGATCGACGATGGCCATGCCGACCCGGTCGACACGATCATCCGCCTGGACGTCGGCGGACCAGTCGGAGGTTGAGGCCTGCCGAGCGCTTCGGTTCGGAGCGGGGCAAGATTTCGGTCGATTCGCCGATGTTAGGGGCCGACAAAACGACCCGATCCTGTCGTGCTGGCCGTATCGCGGCGCGCGCGATATGGGCGTCGGCATGACACGTCCCGGCTTCGCCTTTTCCACCCCGATCAAGGTCCGCTATGCAGAGATCGACGGCCAAAAGGTCGTCTTCAATTCGCGCTATCTCGAATATGCCGATGTCGCCGGGACCGAATTCTGGGAATGGGCCGGGATCGCCGAGGCGCTGGGCACGACCTGGACCGAGACCGAATTCCACGTGCGCCATGCCGAGGTCGAATTCCTCAAGCCGTTTTCCTACGGCGACGTGATCCTTGCCTATGCCAAGGTCGAACGGCTCGGGTCGACCAGCATGACGCAGCTGTTCGAACTCTGTCATGCCGCGACCGGCGAATTGCACTCGATCGTGCGGCTGGTGACGGTCAATGTCCATTTGCCCACCGGGCAACCGGTCCCGATCCCGGAGGCGATCCGCGAGTTCATCGAGAAATTGGGGTGAAGCCAGCGGCTACAAGATAGAGCGGCCGGCTCCGATACTTCCGTCATCCCGGCCTTGTGCCGGGATCCGCCGAGCCACTTTGGAAACGGCGTGAGAGTGGGAACAAGCTTGCGCATCCCGGCGGCAAGTTCAGCGCTTAAATTTCGGATGTCATCACATGGTTGCCCGGCAGACCCCGGCACAAGGCCGGGGTGACGAACAGCGCGTTACTCCGCGGCCTGTTGCAGCGGCTCTTCTTCGCCGACGACATCTTCGGGCAGCGCCCAGTGCATGTCGCCCTTTTTGAGCACGCGTCCGTCGTGCGACAGGACCTCGACCGGCCGGATGCGTCGCATGTCGCGCGCATCGACCAGCACCGGCGCCGCCGCCGGCACGCAGTTTTCCCAGCGCTCGCCCCATTGCCTGAGCGCGACCATCGTCGGCAGCAGCGCCATGCCCTTGTCGGTCAGCCGATACTGGATCTTGCGGCGGTCCTCGGGCAGCGCCTCACGCGTCAGGATCTCATGTTCGACCAGCCGCGCGAGGCGGTTGGCCAGGATGTTGCGGGCGATGCCGAGCTCCGACTGGAACTCCTCGAAATGGTGCAGGCCGTTGAACGCGGCGCGCAGGATCATGAAGCTCCAGCGCTCGCCCATCGCCTCGAGTGCCGCCGAAAGGCCGCATTCGGCGAGGTCGCGCAGCGGCTCCCTCAGATGTCCGCCCATCAGAATTCCTCTCTATGCATGCGAGCGTATCCCATTTCCTGCGTCATGAAAATGCCATGTAGATTTTTAGTTGCAACTGAAAACCTATAGGAGTAGGTGGTGATTCGCAACCTATTGTGCGTTGCAACGGACGTAGGAGGAAAACATGTCCAGCATTGCCCCCAGGATTCTCGCCGCCGTCGCCGTCACCTTGTTCGGCAGCACCGTCGCGTTCGCGCAGCCCCAGGGTCCCGGTTACTACACCGCCACCCCCGTCGAGGCGCCGACCAAGACCAGCCTGATCACTCGCGACACTGTGTGGAAATTCCATGACGGCGCGTTCGCCGCCGCCAAGGCGCCGGAGCGCGACATCGTCTTGTGCCAGCTCGTCGCGCAGCGCGTCGGCAAGCTGACCTCGTTCACCGTCGGTGGCCAGGCGCTCGACGCCGACACGCTGTCGAAGTGCAACGCCAAGGCGAACTGATTTGGGAGCGGTGCCCGCACCGCGATCCACTAAACACCATCCCCTCGTTGGCCGCGCGCCTTTAATTGCTCGCGGCCAACATTTTGTTGCAAAGCAGCGCCAACCCGCCCCATCTTAGCGGCATGCTGCGTCAGTACGAACTCGTTGATCGGGTCCTGTCCTACGACCCCGAGGCTGATGAGGCCTTGCTCAACCGTGCGTACGTCTTTTCGCTCCAGGCGCATGGCTCGCAGAAGCGCGCATCGGGCGACCCCTATTTCAGCCATCCGATCGAAGTCGCGGGCATCCTGACTGACCTGCATCTCGACGACGAGACGATCGCCACCGCGATCCTGCACGATACGATCGAGGATACGGTCGCCACGCCCGAGCAGATCCAGAAATTGTTCGGCGACAATGTCGCGCGGATGGTCGACGGCGTCACCAAGCTGAGCAAGATCGAAGCGCAGACCGAAAGCGAGCGCGCGGCCGAGAATCTGCGCAAGTTCCTGCTGGCGATGTCGGACGACATCCGCGTGCTGCTGGTCAAATTGGCCGACCGGCTGCACAATATGCGCACGCTCCACCACATCCCCAATCCGGACAAGCGCAAGCGCATCGCGCGCGAGACGATGGACATCTATGCCCCGCTCGCCGAGCGGATCGGCATGTACGAGTTCATGAAGGAAATGCAGACGCTCGCCTTCGCCCAGCTCGAGCCCGAGGCGTATCAATCGATCCAGAAGCGCCTCGACCAATTGCAGGAAGGCGGCGACCGCATCGCCAAGATCGGATCCGGGGTGAAATTGCTGCTGTCGCGCCACGGCGTCGACGCCGACATCTCTGGCCGCGAGAAGCACCCCTACAGCATCTGGAAGAAGATGCAGGAGCGGCACATCAGCTTCGAGCAATTGTCCGACGTGATGGCGTTCCGCGCGATCGTGCCGACCGAGGAGGATTGCTACCGCGCGATGGGCGTCATCCATCGCCGCTGGCCGTTCGTGCCGGGGCGGTTCAAGGACTATATCTCGACCCCCAAGCGCAACGGCTATCGCTCGCTCCACACCTCGATCATGCATGCCGGCGATACGCGCGTCGAAATCCAGATCCGCACTGGGGAAATGCATGCCGAAGCCGAATATGGGCTGGCGGCGCATTGGGCGTACAAGACCGGCAAGGTCCGCGCCGACGGCCAGCATAGCTGGATCACCGACCTGGTCGAAATCCTGGAAACCGCCGAGACGCCCGAGGAATTGCTCGAGCATACCCGGATGGCGATGTATCAGGATCGCATCTTCGCCTTCACCCCAAAGGGCGAACTGCATCAGCTGCCCAAGGGCGCGACGCCGATCGATTTCGCTTATGCCGTCCATACCGATCTCGGCGACCAGGCGGTCGGGGCCAAGATCAACGGCCGCCACGTGCCGCTGCGCACGGTGATCGAGAATGGCGACCAGGTGCAGATCCTGCGCTCCAAGGCGCAATCGCCGCAGCCCAATTGGCTCAACTTCGCGATCACCGGAAAGGCGCGCGCGGCGATCCGGCGGCATTTGCGCGCGATCGAGCGCAAGGAAACGCTGACGCTTGGCCGCAAGCTGTATGACGAGATCGTCGATCGCCTGCCGGCGCCGCTGTCGGTCGATGCGGTCAAGACCGCGCTCAAGAAGCTGCAATTGACCGACGAGGACGCGCTGATCGAGGCGGTGGCGCGGCGGCGGATCACCGATGCCGAGCTGATGGAAGCGCTAATGCCGGGATCGGCGAGCACCGACGCGGGACGCGCGCTGCCGCAGCAATCGTCGGCGATTTCGATCACCGGCCTGACCCCCGGCGTCGCCTACAAGCTCGATACGATCTGCCATCCGGTGCCGGGCGACCGCATCGTCGGTTTGCGGCGGCCCGACCAGGAGATCGAGGTCCACCGTATCGACTGTCCGGTGCTGGCCAATTCGGACGATGTCGATTGGGTCGACCTGGCCTGGGGCGACAAGTCCGAAGGCGGGCTGGCGCGGATCGAAGTGACGTTGAAGAACGAGCCCGGCGCGCTGGGCACCGTGTCGACGATCATCGGCCAGCACCGTGCCAACATCATCAACATCCGGTTCGACACCAGCGACACCGGATTCCACACCAACCAGATCGACCTGGAAGTGCGCGACGCCGCGCATCTGGAGAAATTGATGGCGGCGCTGCGCGCGGCGGACGCGGTCAACGCGGTGACGCGGGTGTAGCAGCCCGAGGCGGGGTGAAAAGCGCAGACTCCGGCGCTTCGACAAGCCCGGCCCGACCGGTTAGAGACAGATGATGACTCTCATCCTTGGCCTCGAATCCTCGTGCGACGAGACTGCGGCGGCTTTGGTCACCAGCGACCGCCGTATCCTGTCGCACAAGCTCGCCGGACAGGAAGCCGCGCACCGGCCCTATGGCGGCGTCGTGCCGGAGATCGCCGCGCGCGCGCATGTCGAGGCGCTCGAGCCGCTGATCGAAGCGGCACTGGCGGAAGCCGGCGTGACGCTGTCGCAAGTCGATGCGGTTGCCGCGACGGCGGGGCCGGGGCTGATCGGCGGGGTGATGGTCGGGCTGGTCACCGGCAAGGCGCTGGCGCACGCCGCGGGCAAGCCGCTGGTCGCGGTCAACCATCTCGAAGGCCATGCGCTGAGCCCGCGGCTCGCCGATCCCGAGCTCGATTTCCCCTATCTGCTGCTGCTCGTCTCGGGCGGGCATTGCCAATTGCTGCTGGTCGAAGGCGTCGGGCGCTATCGCCGCCTGGCCACCACGATCGACGATGCCGCGGGCGAGGCATTCGACAAGACCGCCAAGATCCTCGGCCTGGGTTTTCCCGGCGGCCCCGCGGTCGAGCGTGCCGCCGCGATCGGCCAGGACATCGTGCCCTTGCCGCGCCCGCTGCTCGGGTCGGCCGAACCGCATTTCTCGTTCGCCGGGCTGAAAAGCGCGGTGCTGCGGGCGCACGACACCGGCCAGTGGCGCGTCGAGGATATCGCCGCGAGCTTCCAGCAGGCCGCGGTCGATTGCCTGGTCGACCGCACGCGGCGACAATTGGGCGATACCGACGCAACTGCCCTGGTCGTCGCCGGCGGGGTCGCGGCCAACGCGGCGGTGCGGATCGCGCTCGAATCGCTGGCGGGCGATTATGCGCTGCCGTTCAGCGTGCCGCCGCAATGGCTGTGTACCGACAATGCCGCGATGATCGCCTGGGCCGGAGCCGAGCGCTTCGCGGCGGGCCTGACCGACCCGCTCGACATCGCCGCGCGCCCGCGCTGGCCGCTCGATCCGGATGCGGAAAAGGTGCGTGGGGCAGGAGTGAAAGCGTGAGGATAGGCGTGATCGGCGGCGGTGCCTGGGGCACCGCTTTGGCGCAAGTCGCGGCGGCCGACGGCCAGCACGTCACGCTTTGGGCACGCGAGGCCGAAGTCGTCGAGTCGATCAACGCGCGCCACGTCAACGAACTGTTCCTGAACAACGTACCGTTGTCCGAGACCATCGTCGCGACCGACGATCTCGATGCGTTGCGCGTTGTCGATGCCTTGCTGGTGGTGGCGCCCGCACAGCATGTCCGCGCGGTGCTCGACGGACAGGATTTCGGCACCAAGCCGCTGGTGCTGTGCGCCAAGGGGATCGAGGCGGGGAGCAAGCTTCTGGTCGGCGAAGTCGCGCGTGCGGTGCAGCCGGCGGCGGCGATCGCGGTGCTGTCGGGACCGACCTTCGCGCATGAAGTCGCGGCGGGATTGCCGACCGCGGTGACGCTGGCGTGCGAGGACACCGATCTTGGCACCGCATTGGCCGAGCGGCTCGCCTCGCCGGCCTTCCGCACCTATGCCTCGGACGACGTGATCGGCGCGGAGATCGGCGGGGCGGTCAAGAATGTGCTGGCGATCGGCTGCGGCGTGGTCGAGGGCGCGGGGCTGGGGCAGAATGCCCGCGCCGCGCTGATCGCGCGCGGCTTTGCCGAGATGACGCGGTTCGGGCTGGCGCGCGGCGCGCGGGCCGAGACGATGGCCGGCCTGTCGGGGCTCGGCGACCTGGTGCTGACCTGCTCGTCGACCAGCAGCCGCAATTTCTCGCTCGGCATCGGGCTGGGCGAGGGGCGGTCGGCGAGGGAATTGCTGCGCGATCGGCGGACGGTGGCCGAGGGTGCCTTCACCGCCCCGGTGTTGCGCGAGGCGGCGACCGAGGCCGGAGTCGACATGCCGGTGACCGAGGCCGTGTGTGCTTTGCTCGACGGTGCGCCGGTCGGCGACGTGATCGGCGCGCTGCTATCCCGCCCTCTCCGTGACGAACGAGAATAGCCACATACGTCATCCCGGCCTTGTGCCGGGATCCGCCGCGCCGCACGTAATGTCCTTACGTCTCTTGTCTATGACTTGGGGCTAGGCAGACCCCGGCACAAGGCCGGGGTGACGGTTGGGCGTTAGGGCCTGCGAAACTTGTAAATGAACTGATCCGTATGCCGACGGATCGACGGATCGAACACCGGCTTGGTGTGATCGTCGCCCGCATTGGCCAGTAGCTTCGACTCGCCGTCGAACACGAATCCTGCCGCGGTCACCTGCTTCTTGACGATCGCCGGATCGATCCGGTGGAGCGTATCGGTGTCGCGCATCCCCGATCCCGGCGCGGCGGCATGATCGATGATCAGATAGATGCCGCCGGGTTTGAGCGCGTCGAACACTGCCTTGTTGAGCACGGCAGGATCGATCGAGCCCATGAACTTGTCGGGATAATCGTGATAATTTTGCGAGGTGAAGACCAGGTCGACCTTTTCGGGTGCGGTCAGGCTGGTCGCCGGCTGGGTGCTCGCCGACACATTGGCGAAAGCGGGCGTGCCGGCGGCCGCCGCATAGCTTTTGACGTCGCTGCCGGCTTCCGCCGCATAAGGCTGCGGCCAGATGCCGTAGACATGGCCCGACGGCCCGACGATGCGGGCAAAGGTGCGCGTCCAATAGCCGCCGCCCGGGATCAGATCGATCACCTTGTCGCCGGATTTGACCCCGGCGAAGGCGGCGATCTCCGGGCCGTGGCGCCGCGCATCGAGCGCGACGTCACGCGCCAGCCGCGTGTCCGCGGTGGCGGTATTGCCCGTGTCCCATTTCTGCGTGCAGCCGCCGAGCGCCGCGGCGCCCAGCAGCACCGCCAACCCGGCCCGGATCACTTGAGCGGCTTCCGGAATTTGTAGACGAACTGATCGGTTACGCCGCGGATCGCCGGGTCGAACACTTTCAGCGTGTGGTCGTCCTTGGGATTGGCCAGCGCCTTCGATTCGCCGGCGAAAGTGAAGCCGGCGGCAAGCACCTGCTTCTTGACGATCGCCGGGTCGATGCGGTGGAGCGTCCCGGTATCGGTCAGGCCGCTGCCCGCCGGCGCGGCATGGTCGATCACGATATATGTCCCGCCCGGCTTGAGCGCCTTGAACACCGCGGCGTTGAACGCGGTCAGCGCCGGCTCGCCGCGCCCGTCATTGGGCAGATCGTGATAATTCTGCACCGTCCAGACCAGGTCGACCGGCTTGTCGACCGTGATCAGCCCGGCGTCGACCGCGGCGGTGACATTGCCCAGCTTGCGGCCGTTGAGCGCATCGACCGTCGTCTTGGCACGATCGCCGGCCGCGCTTGGCCACACGGCGTAGACATGCCCGGTCGGTCCGACCGCGCCGGCGAAGATGCGCGTCCAATAGCCCTGGCCCGGCAGGAAATCGACCACTTGCCAGCCCGGCTTCACGCCCGAAAAGACGAGCACGTCGGCGGCGTGGCGGCGCGCATCGTCGCCGGCCTGGTCGGCGCGCGCCGGATCGGCAAGCGCCTTGGCGATGGCGGGCGACACATCCGATTTCGCCACCACTGCCATCGGCACGGCGACCGCGGCAACCGCCGCCAGCATGATCCCAAAGCGCATCGACCTCTCCCTTGTGACTATCGTTACACGCTTGATCTAGACCAGTGTCGCGACGGTTCAATGACCGCCGACGTCATACGTCCAGATTGGCGACGCTCAGCGCATTCTCCTGGATGAATTCGCGGCGCGGCTCGACCACGTCGCCCATCAATCGGGTGAAAATCTCATCGGCGACATCGGCCTGGTCGACCGCGACGCGCAGCATCGATCGGTTGGTCGGGTCGAGCGTGGTTTCCCACAATTGCTCGGGATTCATCTCGCCCAGGCCCTTGTAGCGCTGGATCGACAGACCTTTGCGTCCCGCCGCCAGGATCGCCTCGAGCAATTGCGACGGCCGCGCGATCAGCGACTCGCCCTTGCCGACGACGACCGGCAGATCCTCATCCTCGTCGACCTCGGCGGCGGCTTCCTCGACAGCGGTCGCCGCGGCCTGCGCTTTGCTCGGCACCAGCTTGACCGCGCTGCCGTAGCTGTCGACCTGCTCGGCGGCCAAGCCATGCAGCTTGCGCGCTTCGGCCGAGACCAGGAACGCCGCCTCGATCACGTGGTGATCGGTGACGCCGCGCCACAGCCGCTGGAAATGGAGCGAGCCCTCGTCGGTCAATTGCGCGGTCCAGGTCGCCTCGGGATCGCCGCCGTCGAGCTTGATGGTGGTCGCCTGGAGCCGCTCCGCGCGCTGCGCGATGCTGGCCTCGGGATCGAACACCCCATCCATCGCCAGCGCCTCGATGATGCTGGGATCGTAGCGCCGCGGCACGAAGCGCATCAGCGAGCGCATGCGGCGCGAATGGTCGACCAAAGCGCGCAGCGCGGTGCCGGTGCCGACACCGTCGAGCGAGCTCGACGCGACGCCCGCCGCGACCAGATATTCCTCCAGCGCGGCCTCATCCTTCAGATACACTTCGGACCGCCCGCGCGTCGCTTTGTACAGCGGCGGCTGCGCGATGAAGAGGTGCCCGCCGGTGATGATCTCGGGCATCTGGCGATAGAAGAAGGTCAGCAGCAAGGTGCGGATATGCGCGCCGTCGACATCGGCGTCGGTCATGATCACGACCTTGTGATAGCGCAATTTCTCCAGGTTGAAGTCGTCGCGCCCGATCCCGGTGCCCATCGCCTGGATCAGCGTGCCGATCTCGCGCGACGACAGCATACGGTCGAACCGCGCGCGCTCGACGTTGAGGATCTTGCCGCGCAACGGCAGGATCGCCTGGAAATGGCGGTCGCGGCCCTGTTTGGCCGAGCCGCCGGCCGAATCGCCCTCGACCAGGAACAGCTCGGACTTGGCCGGATCCTTTTCCTGGCAGTCGGCGAGCTTGCCCGGCAGGCTGGAAACCCCGAGCACCGACTTGCGGCTGGCTTCGCGCGCCTTGCGCGCGGCCTCGCGCGCAGCGGCGGCGTCGATCACTTTCTGGATGATCTGGCGCGCATTGGCCGGATTTTCCTCGAGCCATTCGGCCATCTTGTCGGCGAGCAGGCTTTCGAGCGGCTGGCGCACTTCGGACGAGACGAGCTTGTCCTTGGTCTGCGAGCTGAACTTGGGATCGGGCAATTTCACCGAGACGATCGCGGTCAGGCCTTCGCGCATATCGTCGCCGGTCAGGCTGACCTTTTCCTTCTTCATCTGGCCCGATTTCTCGGCATAGCCATTGAGCGTGCGGGTCAGCGCCGAGCGGAACGCCGCGAGATGGGTGCCGCCGTCACGCTGCGGGATGTTGTTGGTGAAGCACAGGACGTTCTCGTAATAGGAATCATTCCATTCGAGCGCGACGTCGATGCCGATATCGTCGCGCTGGCCGGAGATCGCGATCGGCTCCGGAAACAGGGGCGCCTTGGTGCGATCGAGATATTTCACGAACGCCGCGATGCCGCCTTCATAATAGAGCTCGATCGTCTTGGGCTCTTCGTGCCGCGCATCGGTCAGGAACAACCGCACGCCCGAATTGAGGAAGGCCAGCTCGCGATAGCGATGTTCGAGCTTCTCGAAATCGAATTCGGTGATCTTGAAGGTGGACGGCGACGGCAGGAAAGTGACGCGCGTCCCCTTCTGACCCTCCGCCGCCTTGCCGACGACCTTGAGCGGGGCGACCGCGTCGCCATGGGCGAAGCGCATGTAATGCTCCTCGCCGTCGCGCCAGATCGTCAGATCGAGCCATTCGCTGAGCGCGTTGACCACCGACACGCCGACGCCGTGCAGCCCGCCGGAGACCTTGTACGCATTGTCGTCCGAGGTGTTCTCGAACTTACCGCCGGCATGGAGCTGGGTCATGATGACCTCGGCCGCCGACACGCCTTCCTCGGCATGGATGCCGGTCGGGATGCCGCGGCCATTATCGGTGACGCTGACCGATCCGTCGGGGTTCAAGGAGATGTCGATCCGGTCGCAATGACCGGCCAAAGCCTCGTCGATCGCGTTGTCGGAAACCTCGAATACCATGTGGTGGAGACCCGATCCGTCGTCGGTGTCGCCGATATACATGCCGGGTCGTTTGCGGACGGCGTCGAGGCCTTTGAGGACCTTGATCGAATCGGCGCCGTAATCTGAAGTCTGAGGGGGTGTTGCCATAGCGAGCATATAGGGATTCGCCCCCGAAAACGGAAGCAAAATGGCGAGTCGCGCGGGGCCATTCGCGGCACTTGCAAATAGCGCTCGGGAATGATCCCATCGGTCATGGCCGAGCCGCCCGATCCGCACGAACTCTACCTTCACGTCCGCGTGCTGGTGGGGGTCGTGCTGGGGCTCGGGCTCACCCGAATCCTGTCGGGACTGGCGCGGATGGTCGAGCATCCCGGGCGCAATCCGGTGTCGGCGACGCATCTGTTATGGGTCGCGGTGATCCTGCTCTCGATCGTCCATTTCTGGTGGTGGGAGTTCGCGCTGATCTCGCTCGGCGCGTGGCGGTTCGAGCTGTTCGTGTTCCTGCTTCTCTACGCTTTCCTGTGGTTCGTGCTCGCTTGCCTGCTGTTTCCCGGCGACCTTGCCGAGCACGATACCTACGAAGCCTATTTCCTGTCGCGACGGCGCTGGTTCTTCGGATTATTCGCCGCGACGTTCGCCGCCGATCTGATCGACACCGCGATCAAAGGTGCGGATCATTTCCGCGCGCTCGGGCCCGAATATCCGGTTCGGATCGCCATCGGCATCGTCTTGTGCGTGGTCGCCGCCTGGACCGGCAACCGCCGCTTCCACTTGCTGTTCGCGGCACTCTACCTTGCTTACGACCTCAGCTGGATTCTGAGGCTGTACGACACGCTGGGCTGAATGCGGTCAGCGAGGGTCGTATGGCATCACCATGGCGGGGCCGCCGCCAACCGAGGTCCGGCTGATATCGACCGGTGCGCGCGCGGGACAAAGCGCGCCCGCGATCGACTGGCCGATGCTGCCTTGCTTGATGCGATGATAGTCCGCCGCGGTTGGGTGGGCCTTGGCCGATCCGTTCGCGTTGCCGCTCAGGCGCCGGGCAAACAGCGCGCCCGCCCGGCAATCGATGCTGACGAAACTGGTCCAGCCCGCGCCGGCCGGCGGTGCGAAGCGCACGAGCGCACTCACCTTGTCGTGTTGCCGATCGAGCGACGCGGATGACAGCGAAACCTGGGTGCCGTTGCGCTGTGCGCCGAGCGGGACCCAGTCGTCGGCTAGGGCGGGAGCGGCGATGGACGATAGGAGCAGGATGGCGGCGAACCTGGCCGAATATGTCATCGACTCACTCTCCCGATAGGCGCGAAAGATAGGTCAATATTACGGCCCTTTGGGCCCCCACGCCAGATCGTTTTATATCCTATCCGGTCCGATCTCGGACGCCGTATCGGGGCGCGGGCTTGCCTGGACTTCGCGCCGGATTAGAGTGCGGCATCACGAGAAAAGCGGGAGAGAATGATGAAATGGATCGCGATCGCGGCTGCCTTGGCAGTGGCGAGCCCGGCGCTGGCGGATGGGCCAGCGTCGCAGCCGATGCCGACCTATCCGGGTGTTCCCGCCGACCTGGCCAAGGCGGCAGCGGATTTCGACCTCGCCCAGGTCAAGAGCGATGGCGCGGCGCTCAAGCGCCTGCTTGCCGACGACTATCTGTTGGTCAACAGCCAGGACAAGCGCGAGGACAAGGCGCAGTTCATCGCCGATTACACCGCCAAGGGCTTCACGATGGACCCGTTCGCGATCGACGATCAGGTGATCAAGGTGTGGAGCGACGGCGCGGTGCTGGGCGGTGCCGTCACGATGAAGGGCATGTCCGAGGACAAGCCCTATTCGGTCCGCATCCGCTTCTCCGACATCTGGGCGAAGCGCGGCGGCAAGTGGCAAGTGATCTATACCCACGCCAATCGGGTCGCCGCGGCAAGCTGAAAATTGGTGCTCCTGCAAGAGAAGGAGCCCGGGATCACAATTGCTGTCCGTGCGATCCGGGCTCCCGCTCGGGCAGGAGCACCTGGTCTGGCGAGGGCCGGCACGCGGGTTTCGTGCCGGCCTTTCGCATCAGAATTCGCTGGCGCGACGGCCCAACAGGGTCACTTCGACGCGGCGGTTGAGGCGCATTCCCGCTGCGGTGGCGTTGGTCGCGATCGGATCGCGCTCGCCATGGCCGGCGACCGAGAAGCGCGCGCGAGTCACGCCCATCTCGTCGAACGCGGCGCGGACGCTCGCCGCGCGGCGTTCTGACAGGTCCTGGTTATGCGCATCGCTGCCGCGCGAATCGGTATAGCCGTCGATGGCAACGCGGACTCCGGGATTGTCGCGCAGATAGCTCGCCAGCGGGCGCAATTTGTCGAGCGCACCCGGGCGCAGCACGTCGCTGTCGGTCGCGAACAGCACGTCCTCGTCGAGCCGCATCGTCGCCCCGCGCGCGGTCTGACGGAAGCCATAGCTACGCATCGCGCCGCGATCCCAGCCACCGCGCCCGCCGCGCTCTTCTACGGTGTAGCCGCTGTCGCGCGAGTCCCAGTCGAACCCGCGCAGCCGCGGTCCGGCGATTTCGGCAAAGGCACGGTTGGCCTGGCGCGCTTCGAAGATGGTCAGGAAGCGATCATGGTTGCGGTCGAAATTGCGGATCACGAAGGCGCGTCCGCGCCGCGTCTCGCGCAATTCAGGATAAAGGACGCGGACGCCCGGGCCGGCGATGCGGAAATCGGGGCCGTCGGGGCGTCCGCCCGACCAATCCCAGCGATCCTGCGCGATGGCAGGGGTGGCAATCGCAACCAAAGCGGTCGCAGCGGCAAACAACATCTTCATGACTATTCTCCCTGTGGTCATCGACGCGGGCTAGCGGCACGGGACTGAACCCGGCCTTAGGCGCACGGACAGGGGACGTTCAGGCGGCCGCGACCGTTCCGTCGGCGACGGTGAACCACGACGCCGTGCCGATATCGTCGAACGGCGCGCGTTCGGTGCCGGTGATCCAGACCTGGCTGCCGGTCGCCGCCAGCCGATCGAACAGCGCCGCGCGGCGGACCGGATCGAGATGCGCGGCGACCTCGTCAAGCAGCAGGATCGGCGCGCGGCCGACACGGTCGGCGACGAGCTCGGCATGGGCGAGGACGAGGCCAAGCAGCAATGCCTTCTGCTCGCCGGTGGAGCAGAGCGAGGCGGGCTGATCCTTGTCGAGATGCGTGACCATCAGGTCGCTACGATGCGGGCCGACGAGCGTGCGGCCGGCCGCGGCGTCGCGCCGTCGTCCTTGCGCCAGGTCGACTGCGAGCGTGTCGGCGCCGCTCCACCCTTCGAGCGTCAGTCCGGCGCGGGCGAACGGGCCTTCGGGCTGGTCGGCCAGCCGCTCGGCCAATGCCGTCACGGTCTCACGCCGGCCGGCATCGATCGCCGCGCCGTGCTCGGCCATCTGCGCTTCGAGCGCGGTCAGCCAATGCGGGTCGGGACTGTCATCGGCCAGCACGCGGTTGCGCGCGCGCATCGCCGCCTCGTAGCGATTGGCGTGTTGGGCATGGTCGGGCCGCATCGCCAGGGTCAGCCGATCGAGGAACCGCCGCCGCTCGCCGGCGGGCTCGACGAACAACCGGTCCATCGCCGGGGTGAGCCACAGCACGGTCAGCCATTCCGCCAGCGCGGTCGCCGCAGCGGTGGCGCCGTTGATGCGGACGATGCGGCGCTCGGGGGCGGAAGGCAGGGTGCCCGTGCCGATCTCGATAAGCCCCTCCCCTTCAGGGGAGGGGTTGGGGTGGGGCCTATCCGCAGGCCATGCCGCTTGCCGCATT
>NZ_BCYU01000080.1 GCF_001598355.1 Sphingomonas asaccharolytica NBRC 15499
CGATGGAGGAGTTGGGGTTCCCGTTACGGTGTAATTCGTCCGGTTGCTCGCGGGATCAAAGTTCGTGCCGGTCTGCGTGCCGTTGTTCGGGCCACCGGAAATCGACGATGTTATGAGGCGCCCAAGAGCGTCGTACGTGTAGGTCGTCGTTTCCTGCGCGACGGATGGCGCAACAACGACGATCGCTGCCAACGCAGCGAAAATAAGTCCCAGCCAACGCCTGCCCAAAGCCGCCGCCCCCCACTTAGCGAATCGCGGCCAGAGCCGGACTGCTTTGGGCAATAGAGCTGCCCGGAGCCTTAGATCACGTCAAGTAATTCATTCAACGATGATCGGAAATGACATTACGGTGACAAGATACATCCATTTTGGACATATTCCTTTTGGCGTTTCAAAATTATTACCTTGACTTCCTTAAGAGCTTAAAAGCCGCTCCGCAGCCGGAGCCAAATTGGCCAGTAGTAGTAGGTCACTTTCTGCCATATGGGCGATACCATACGACGCTTACCGCCAAAGATTCCCGCTTCATTCATCTGTCGATGCTACCATCCTCCTTACAACACAGCAGGCGGGCCGTGATAAGCGGCACGACGGCGCGTGCGGCCAATTCGTCCAGCCCTTCTGTGATCCACCGGTAATTGCGTAATTACGGTGCCACGTGCAAAAACCCCTAAACGAACCTTCCGCCCTAGGACTGCAAGCGCATAAAAAAAAGGGCGGCTGTCGCCAGCCGCCCCTTTCTCATTCGATCGCCTCGACTCAGCCGGTCGGCGGGCTGTCGATCCAGGTCGACCAGAAACCAGCAATGTCGCTGCGTGGCGCGGTGGTCACCGCGGCGAACGCCGTCTTGGCACCGGCCTTGTCGCCCGACAGCGCCAGGGCGATGCCCAAATGCGTATTGACCTCATCATTGTTGACGCCACCCTTGGTCAGCGCCTGCTTGTAGAGCGCGATCGCCTTGGGATAGTCGCCGCGGCCCAGGAACGCATCGCCGGTCTGTGCCGACAGCGCGCCGGTGGCCGACGCCGCCGCCTTGGTCTCGAGCCCGGCGAAAGAGCCCTCGGCCGCGACCTGGCTGTTCGAGCTGGTAACCAGCGCCTGGATGTTCGAATTGCCGGTGCCGGGGATCTTGCCCGCCGCCTTGCCCTCGGCGATCACCGCCTTGGTTTCGTCGGGCAGGCCGACGTCCATCACCTTTTGCGCATATTCCTCGTAATAATTCTGGTCAGCGAGCGACTTGGTCTGGCGCATCAGCCGGAACACGTCGATCATCTGCTTCTTGTCGAGCTTCGCGACGGGGTTTTGGGTCAGCGCGTAATAGCCGAGCGCGTCGCGCCAGGTCTTCGACGTCGGATAAGCGACCAGCCAGCGCTTCAGCCAGACGATGGTCTGCGGCTTGAGGCCGGCGGCGGCCGATTGCGCGATGCCGTATTTGTAGATGTCCTCCGACTGCTTGCCGGACGCGGCCACCTTTTCGAGGTCGGCCATGCCGCCGGCGGCATCGCCTGCCTGGACCTTGGACTTGGCGAGATAGAGCGGCAGGTTCGCTTCGGTCGACCCGTGCTGCTGTGCCTGCTGGAACAGCCGGCTCGCGCGCGCCCAATCCTTGTTGTCATAGGCAATCGTCGCGCGGCTGAATTCGAACTTGGGCAGCATGTCCGCCGGCGTCTTGGGATTGACGATCAGCGCGTCGAGCGGGGCGATCATCGGCGCCGGATCGAACGCACCGTTGGTCCCGGCCGAGGAATCGGCGATTTTCTGCGACACAAGCGCATAGCGCAGGAAGGTCGAAATATATTTGTCGTCGTCGGTCTTGGCCGCCGCCTCGGCTTCGCCAACCGCGGCCTCGGCGGTCGCCATATCCTTGGCGAGCAACGCGGCCTTGGCCTTGTTCGCGGCGACCGCGACAGCCTGGGTATATTGCGGGCCGGCCGGGGCCTCTTCCTTCTTCTTGGCAAAAGCGGGCGGCGCAAAGGCCAACCCGGTCGCGCCGGCGACCATCGCCGCGGCGAAGGCGGCCGTCGAAATGCTCTTCATCAATCTCTCCTCATGGGCGGGGAAACCCTTCCCCACCGCTCTAATCAGCGGGCGCCGGGGGTTCAAGGCGCGTAGCGGGGCAAATCGCCGAAACCGGCTGAATGCGGATTGAATGGAAAATTGCACCCGCATGGCCGCTCGGGCAGCGGCTGGTACCGGATTGCGCCCTCACGCGCGCGTACGCGCGCGCGTGACATCGGTTGCATCAGCCGCTAGGGTCGTCATCGAACAGCAACATCACCTGAAAGACCCCAAAACTTGACCGACGAGACCGTCCTCGCCGACCCCTCGGACATTACCCCCATCTCCATCGTCGATGAGATGAAGTCATCGTATCTCGATTATGCGATGAGCGTGATCGTCGCCCGCGCGCTGCCCGACGTGCGCGACGGGCTGAAGCCGGTTCACCGCCGGATTCTGTTCTCCGCGCAGGAAAGCGGATTCTTCTACAACCGGCCGTATCGCAAATCGGCGCGCATCGTCGGCGACGTGATCGGTAAATATCACCCGCACGGCGACAGTTCGATCTACGAGGCGTTGGCGCGCATGACCCAGGATTGGGCGATGCGGCTGCCGCTGATCGACGGCCAGGGCAATTTCGGATCGATGGATCCCGATCCCGCCGCCGCGATGCGCTACACCGAAGCGCGCCTGGCCAAGTCGGCAAGCTTCCTGATGGAAGATCTCGACAAGGATACGGTCGACTTCGTTCCCAATTACGACGGATCGGAAAGCGAACCGTCGGTCCTGCCGGCGCGCTTCCCCAACCTGCTGGTCAATGGCGCCGGCGGCATCGCGGTCGGCATGGCGACCAACATCCCACCGCACAATCTGGGCGAGGTTATCGACGCGTGCTTCGCGTATATGGATCGCGCGGAAAGTGGCGGGGCGCCGATCACGACCGAAGAGCTGATGGAATATGTACCGGGCCCGGATTTCCCGACCGGCGCGATCATCCTCGGCCGCTCCGGCGCGCGATCGGCGTACGAGACCGGACGTGGCTCGATCATCCTGCGCTCGCGGCATGAGCTCGAAGAAGGACGCGGTGATCGCCGTTCGATCGTCCTCACCGAAATCCCCTATCAACAGGGCAAGAACGCGCTCGTCGAAAAGATCGCCGAGGCCGCCAAGGACAAACGGATCGAAGGCGTCAGCGACATTCGCGACGAATCGAACCGCGAAGGCGTGCGGATCGTCATCGACCTGAAGCGCGATGCCACTCCCGAAGTCGTGCTCAACCAATTATGGCGCCACACGCCGGCCCAGGGCTCGTTTCCGGCCAACATGCTGGCGATCCGCGGCGGCCGGCCCGATCTGCTCAACCTCAAGGACTTCATTCAGGCGTTCATCCAGTTCCGCGAACAGGTCATCACGCGGCGCACCAAGTTCGAACTCGCCAAGGCACGCGACCGCGCGCATCTGTTGCTCGGCCTGGTCATCGCGGTCACCAATCTCGACGAAGTCGTCCGCATCATCCGCGGATCGTCGAGCCCGACCGAAGCCCGCCGCGCCCTGTTGATGCGCGAATGGCCGATCGCCGAAATCGCGGGCTATATCCGGCTGGTCGAGGCGACCGATGTCGAGGTCACTGGCGACAGCTATCGCCTGTCCGACCTTCAGGTCCGCGCGATCCTCGATCTGCGCCTCCATCGCCTGACCGCGCTTGGCCGCGACGAGATCGGCGACGAGCTCAAGGAGCTCGCCGCTTCGATCGCCGAATTGCTCGAAATCCTGGCCAATCGCGCTCGCCTCTACGAGGTGATGCGCGAGGAACTGGCCGCGGTGCGCGCCGAATTCGCCACGCCGCGCCGGACCGAGATCGCCGGTGCCGCCGACGGTATCGAGGACGAGGATTTGATCGAGCGCGAGGACATGGTCGTGACCGTGACCATGCAGGGCTATATCAAGCGCACCAGCCTCGACACGTTCCGCTCGCAAGCTCGCGGCGGCAAGGGCCGCGCCGGCATGGCGACCAAGGACGAGGACGTCGTCACCGAATTGTTCGTCACCTCGACCCACACGCCGGTGCTGTTCTTCTCGACGCTTGGCCGCGTCTATCGGATGAAGGTGTGGCGCTTGCCCGAAGGCGGCGCGAATACACGCGGCCGGCCGATGATCAACCTGCTGCCGCTGGCCGAGGGCGAGACGATCTCGACCGTGTTGCCGCTGCCGGAGGACGAGAATGAGTGGGGCAAGCTCCACGTGATGTTCGCGACCGCCAAGGGGTCGGTGCGCCGCAACTCGATGGACGCGTTCACTAACGTGCCGTCGAACGGCAAGATCGCGATGAAGTTCGAGGGCGAGGATGAGGACGACCGGCTGATCGGCGTCGCCTTGCTCGACGAAAGCGACGACGTTCTGCTGGCGACACGCCAGGGCAAAGCGATCCGCTTCGCCGGCGACGATGTCCGCGAATTCCAGAGCCGTGCATCGACCGGCGTGCGCGGGATGCGGCTGGCCGATGGCGACGAAGTGATCTCGCTATCGATCCTGCACCGCGTCGGCGTGCACGATCAGGAGGAGCGCGAGGATTATCTCCGCCACGCCGCGTGGAAGGGCGAGGATGTCGAGGGCGTGCGCAAGCCGCGCGAGATGAGCGATGCCCGTTACGAAGAACTGATGGCCAAGGAACAGTTCATCCTGACCGTCTGCGCCAACGGTTACGGCAAATTGTCTTCGGCCTATGAATATCGCCGCACCGGCCGTGGTGGCCAGGGCATCACCAATATCGACAATATCGCGCGCAACGGCCCAGTCGTCGCCAGCTTCCCGGCAACCAAGGGACATCAATTGATGCTGGTTACCGACCAGGCCAAGCTGATCCGCATGTCGCTCGGCGACCTCCGCGTGATTGGCCGCGGGTCCGCCGGCGTCCGCTTGTTCAACGTGGCCGAGAACGAACATGTCGTCTCGGCCGCGCGGATCGAGGAGACCGAAGGCGATGCCGAGGCGGATTTGACCGCGGGCGAAGAGCGCGAAGTCGCGCCCGATCCCGGTGCCGATACCGCCGACGACAGCGCGGCGGGCCCGGCCGACGGCGAATGAGCGACCGCCCGGCCCTTGCCTATAAGGTACTGACCGCCGATCAGATGCGCGCGCTCGAAGCCGATGCTTTCGCGGGCGCGCCGATCGATCTGGCCGATGGCTTTATCCATCTGTCGACCCGCGATCAGCTGACCGAGACGGTCGACAGGCATTTCGCCGGCCTATCGGACCTGTGGGTCGCGGCGGTCGACCTCGCGGCGCTCGGCGACAGCGTCCGGTGGGAAGAATCGCGCGGTGGCGCGCTGTTCCCGCACATCTATGGCGCCATGCCGCTTGAGGTGGTGGTCGCTTATGGCGAGCTCGAGCGCGATGATGATGGAACGGTGAAGCTGCCCGTCGCGGGCTGACGTAATTCTCTCTCTCCCACTGGGAGAGGGAGTTCAAATCAAGGCAATAAATCAACCACCTCGAACCCCTCGCCTTCTTCGCGCAGCAGCATAGTGCGGTGGCAATGTTTGGGATCGTGCTCGAAGCAGAGCAATGCCGACGGTTTTTCGGCGGCGAGGTCACGGAG
Organism: Sphingomonas asaccharolytica NBRC 15499; assembly: GCF_001598355.1. Taxonomy (GTDB): domain Bacteria; phylum Pseudomonadota; class Alphaproteobacteria; order Sphingomonadales; family Sphingomonadaceae; genus Sphingomonas; species Sphingomonas asaccharolytica. The sequence goes on from NZ_BCYU01000080.1 coordinate 5,597, forward strand.
CTCCGCCGCCTGGGCCTGCGCCTCGGGCAAATGAAGCTGCCCGGCATAGACGCGTTCCATCGTCCGCCAGTCGCCCTTCTTGGCGGCATCGCGGCCCGGCTTGGGCGTGCCGAGCGCCTTGAGATGGACATAGCCGATCCCACTGTCCTTCAGCGTTGCCGCCAGGACGTTCTTCGAAAATCCCGGCCGGCGCGACAGCGGAAGCGCGCGGACGTCGATCACTTGCTCGACTCCTGCCTCGCGCAATGTGGCGAGGAAGGCATCCATCGTCGTGCCTTCATAACCGATGGTGAAGATCTTCATCGTCTTTCCAACGCAGTAAGGTGGTGACCGCTCCCCAGGCGATCAGCAATTGGCCGCCTAGATAGAGCGGCCAGATCAGGAAGATCGGGATCGGCGAGCCCGACAGCGGCCCCATCTTGGCGAAGATCAACAAGTCGGACGCGACGAAGAATATTGCACCGAGCCCGACCCGATAGCGCGGAAACCGGCTCAACCAGGCGCTCGCCGCCATTATCGCGAGCGCGGTCGCGTAGACCGCGATTCCCGGCGCGGCCGTGCGGTCGGCGGGCAGAAGGAACGCGATGAGCGGCACACCGATCAACAAGACCACCGACAACCCAATCTGGCTGGGCGTCGGTTTGGTGCGGCGATGGAGCAAATAGAGTATCGCCGCGGTGACGTGCCCGGCCAGGAATGAGATCCCGCCTCCCACGTCACTCAGTTCGAGCACTACATCGCCCAGCGTCCCCAACGCCAAGACCGCGGTGATCAGCCAGCCATCCCGCCCGTGCGCATTGAGCGCCGCCCAGATCGTCAACAGCGCGACCGCCGCGCCCTTCCAGGCGATCCAGGGCAACCTTGCTATGGTATGCTGATCGACGAACCAGAAGCTGAGGCCGGCCAATATGGCCAGGATCAGCAGCCATGTCGCACGGGGCTTCGTCGATATCCTCGTCATGACGATGTGATGGCCCCACCGGTCGATATCGGCAACATGCTTTGTCATCCGGCGTCGGCGCGGCTATCGCCCGGCGCCATGACTCATGACATTCACATCATCGGCGGCGGCCTGGCCGGATCCGAGGCGGCGTGGCAGCTGGCCGAAGCCGGCGTGCGCGTGAAGCTCTCCGAAATGCGCGGCAGCGGCGACATGACGCCAGCACATCACACCGACAGCCTGGCCGAACTGGTCTGTTCGAACAGCTTTCGCTCGGACGATGCCGAGAACAACGCCGTCGGGCTGCTCCATGCCGAGATGCGCGCCTTGGGCTCGATCATCATGAGCGAGGGCGACCGGCACAAGGTGCCGGCGGGGTCGGCGCTGGCGGTCGACCGCGACGGTTTCTCCGCCGGTGTCACCACGCAATTGGCGGCGCATCCCAACATCACGATCGTTCGCGAACGCGTCGACGCGCTTCCCGATGACGGTCTCGCGATCGTCGCGACCGGCCCGCTCACCGCGCCCGGACTCGCGGCCAGCATCGGCGCGGCGACCGGCAGCGACGCGCTCGCCTTTTTCGACGCGATCGCGCCGATCGTGCATCGCGACAGCATCGATATGGAGACCGCCTGGTTCCAGTCGCGCTGGAACAAGGGCGACGGCAAGGATTACATCAACTGTCCGCTCGACAAGGACCAGTATCACGCCTTTGTCCAGGCGCTGGTCGACGGCGACAAGACCGAATTCCGGGAATGGGAAAAGGATACGCCTTATTTCGAGGGCTGTATGCCGATCGAGGTGATGGCGGAGCGCGGGCCGGAGACGCTGCGCTTCGGGCCGATGAAAGGCGTTGGGCTGGACGATCCACGAACGGGGCGATGGCCCTATGCCGTGGTTCAGCTGCGCCAGGACAATGCCATCGGGACCTTGTGGAACATCGTCGGGTTCCAGACCAAGCTGAAACACGCCGAGCAAGTGCGGCTGTTCCGCACCATCCCGGGCCTAGAAAACGCCGAGTTCGCGCGGCTGGGCGGGTTGCACCGCAACACCTTCATCCGCTCGCCCGAATTGCTCGACCCGACGCTGCGGCTGAAAGCGCGGCCCAATATCCGCTTCGCCGGCCAGATCACCGGATGCGAAGGCTATGTCGAAAGCGCGGCAGTCGGCCTCTTGGCGGGCCGTTTCGCGGCGGCAGAACTGCGCGGTGACGCCCTGCCTCCGCCGCCCGTCGAAACTGCTTTGGGTGCCCTGCTCAACCACATTACCGGCGCGGCCGAGGCCGAGACCTATCAGCCGATGAACGTCAATTTCGGCCTGTTCCCGCCAATCATCGGTCGCACGAAAAAGGCGGACCGCAAGAAGATGTATACCGAACGGGCCCGCGCCGCCCTTGCCGGCTGGCTGGCCGCTTAGGAATCCTCCTCGCGATTATCCTCCACCGGCGCCGGAGCAGGTGATGTCGGGCGGCAGTTAGGCCGCGGCTTGGACTTGCGCTTGACTGCGGTCGTGGCGAATTCGCTCGCGTTCATCGCGCCGGACTTGTCCTTGTCGGCCAGCGCGAACTTGGTTTCGGCTTTCACTGCCCATTCGTCGAACGACAAGGTGCCGTTGTTATCGACGTCGAGCTTGGCGAAGGCCTTGTGCCGCGCCGCCAGATATTCGTCGCGGGTAATCGAGCCGTTGCGATCCTTGTCGTAGCGATCGAACCGTTTCTGTTCGCGCGTGGCGGGCAGTGCCTCGGGGACCGCGGGACTGGTCGCCTGTCCGTCCGGCGTCGCAGTTCCGGCCGCGGCCACCGGCATGGCGGCAAGCGTCGCCGCGGGCGGCGATCGCATTGCCTGAAATGTCATTCCCGCTACCACCAACAAGATGGCGGCCGCCAACCCCGCAAGATATCGCCACATCGCTCGTTCCTCCTTTGACCTCACGCTAGCGCGCTCGAAAGGCGGAGAAAACCGAATCCCTCCATCTTGGTGCTATCTGCCGGTCAGCCGAAACCGCGCGAGCCGAAGGATGAAGGTCGGCGGAATAGGTCCGTCCAGTTGCCGACCCGCGATCAGCGCCAGCGCGCCCAGCGCCCGGCCATTCCTGCCCCATCGCGGCCGGCGAGCCTGGGCGAGCATGGTGGCGGCTCGCTCCCGCGCCTGGCTCGCCAGCGCCGGATCGCTGAGATTGGCGGCGAGATCGGCCAGCGCCCACCCCTCCCCCGCGTTTCCAACCGGGTCATCCGGTGCCGCGTCGAGCGCCATCCCGGCCATCGTGAACAGCGCGCGCCCGCGCAGGCGCGCATGATCGTCGATCGACCCAGTTCCGATATCGCCCAGCAACGGCTCCCACGCCTCCACCATCCCGCTGAGCGCGCGCCCGGTAATCCCCAGCGGCAGGACCGCGTCGGCCAGGGATTGCAGCACGGGCTCGGCGGGCGCGCTGGACGCGTCGAGACCCTGCAGCGCCTCGCGCCACCAGGCGAGCCGCATCTGCCCGACCAACGGTTCGCGAGTCGTACGCAATACATTGCCCAGCGCGGTGTCGAGCGCGAACAGCGCGTCCAGCGCCGCGCGCGACTTGTCCGGGGCGTAACTCAACGCGAGGTCAAGCCAGGGATTGGTAACCACCGATGTACGCGGCAACACGCTTGCGCTCATGGCGATGGCACGCACCCCTTTGGCCGGATTGATCGGTGGCGGCATCGATATGGCTCGCCGCTACGTCGTCAAGTCGCGACTTCAGCATACTTGTGATGCGCGCGCCCTCTCCCAGCCATCATCCGGTCGATATTTTAAATCCGCGCCTTACTGAACCAATCGAGCGGTTTGGAGGGCAGTTGAAAAGAGCTGCTGGAGAGCGGTGGTAATGTTATCATTGGCGGTCACCGTCTGAACCAGTGGCGCACCATTGATGCCCAGCGACGCGCAACTCTGCAGCCCCGTAACGACCTGATCCGAGCTCCCCGCACCGCCGACCGGGTAAGGCGAAGGCGGGGGCGGCAGGAATGGAGCTACGTTCGTCTGTGACCAGCCGTCGCCTGCGAGCGATTCCGGCAGATATTGGGTGTAGAGGATGGCGATCTTGATCCCTTTGGCTTTGATCGCGGTGCATTCGGCCAGATCGGTACTCCGCATCGGCCCGAAATAGCGTCCGCCACCGTTCGGCTGGTCCAGCATGCCGTCTGAAATGATGAACAATATCTTTTGCGGCGTTGCTCCAGGTGCGCCGGTTCCCGCGGTGGGAATGGTATTCTTCATCATGGTGAGCATGTTGGTGAATTCAGTGGATTGATCGTTGTTGCTCGCGCCCTTGGCGGGTTGCGAATTCTGCCACCAGTAATCGTCAGCAGGAAATACTGAAGCAGCCGACCAACCGCTACCATAGGATGCGACGTTAGCGAGGGAATTGAGCGTTTTGACGGGCGAGGAGTCACCAGCTCGCGTCCAGTCGAACGAGAACATCTGTGCCTGATAGGTCACATGATACTGGCTGGCCTGGTTCGCGGCGAACGGGATCAGCTGCGATGCCGCTGCAACGACATCATCCTTGCGCAAGGTGATGCTCGCGGGACTGCCGTATAACGTTCCATAATTGTGCGTGAGCCAATAGCCGTCCGCCCAATATCCGGTGTCATAAACGCTGCTGGTTGACGTTGCGGTTCCTGTGGTCGTGGTAGTAGTCGAACTGCCACCGCTTACGGGCGTAGACACCTTCTTTGTAGTGGGAGTGGAAGTCACCTTCTTGTACACAGTGGCGGGACCGGAGCTGCTGTCGGTAACCGTGTAGGTAGTGACCGACACTGTAGTAACTGTTGTATCGACATAGTTTCCGCCGGACGTCGTCCTCGTTGGTCCTGACACGGACGTGGAGGTCGAGGTCATGAGATTTCCTGAACTGTCATAGACCAGGTTCGCAGCTGAATCCCAACGGTAGAATACGCTGTTCGTCGATGATCCCGCGGTATAATAACCAGTCGAGAGAAGGATATGCCGCTGCAGCGTGTCCCTGATGTAGATGGCGTCTTGCTTGGGAAGCTGCGCGTGACATGCAAATGCACAGCCTTCGGTTTTCCACGGTGATTTCGTAGCCGCAATGATTTTGCTGACCCCATCGGAAGTCGCGGGCAGGAGCATCGATGGCGAATTGTCCATCGCCAGATAAAAATCGACATTGGGCGGCTGTGCGGCGCTTGCCGTGGATGTTCCCTTGATCGTCAGAGTCGGCGCTCCGAGGATTCCGCCAAAGATGTTAATTGATTCTGCCGTGTAGGTGACGGTGGCTTTGCGAAGATAGCCCAGAGCGCCGCTACTCCCTGACGCGCCGTCTAAAACCGTGGGAGTCATCTGCAGATTCCGGTATCCGGTCAGCAGGCTTGCCTGCGCAGTGAACATGTTGTTTGCAGCAGATGTCGACGCAGTGTTGGACTGAAGGATCATGGAGGGTGCGACGGCGGCCAAGGCGGCAGCGTCGGCAGCGGCGTCCAACTGCGTCTGGAGGCTCAAGGCGCGAGCATAGTCGATACCGAAACCGACCGCGAAGGTCAGCGGAATGAGCGCGAATCCCGTGATCATCAGGACCCCTCCCCTCTGGTCGGCTTTCAGCCGACGAAGGAGCCTGACCCATGCTGCCGCAGCCGTCGCTGATAGGAGTTTCCGCATCATATAAGCACCTAATAAAGGCGGGGAACCATGTAGATGGTTTTCGTCAGCGCCGTTGTTTGGATCGGGACGAAGCTGATCACCGGTGTGAAGTTGTAGGTGATCTTGCCCCTGTACAGCCAGCCACCGGCCGTGCCGACCTGGGTCTTGTTGCTGATACCGGCAGCAAGGTTTCCACACACGTTCGAGCTGTCGGGCGAGGTCGGTATCATCGGCAAAGTGATCATGTTGGTCGGGATCGAAACGACCGTGTTGGCCGCCTGCGCCTCGTTGGTCGGGAGCGTGCCTTCAACCTGGTCAGGGGTCGCGTTAGCAACGATGCTGCCGTCGGCGTTCTGCGTTTGAGCCTGGGTCCAGACCACATAGGCATGTGAAGCGTCGCAGACCCTGAGGAGCGAAATCTGCTCGGTCGCGACGTCGAGCTTGTAGGGCGACAGCACGACGGCACTAGCGCTGAGGTAGGACTTCGCATTCGCGCTGTTCGGATCGTTATAGAGGGCGGTGGGAGACATTGTCCGGCTGACGAGATCGACCAGAGAACGGGTCGCAACCGTCACTTTACGGTTGCACGCGATCATATCCGACAGGCAGCATCCGCCCGCGTACAGGAGAAAAAGCACGGGCAAGACGAGCGCGAATTCGACCATCGCCGCCCCGCGAGCATTCTGTGCGAAACGCTTCAGCATGAGGTTTGCGACGTGTTGCAGGTGTAGTTCTCGGTCGTGAACACAGAGGTCGCCACAAGTTTGCGGTTGCCATTCGGCTGATCTGACAGGTCGAGACCGAGCGGTCCTTTTCCTGTCGGCCACAGGTAAATCAGTTGCAGGACGACAATACGGTTCTGCCCGGCGCCGCTCGCCTGATAATTGTAGCCCGTGCCTGTCGAAGTCAGGACGCCATTGCTGTCGTAGGTGAACGTCGGCGAAGAGGCGTTGGACACGTTATAGGCGCTTACGGTGGTAACGTTGACCGTTAGCCGCGAGCACGAGAGCATCGACGGCAGCATGGAGGGCGTGCTGATCGCCTGGCCATTCGGCCCCGTGCCGGAAAAACCGTTGCAGATGGCGTTCTTGAAGTCGCTCGCCGTCATGCCGACGTGACCGTTGGCAAGTTGCGTGGTTTGAACCGCACCGGTCAGCATCAAGCGCCCAGCGCTTTGGGCTGCTGTCTCGAGCATCTGCTGTGCCAAATAAATGAGCATCGTGTATAAGATCGCGAGCAGCAGTGCCAAAAAGACGGGGCCGACTATCGCGAACTCCAGGGCGGTCACACCTTTACGGTCACGCCACAGGTTCGTGCCAAACCGACACACACCTTTCAGCGCACCATTGATCCCGCCCAACATCGCCACGCATGCTCCCTCACGGGCATTTTCCACCGTGAAGGTTGAGAATCTGTGAACAACGAGCAACGCCAAGCGAGATGGTCGCCATCACCTTCGTCGTGCCGCCAACCACGATGGGGCACTTACGGAAAAACGACAACAATCCTGTCTATATGCGAACGGACGAGATGGGTGGAACAGTGATCGGAAACCCCGATCCGGACGGCGTCGCGTCGGTTCCCGCCGCTACTCGCTCAGCGCCGGTAAGTCAGGCACAAGCCTGCGATGAACCACTCAGATGGGGCAGCCCGGTGGGCGGCTCCAGTTCTACAGCGCAATCCCTCATCGATCCGGCAGGGAAACGTGGTGGCGTACGGTAGATGACGACGATCGTGGCAGGCTTCAACGTCGACAGCGACCCGACCCGCGTGAAATCACACGTCGCGGATGCGAAGGTCCCGCTCTATTGCTGAAACAACCAGCGCATCTGCAATGTCGGCGACAACGATACCGGGACCAATTCAGCGCGGCATTCACCGGCGCGCTCGCCACCTTGCCCCTCGTCCCCGGCAACGGAACCAAAGTGGCCGACGGCACACCGCAGGCGATCCTTCCTGATCGCTGACGGCATGCGCGATGAATTGAGCTGAGGAGCCCCCTCAGGGGCGCGTGGCGTCCGGATCATGGTGTTATACGCCAAATATCTGCCTGAATCCGCGCCCGACCCCCGGTCGATCACCAACGTCAAAACGCCCTATTTGACGGCGCCGGACAAGATCAGACCCGCGCTGCTGTCCTGTGCGTGGAGCGGGCTGTATTACGAAATCACGACGGACGATGACAGCTCCCGCGGCGCTTACCGCGTTGTTCAATTGAGGCGATCGCGACGGCAAGGCTGTCATGGTGACGGACTTGGCGAGACGGGGTGACAATAGCCATCCGGCCTAGTGACTGTCTTAGTTTCGGCCTAGCCCATCCAATCGAGCCGCAGTGCGATCGGTCTAGGTGGCCACGTCGCGGGGTGAAAACCCTGGACCCTGTTTTTCACCTGGCCCCGCCATCGTTAGATATTCAGAGGTAAGCGGCTCGCGAATTTGATCTTGCCGCGTCGCTCATCACTGATTCGCGTAAAAATTGACCAATTCTCCAGTCATCGTTACCAGTCGCAACCATGATCGGAGAATGATTCACAAAGTCTAACGTCATCGTTGTCGCCTACGCCGGTGTAATAATTCAACCTGTTCTATATCGTATGTTCTCTCACATGGGTATTTTATTTTGCCCCGGGCAATTTGTCGCAATTTGTATCGATATGTCGCAAATTGTATCACAAAGACTAGTGTGGCCAATTTGAGACAGTCTATCACTTTCATGAGACGCGAACCCGCCCTCTCTTGAACCCGATATTTTTTTTGTGGCAAGACGGTTGCCATAACGAACAAAAATAGGGGCTCTTATGCGCATGAAAGGTCTTCACGCGTCGACGGCACTCACTTCCGCCGTCCTCGTTTTTGGCATGCTGTACGCTGGCCAGGCGTCGGCGCAAACGGCTGCGGCTGGCGGCCAGACACTATGTCCGGACGGCAGCACGCCGACGGCGGATGCACCCTGCCCTCCGACGGCGACTGCGCCGACGGCCTCCGATCAATCGGGTGAAATCGTCGTCACGGGCTCGCGTATCCGCCGCCCCAATCTGGATTCGCCCGTCCCCGTAACCAGCATTTCCGGCGAAGAATTCTTCAAGACGGGCAGTACGTCGGTTGGTGACGTGCTCAACGAACTGCCGGCTTTGACCAGCACGTTCAGCCAGTCGAACTCGACCCGTTTCCTCGGGACCTCGGGCTTGAGCCTGCTCGACCTTCGCGGCCTCGGAACGCAGCGGACCCTGGTCCTTGTGAACGGACGCCGCCATGTCGCGGGCGACATCCTCAACGAAGCGTCCTCGCCAGACATCAACACGATCCCGTCCGATCTGATCGAGCGCGTCGACGTCGTCACCGGCGGGGACTCGGCGGTTTATGGTTCGGACGCCGTCGCCGGTGTGGTGAACTTCGTCCTCAAGGACCATTACGAAGGCGTCCAGATGCGCGCGCAGAGCGGCATCAGCCAATATGGCGACGCGCCGTCTTCTTTCGTGAGCCTGCTCGCCGGTAAGAACTTCGCCGGCGGCCGTGGAAACATCGCGGTCAACCTGGAATATGCGCATCAGGGCGACTTCTACGCCAGCGACCGCGAGGACTATCGAGTCAACAACGGTTTCGTCACCGTCGACACCAAGAAGAATGACGGTAAGCCGAACCGAGTGTTCTCTAACGACATTCGCAGCGCGACGTACAGCAACGGCGGCACCTTCCTTGGCAACGCATGCGGTCCGTTCGATGCCAACCATTCATATTATTGCTCATATCACTTCAACCCGGACGGTACCCTGACGCCAACCACTGGAAATCAGCGCATCGGCACCTCGTACGGCAGTTTTCTTGGTGGCAACGGCGACAACTTCCGGGACGGGACGCAGCTCGGCCTGCTGCCGAAACAAGATCGCTACAGCGCTAACCTGCTCGGGCACTTCGAAATATCGCCCGCATTTGTGCCCTTCATCGAAGCGAAATATGTCCGCACAGACGTGCTGGGCAGCGCCAGTGGTCCTTTCTTCTTCAACGGCGGCGTGACGGGCTCGCCGCGCGAAGTGTTCTACACCGACAACCCCTATCTCAGTTCGCAGGCGCGCACTTTCCTCACGGACTATTACGGCGTGGCGAACAATGCGCACCAACCGTTCTATTTCAATGAAAACGCGACCAGCCTCACGAATCGGCAGGAGCGGGTGCGTCGCGAAACCTATCGCATCGTCGCCGGCGTCCGTGGTGAACTCGGCAGTGGTTGGTCGTACGAAGTTTCCGGCAACTATGGCCGGTTTGATGAAAAGAACGAGATTCTCGGCAATGTGAATCTGCAGCGCTTCCTCCTCGCTATCGATCCGGTTGACGAGGGGCAATTCAAGACCGGCACAGCCAACGGCCATATTGTTTGCCGTGCAACGGTCGACCCCGCTGCACGCATTGCTCTCGAGGCGCAGACAGCCAACCAGGCATTTGCTGCCGCTCATCTGGCTGCCGATGTGGCAGCCTGTCAGCCCGTCAACCTATTCGGGACCGGCAATGTGAGCGACGCGGCGAGAAGCTACATATTGCAGAACTCGGTGGCCAAGGGCCGCATCACCCAGTTTGTCGCCAACGCATTCCTGAGCGGCGACACGCGCAATTTCTTCAATCTGCCCGGCGGTCCGGTCGGGATCGCACTTGGTGCAGAATATCGTCGCGAGACGGCATCGTATAAGCAGGATGACTACACCAAGGCCGGCCTGACGTTCTACAACGCCATTCCCGATCTAAGTGCCCCGGCATTCGAGGTGAAGGAGATCTTTGGGGAGCTTCGCCTGCCGATTCTCAAGGACGTACCGTTCTTCCACGAACTGACGCTGAGCGGCGCAGCGCGTTATGCTAGCTACAAGGGTAATGCAGGTTCGGTGTGGGCATATAATGGCAACCTGGAATGGTCGCCAGTCCGCGACATCCGTTTCCGGGCGAACTACTCGCGTGCAGTACGCGCGCCGACACTGGTCGACCTCTACAGCGGGTTCGGCCAAAACTATGAGTTCGTGAGCGATCCATGCTCGAACTATTCGCAAAACCCGAACTCGACGGTTGCAAAGAATTGCCAGGCTGCAGGCGTGCCCGCGAACTTCGTCTATGACTATATTCAAACGATGGGTTATTTTTCGGGCGGCAACAAAGAGCTCAAGGCAGAGACCTCTGACTCCTACACTATCGGCACAGTGATCACTCCGCGGTGGGTACCCGGCTTATCGCTGACGGTCGACTGGTTCGACATCAATGTTAATAACGCAATCGCTTCGTTGGGCGCCCAGGACGTCATCGATGCCTGTTATAATCAGTCGGGCATCAACAATCAGTTCTGCTCGCTTTTCCAGCGGTATAATGGACCTGCGGGCACAACCGGCCCGTCCGGAGAAATCCCAGGCCGTATCTTGGAGGGCAGCCTGCACGTTATTCCGCTCAATTACGCAAAACTGCGGGTGCGCGGACTCGACATAGAGCTAGGTTACCAACACAAGTTTGGCGATATCGCCAATGTGTCGACGCGGCTGCTCTACACGCACAATTTCCGTAACGATACGTATCTCGACGCCACCGACCCGAACTTCCGTACCCAGCAATTGGGTACGCTCGGCTATCCGTTCGACGAATTCAGCTGGAACCTGGATCTCAACAAGGGCCCGATCACACTCGGCTACAAGCTGCGTTATGTCGGCAAGATGACGGTTGCTCCCTGGGCGGCATTGCATGAGGTCAATGGCATTCCGGCGTCCGAGACCGACTATTCGGACATCAAATATTATCCGGATACCTATCTGCACAATGTGCGCCTGCAGATCGATGCCAACAAAAAGTTCAACTTCTATGTCGGCGTCGACAACCTGCTCGACACCAAGCCGCCGCTGGGAACCCTTGGCACTGGTTTCGGCAGCGCGATCTACGACAATGTCGGCCGCTTCTTCTATGCGGGTGTTGTCGCCAAGTTCTGATCTTTCTCTACGATCTATACTCAGGGGCCGGGATTTTCCCGGCCCCTTTCTTGTGGCGAACACCCCTCTTTGCTGGCATCGACGATGCCATGCGCGATGATACAGGTTCCCTTCAGGCCGCGCTCCGGAATGGGGTGCTACTGCTCGATCATAATCCCGTTGCAGCCGTCGAACAGGCAACGGCAATTCTTGAAGTAACTCCCGGCCAGCCCGAGGCGCTGCGGCTATTGGGCAAAGCATTGCGCAAACTGGGGCTCGCGGAAAAGGCGGCCAAGGCCGATCTCGCCGCGATCCAGTCGACGCTGCGGTCGCCCGACATCCAGTCGGCACGGACCGCTATCATGACAAATGATCTCGCGGCCGCAGAACGCATCTTGCGCACTTCATTGTCTCGCTCGCCCAACGATGTCGTCGCCGCGATGATGCTGGCCGAGATCGCGACCACGCTGGGAATCCATCCTGAAGCCGAGCGGCTGCTGAGGCAGGCGGTATCCATCGCGCCTGACTATCCAGATGCCAAGGTGAGTCTGGCACTCACCTTCTTCTCGCAAGGTCGTCTCGACGATGCCCTTACGACGCTTGACGGCGTCATCGCCGACAATCCAAAGGTGATCGTCGCAGCGGCCACGAAGGCCGACATTCTCGCGCAGACCGGCAGTTACGACGCCGCGGCGGAAACCTATCGCAAGCTTCTCGCCATCATCGACGACAACCCCGAAATCTGGCTCTGGTACGGGCACTTGCTGAAGACGATGGGTCGACAAAGCGAGTCGGTTGCCGCTTATCGTCGCGCCACAGCGCTCAATCCTGAACTCGCGGAAGCTTGGTGGTCGCTGGCCGAATTGAAGGCGAACAAGGTCGAGGCCGAGGATCTCGCGATGATGCGGCGGTCGCTGGATCGCTTGGTCGCGCCAGCCAAGCGCCTGTACCTCCATTTCGCGTTGGGCAAGGCGCTGGAGGATCGCCGCGAATGGGAAGCCTCGTTCCGTCATTATGCCGAAGGGAACAAGCTGAGGCTGGACCTGATTCCGCATGATCGGGGCGCCGTGTCGGAAGAAGTCGATCGCTCGATGGCGCTATTCACATCCGCCTTCTTCTCAGAACATGCCGGTATGGGCTGCCAAAGACGGGATCCGATCTTCGTCATTGGCATGCCGCGCGCCGGCTCCACGCTCATCGAGCAGATCCTGGCGAGCCACTCGCAAATCGAAGGCACGTCGGAATTGCCCGACATCCCTCATATCGTGCAATCGCTGGTCGCTAGGGACTGGCAGAACAAGGCAGCCGCATATCCAGCCGTGGTGGCTGATTTGACAGCGGAAGAGGTGCGAACGCTCGGAGAGCGCTATGTCGAAAATTCGGCTTCAAAGCGTAAAACGTCGCGACCCTTCTTCATCGACAAATTGCCCAATAATTGGCGCTACCTCGGTCTGATCCATCTCATCCTGCCCAATGCGAAGATCATCGATGCGCGGCGCGACGCGATGGCTTGCTGCTTCTCGAATTTTCGCCAACATTTCTCGCGAGGGCAGACCTTCGCCTATTCGATGCAGGATCTTGGCAGCTATTATCGCGATTACGTCCGGGCAATGGACCATTTTGACGAAACGCTGCCCGGCCTCGTCTATCGCGTTCAGCATGAATCGCTGGTGGCCGATCCCGAACGTGAGATCCGCGCTTTACTGGATTATCTGGGTCTGTCGTTCGAGGAATCGTGTTTGCGTCCTCACGAAAATGCTCGTCCGGTCCGCACGGCGAGCTCTGAGCAGGTCCGCCAGCCGATCAACCGCGATGCCTTCGACCTGTGGCGCCACTACGAGCCCTGGCTCGACGAGCTAAAGGCGGCCCTGGCCGGCTGAAGCCCAAACGAAAAAGGGTCGGCAACGCCGACCCTTTCCCATCAATTGTGCGTCGGCAGGATCAATACCGATAATGATCCGG
>NZ_BCYU01000081.1 GCF_001598355.1 Sphingomonas asaccharolytica NBRC 15499
TCGCGGTAATCGGGTACGGGCCCTAAGGCCAGTCCATGGTCCATCTGTCCGTCGCCATCGCCCGGTTCGCAGAGACGCTGTTCTGGGGCATCGCCCAGGCGGCGGGACTCGCGCTGATCGGCGGCGCGTTCGGTATCGCTGCGCTGGTGGTCGGCTGGCGGATGACGCGTCGCAAGCCGAGGCCGTGACCGGCCGCTCCCCTTCCGTTTACGGGCGGGGAGAAGAGAGAGCGACGCTGGCCCACCAGGATCGAACTCGCTAAGTCGCCAGCCATGGCAGCAACTCCCGCTTGGCCGCCGCGATCGACGCCGCGCTTGTTCGTTGAAACCCCGCTTGCCGAGGGCGCTGATGTGCGCGTCGAGGGTGGGCAGGCGCATTACCTGTTATCGGTGCTGCGGCTGAAGGCGGGCGACCCGGTAAAGTTGTTCGATGACGCCACCGGCGAATGGCTCGGCATCGCCAGTGCGGTCGGAAAACGCGACCTGATCCTGACCGTCTCGGCGCATCTGCGCGACCGCGAGCCAGTCCCGGATCTGTGGCTGTGCGCGGCGCCGATCAAGAAAGGCCGGATCGACTGGGTCGCGGAGAAAGCCTGCGAACTGGGCGTCGCCCGGTTGGTGCCGGTGCTGACTCGCCGCACGATCATCGACCGCCTCAACCTCGACCGCCTGCGCAGCCATATGATCGAGGCGGCCGAGCAATGCGACCGCACCGCGCTGCCTGAGTTGGCCGAGGCGGTGAAGCTGGACGCGTTGCTCCGCGACTGGCCTGCTGATCGCGCGCTGTATTTCGCCGACGAGATGGGCGGCGTACCTGCCGCGGAGGCGATGGTAGCCCACAAGGGACCAGCGGCGATCCTGATCGGACCTGAGGGCGGATTCGACGACGCCGAACGCGAGGCGATCCGTGCGATGCCTCAAGCGGTGGGAATCGGCCTTGGGCCGCGCATTCTCCGCGCCGAAACCGCGGCTGCAGCGGCGGTGACGATCTGGATGTCGGCGGCGGGGGATTGGCGGGGCTAGTCCCTATAGAACGATGGCTAGCGGAACCCTTTCGTCGTCGCTACATGCGCGCCATGACGACGAAGACCGTTACGGACTCAAACGCAGCGGTCATCGAGGACCGCCAGCAGCTGATCGATTTTTTTGCAGGGGGCGAAAAGTCCGCCGAGCGCTGGCGGATCGGCACCGAGCATGAGAAATTCGTCTATCGCACCGCCGATCATCGCGCGCCGTCCTGGGACGAGCCCGGCGGCATCCGAGACTTGCTCAACGGGCTGACCGAGTTCGGTTGGCGGCCGGTCGAGGAGAATGGCAAGATCATCGCGCTGACCGGCGCCGATGGATCGGTCAGCCTTGAGCCCGCAGGGCAATTCGAACTGTCGGGCGCGCCGCTCGAAAATCTGCACGAGACGTGCGCCGAAACCGGCCGTCACTTGCAGCAGGTCAAGACGATCGGCGATCGGCTGGGGCTCGGCTTCCTCGGCATGGGGATGTGGCCCGACAAGGCACGGCAGGACCTGCCGATCATGCCCAAGGGCCGCTATGCGATCATGCTGCGCCACATGCCGCGGGTCGGCAGCCTGGGGCTCGACATGATGCTCCGGACCTGCACCATCCAAGTCAATCTCGACTATGCGTCCGAAGCCGACATGGTGAAGAAATTCCGCGTCGGGCTCGCGCTGCAGCCGCTGGCGACTGCTTTGTTCGCCAATTCGCCGTTCACTGAGGGCAAGCCCAACGGCATGCTCTCGTTCCGCAGCCATATCTGGTCGGACACCGATCCCGCGCGCACCGGCATGCTACCGTTCGTGTTCGAGGACGGGTTCGGGTACGAGCGCTATGCCGATTACGCGCTCGATGTGCCGATGTACTTCGTCTATCGCGACGGCCAATATCTCGACGCCGCGGGCTTGAGCTTCCGCGACTTCCTCGACGGCAAGCTCGCTATCCTGCCGGGCGAGAAGCCGACGATCGAGGATTGGTCGGATCATCTTTCGACTGCTTTCCCCGAAGTGCGGCTCAAGACCTTCCTGGAAATGCGCGGCGCCGATGGCGGTCCGTGGGGGCGGATCTGCGCCTTGCCGGCATTCTGGGTCGGACTGCTCTACGATCAGGGCGCGCTCGACGCGGCATGGGATCTGGTCCGGCATTGGAACATGGCCGAGCGTGAGGAATTGCGGAATTCGGTGCCGGCGCTGGCGCTCGACGCGCCGCTGCCGGGCGGCGGCAAGCTTCGCGACATCGCCGGGCAAGTGCTCGACATCGCCCATGCCGGGCTGACTGCGCGCGCGCGGACCGATGCCGGCGGGACCAACGAGACCGGGTTCCTCGATCCGCTGCGCGATGTGGTGCGGTCGGGCAAGGTGCCCGCACAGGCCCTGCTCGACCGCTATAATGGTGAGTGGAACAGCGACATCTCGAAAATCTATGACGAGATGAGCTTCTGATGGCCGGACCGCGGTCGGTTGCCGCGGTCATCTGTCTCATCGCCGTGATTGCCGGACTAGTGGTCGCGACCCTGGAAAACGGGCGGATGGCGATCGCGGTCCACGCGATCGAACGCCGCCCGCGATCGTTCTGGCGCCCGGCAATCCTGATCTGGCGCGATTATGCTCGGCTTTGTCCGGGCGGTCTCCATCTCCACCGTGCACTGGCCGCGAGCGCAGTGGCGATGGCCGGCGCCATCGGCCTCATGCTGTGTCTGGCGTGACCGCTGCCGATTTGCCGCTGAGCCAGCGGAAGAAGCGCGGCACCAGGCCGTTGCGCTCCATCCACTGATAATATTCCTCGTACGCCCGGTCAGCGCGCAGATGGCGCTCCTCGGTCCGCGCGCGCCAATAATAGATCCCGGCAACGATCCCCATGATCGCGGTCGACCGCACCGCGTCGAGCCAACTGCCGGTGGTCAGCAGCGGCACGGTCGCGATCAGCCAGAACAGGTTCTTGGAGAGATAGGCGGGGTGGCGCGAAAAGGCATAAGGCCCATTGGTCAGGATGCCGCGGTTCGTCAGGTTGGAGAATCGCAGGCCGAACGTGACCGTCGCCCAGGCATAGATCGCGGTCAGCAACACCAGCAGCGTGCCGATGCCGACCAGCAGCACCGGGTAATCGGCGAACCAGGTCGACCAGCCGGCCTCGCCATACGTGCCCGGATGATAATCGAGCGGGCCGTTATCGCCCATCAGGACGAAGGGCGGGTAGCAGATCAGCGCCGCCATCCAGCCCGCCGCATAGGGATTGGCCGTGCGGATGTGCGAATCGAGCGGACGCAAGGCGAGCAGATAGCCCGCGGTGGCGAACGCGACGTCGACCAGGAACATGAAGGTGATCAGCCAATTGGCCAGCGCCACCGGACTGGCGAGCACCCGGCTGAAATCGCCGCGCACGAAATCGCCGAACCCCGGCGGCACGATCGCCAGCATGAACGCGGTGAAGAACATCTTCACGCCCCAGCTCTTGAGGTGGTTCCAGATCGCTTCCTTGTCGATCGGTTCCTTGAGCCCCATCATCCAGGCGCCCAGCGCCCAGCATCCATCCTTGGGCTCGACCATGCGGCGGTCGAGCCACAAGGTGTACGGGACCGACAGCACGAACAACGCCGGCGCCGCCCACATGAAACACCACATCGAGAACTGGAAATTGCCTTCCCAATAGAAGCGCCCGACCGCGTAGAGGCAGGCGATCCCGGCCCAGGTCAGCCATAGCCCGGCGAGCTTAGTGATCGAGATGTCGAGCGTCTCGCGCCACGGCTTCGGATTCGCCCAGTCGATCCCGGTCGAGGGATTGCGGTGGACCTTGTCGACGAACACCGACCACAACACCATCGGCAGCGCGGTCGCGGCGACGTTGATCAGGGCGGCATAGGGACCGTCCATCCCGAGCCAGCGCGCGATCGCTATCCAGGTGAACAGCCCGGCCAGCCCGGATACGCCGGTTCCGGTCGACACGGCGGACTTGGGGCGCGGATCGGCCTTGGCGGCCGTGCCCAATGCTGGGTCGTGATACATGCGCGAGGGGATACGCGCGGAATGGTAAGCAAGCCGTGAAGGATGTCCGGGTTGCGCGGTCGCGACGGACTCGCTAGTTCCCCGCTTCGCTCCGGCGACGGGCGGGTATAGCACAATGGTAGTGCAGCAGCCTTCCAAGCTGAATACGCGGGTTCGATTCCCGCTACCCGCTCCACTTTTCCCCGCCTTAGCGATGGTGAAGGTCGCGACCGCCGGATCCTGACGCACCCGACGACGGCGCAGCTATGCAACCGTCAAGACACAGGCTGCAGTTTGGACAGTAAACGACGGTGCAGGGTCAGGCTGTCACCCGCGATACTTAATAGGCCATTATGAACCCTTCCCATTGGTGTTGATCAAGGCGCGGGTTATTCTCGCCATCGACTCACCTATTCTTGATCGGGGGGTGCATGGCGGCAATCGATGCGGTAGTGGATATTTCGCACCACAACGGTCCAAATCTGGATTTCCAGAAAGCGAAGGCGGCGGGGATACTCGGCATCATTCACAAGGCGACGCAGGGCCATTCCTCGATCGATCCGATGTATGCCGCCAACAAGAAAAAGGCGCTCAAGGCCGGGCTTCTGTGGGGCGCCTATCATTTCGCCACCGGCGCCGATGGGGTCGATCAGGCGACGGCGTTCCTCAACGCCCTGGGCAATGATGTCGGCAGCACATTGCTGGTGCTCGATTTCGAGCCCAATCCGACCGGGGCATCGATGACGCTGGAAGAGGCGCGCGCATTCGTGACGCATGTCCATAGCGTCACCGGGCGCTGGCCAGGCTTCTATTCGGGCCATTACATCAAGCAGTTGCTGGGAACCAGCAAGGACCCGATTCTGGCTAATTGTTGGCTATGGCTGGCGCAATATGGCCCAACCGCGGTGGTGCCGCCGAACTGGCCGACCTGGACGATGTGGCAATATACCGACGGTGCGGTGAACGCGACTGCCCATACCCCCGTCGACGGGATCGGCCATTGCGACCGTGATCGCTTCAACGGGTCGGAGAAGCGGCTGCGCGCCTTATGGGGTGTCGCCTAACCGAGCCGCTGCTGACAAGGGCTCCGGTTCCTCAGACCTTATCCTCCGCCGCGGCCCTCAGGCCATCCAGCGTCGCGGTCGGAGTGATCGCCTGACTGTCGAGATGACAGTGCAGGATCGCCGGCTTGCCGCTGGCGAGCGCGCGTTCGAAGGCGGGGGCGAATTCGGCGGTCGTCGTCACCGTCTCGCCATGGCCGCCATAGGCACGCGCGAGCGCGGCGAAATCGGGATTGGTGAGGTTGGTCGCCGAGACGCGGCCGGGAAAGGTCTTTTCCTGGTGCATGCGGATCGTGCCGTAGATGCCGTTGTCGATCAGCACGACGATCAGCGGAATGCCGTGATGGACGGCGGTCGCGAATTCTTGGCCGTTCATCAGAAAGTCGCCATCGCCGGCGATGGTCAGCGCGATGCTGTCGGGCTTTTGCCGCTTGGCCATCACGCCGGCGGGCAGGCCATAGCCCATGGATCCGCTGGTCGGCGCGAGTTGAGTACCGAAATCGCGGAAGCGGTAATAACGATGGATCCAGCTCGCGAAATTGCCGGCGCCATTGCAGATCGTCGCATCGGGCGGCAGTCGGTCGCGCAACCACGCCATGACGTCGCCATATTGGAAATCGCCCGGCACCGGCGGCGGGGTGTCGGACCAGGCGAGATAATCGGCGCGTGCCGCCTCGCGATTGGCGGACCAGGTCGGGTTGGCCTCGATGCCGTCGAGCGCGGCGAAGAAGGCCGGTGGGGTTGCGTTGATCGCGAGCACCGGCTGATAGACGCGGCCGAGTTCGAGCGGATCGGGGTGAACGTGGACGAGCTGTTGAGCCGAGGCAGGAATCGCAAGCAACTTGTAGGATTGCGAGGCGATTTCCGACATCCGCCCGCCGATCAGCAGGACCAGATCGGCCGCCCTGATACGCTCGATCAGCTTGGGATTGGGCGCGAGACCAAGATCGCCGATGAAATGCTCGTCGGTCGCGGGGAAGAGCGGGGCGCGGCGGAATTGCGCGGCGACGGGCAAGTCGAAGCGATGCGCGAAGTCGACCATCGCGTCCCGCGCTTGTGGCGTCCAGCGCGAGCCGCCGACGATCGCAACGGGGTTTTTGGCGTTCGCCAGCAATTCGCCGAGCCGATCGATATCGGCCGGAACGGGCGCGGTCTCGACGGGATCGATACGCGGCGCATCGGCAACCTCGGCAAGTTCATCGAGCATGTCTTCCGGCAATGCGATCACCACCGGGCCCGGGCGTCCCTGCATCGAGACGCGGAAAGCGCGGGCGATGATTTCCGGGATGCGCGCGGCGTCGTCGATCTCGACCACCCATTTCGCCAGCGCGCCGAAGGTGGCGCGATAGTCGAGCTCCTGGAACGCCTCGCGGTCGCGCATGCCGCGCTCGATCTGGCCGACGAACAGGATCATCGGGGTCGAATCCTGCATCGCGATGTGCAGTCCGGGTGATGCGTTGGTCGCGCCCGGGCCGCGCGTCACGAAGCAGATGCCGGGGCGGCCGGTCAGCTTGCCATAGGCCTCGGCCATCATCGCCGCGCCACCCTCGGCGCGACAGGTCAGCAGATCGATCCCGCTGCCGATCAGCGCGTCGAGCACTGATAGATAGCTTTCGCCCGGCACGCAGGTCGCCCGGTCGACCCCCTGTGCGATCAACTGGTCGACCAGGATGCGGGCCGCGGTACGCTCACTCATGCGATGTGCACCGCCTTGGTGGTGAGGTGCGCCATGATCCCCTCAGGGCCGTCCTCGGAACCGAAGCCCGATTCCTTCATCCCGCCGAACGGCGCGTCGGGCCAGGTCATGCGGACCTGGTTGATCGCGACCATCCCGGCCTCGACCGTCTCGGCGAGCAGATTCTGACGCCGGCCACTCTCGGTGAAACAATAAGCGGCGAGGCCGAAGGGCAGACGGTTGGCTTCGGCGATCGCGTCCTCGACCGTGCCGAACGGGCGAATCAGTGCTAGCGGTCCGAACGGCTCGTCGTTCATCGCCTTTGCTTCCAAGGGAATGTCGGCGATCACGGTCGGCTGGAAGAAGAAGCCGCCGTCCTTGTCCTGACGCTCGCCGCCGGCCAGCACGCGCGCGCCGATCGACCGCGCATCCTCGACCATCGCCGCGATCATGTCGGGGCGGCGCGGATTGGCCAGCGGTCCCATGTTGGTGGCGGCGTCGAGGCCGCTGCCGATCTGCATCTTCTTCGTGCGCTCGGCGAAGCCCTGGACGAACTTCTCGTAAATGCCGTCCTGGACGTGGAAGCGCGTCGGCGCGACGCAGACCTGTCCGGCATTCCGGAACTTGTGCGCGACGAGTGTATCGAGCGTCTTCTCGAGATCGCAATCGTCGAACACCAACACCGGCGAGTGGCCGCCCAATTCCATCGTCATCCGCATGACGCTGTCCGAGGCGAGCTTCATCAGATGCTTGCCGACCGGCACCGATCCGGTGAAGCTCAATTTGCGCGTGACCGGCGAGGCGAGCAGGTGGCGCGAGATCATGTCGGGCACGCCGAACACGATCTGCGCGACATTGCCGGGCAGCCCGGCATCCTGGAAGCAACGCATGATCTCGACTGCGGAGCCCGGCGTTTCTTCGCTCGGCTTGAGGATGATCGAGCAGCCTGCAGCGATGGCGGGCGCGATCTTGCGGACGACGTTCAGCGCCGGGAAATTCCAAGCGCAGAATGCCGCGACCGGGCCGACCGGGTGGTGCAGCACCATCGACCGCATGCCCGGCGCGCGCATCAGCACGCGGCCATAGATGCGCACCGCCTCACCGGCATGGAATTCGAGCATCGCGGCGGCAGCCATGACTTCGCCCTTCGCCTCGGCGACCGGCTTGCCTTCTTCCATCGTCGCGATGCGAGCGATCGCATCGGCCCGCTCGCGGACCAAGGCGGCGGTCTTGTTGAGCACGGCCGCGCGTTGTTCGGGCGCAACCGCGCGCCACGCCTCGAACCCCTGTTGTGCAGCGGCAAGCGCGCGATCGAGATCGGCGGCGATGGCCAGCGGAAGGTCGGCCTGGCCCGCGCCAGTCGCGGGGTTGAGCACCGAGTGAACGTCGCGGCCGTCCCCGGTCAGCCACTCGCCGTCGATATAGAGGCCGAGTTTGGCGGAATAGGTCATGGGGAACTCCTGGAGGCGGGGATTTGCCGCCCATCTAGGGTCCCGATCCGTTCGGGGCAATCGTGACGCTGATGGTCAGCTATAGACGTCAGGCAATTGCCGCCGGATCGCCCTCAACCAGTTCGCGCCACAACATGACCAGCACCGCCATCGTCGCTGGACCGACAAACAAGCCGAGCAGTCCCAGCGTCTCGACGCCTCCCAGAATGCCGACCAATGCCCAGAAGAAAGGCAGCTTGGTTGCGCTGCCAATCAAGACGGGGCGGACGAAATGGCCAGCGACGAACTCGGCGGCAAAGCCGATCACAACGACCGCGATCGCGCCGCCGGGCGATCCCTGGCCGAGCAGCAGCAAGGCGGCGAGCCCGAACGCGACCGGTGCGCCGAACGGGATCATCGCGGCGATCGCGGTGACGGCGCCGAGCAGGATAGGATGCGGCACGTCGAGGAAGAAATAGACGATGGTCATGACCGCGCCGAAGCCGAGCCCCACCAGCACCAGTCCGTCGATCGTCCCGCGGACCGAGGCGAGCGCTTGCTGCCCGATCCGCTCGCCTTGCGGCCCGAGCAGCTTCGCGCTGGCGGCGCGGAACTGCGCCGCCAAGGCATCGCGGTCGCGGATCAGGAAGAAGAGCGCGATCAAGGTGAAGCCGAACACGACCGCGCGGTGGACCAGCCCGAACCCGAGCAACCGCGCTTGCGCGCCGAGCAGGCTGTGGCTCAGCACTTCGAAATGATGATGGGCCGCCGCCGGATCGGACAGATTGGTGCGCCACCAATCGGTCGCCTCGGCGCTGAACGGCAAATTGGCGAGCCAGCCGGGCGGCGGCACCCCGTATTGCTGCGCCTCCTTAACCCAGATCGCGACATCGTGCGCCTCGCGCGCGGCTTGCGCGATGCCGATCGCGATCGGCACCAGCACGATCAGGGCAAAGCCCAACGTGAAAGCCGCGGCGACCAGACTGGGCCGCGGAAACCGGCGCTCGGCGCGCTGGACGAGCGGATCGACCGCGACAGCGATGACCACCGCCCAGACCAGAACGGGCAGGAAGCCATGGATGACCCACAGGCCGAGCAGTCCGAGCAGCACGATCAACGTCAGGCGCGCGGTCGATTGGCGCTTGGTCTGTGAGGGCGCGGTCATTGGTCGGTGGCCTCCAGGCTGAAGCCGCGCGCGAAGCGGCGTTCCTCGACCCCCCCGGCGTCGAGCATCCCGGCCAGCGCCGCCAGCGCGGCGTCGAGATCGTGGCGCCGTCCGCACAGGAACATATCGACCGCAGCATAACCACGCTCGGGCCAGGAATGGATCGAGATATGCGATTCGGCGAGCAAGGCGATACCGGTCACGCCCTGGCCGATGCCGAAGCCATGGACCTTGAGATCGATCAGCGTCGCATCGGCCGCGGCGACGGCGGCGCGCAACGCTGCCTCGATCCGCGCCTCATCGTCGAGATGATCGCAGTCGAACAGGTCGGCAAGAAGGTGGGTCCCACTGAAGTCCACCACCATGTACTACGTCAGCACCGAGCGATAGGGAATGGAGAGATGCGTCATCGTGTCCTCGGCGGCGCGGATGCCGCGATATTGCGCTTCTTCAAACAGCGACAGCCCGCTCAGGTCGGAATGCGCGAAGAACAGCGGCGGGCGCGGCGCGGCGGCAGCCTCGCGACGGCCGTCCCAGAAATAGCCCGGCACCGGGCGGATCATGGCATGGCCCCAACGCCAGACGTCGATCCGTCGGATCGCGCCCTTTAGGTCGGGATTGGTGCGGAGCAGATCGTCGCGCACCATGTCCTGCCAATAGTCGAGCGGGCGCTCGAGCAACTCGCGGCGCGCGTCGGCGGGCGCCAGGTCGGACAAGGGCAGATACCAACTCAACACCGTCGCGCGTGGCACGCGATCAAGCGACTGATGCGTATCGACGACATAGCCGAGCGAGCGGCTAGTCCAGGACACATTATCCCAGGCGACCTCAAACCCCGGACCGGCGGGCACGCGGTCGACGGTGACCGCGGCGACTACCCAGGGGGCGTAGTCGAATCCGGTTGCCGAGGGTGCATCGGCGGTGAGGCGCGCGCTCACGAAATGCGGCGTCGCGAGCACCACGGCATCGGCCTCGACACGGATACCGCGACCGCTCGCGACGTCGAGCGCATCGATCTGCGCGCCTTTGTCGGTGCGGGCGACGCGGTGGATAATCCGTCCGCAATCAAAATGGTCCTTCAGGCGCGCGGCCATCCGCCCGACCAGGTGGCCATTGCCCTCGGGCCAGGTCAGCATCGTGTCGGGATCGGCATTGGCGGCATGGCCGCGGCGGCTGGCGAAATAATGCACCCCGGCCCAGGCCGAGACCTGGTCGGGCTCGGTGCCGTAATCGTCGCGACAGGCGTAGCGGACATGCGCGCGCAGCACCGATGAGTGCCAGCCCTGCTGGTCGAGCCATTGGGCGAAGCTCAACTTGTCGAGCGCGAGCAGATCGGGATCGCGCGAACTCAGTTCCATCGGGATCGCGAAGGCGGGGCGGCCCTGCGCGTCGCGGCGTCCTTCATAGGCCTTCATCGCGGCGAAAAAGGCCTTCAGGTCATGGACGTCGACCTCGCTCAGGCCCTTTTGCGGGACCAAGCCTTCCTGCCATTTGCCGAGGTAGAGCAAGCGCTCCTCGGGGTCGGAGACGAGCTGGTAGGAGTCGTAAACCGGCTTGTCGCCCTGCCAGCCGGTGATGATGCCGAGCTGTTCGAGCAAGTGGATGACGCCTTTGGCCTCGGCATTGGGCAGCGGCAGATAATGCGCGCCGAGCGGGTAGGCGGAGACGTCGTTGCGCCCGCTTCGAGCGTTGCCGCCGGTGCGGTCCTCGAGTTCAAGCAGGCGGAAGTCCTGCACCCCAGCGTCGGCGAGCGTCCAGGCTGCGGCGAGTCCCGCGACGCCGCCGCCGACGATCGCGACCCTGGTCCGCACCGTCTCGCTCGGTTCGGGGAAGTTGCCGCCGCGCAGGCGATGTCCCCGACGGAAATCGGCGCCACTCAGCGTGCCGGGGATCGTCTCGTCATGCGGGGCAAGCGCGATCGCACCGGCACCGATCGCCGCGGCACCAGCGATCGATCCGGCGATAACAGTGCGGCGCGTCGGCACTCTAGCCCTCGAATACCGACCATTCGGCGTCGAACTCGCGAACCAGGGCCTGGTTATCGAGTCGGTTCACCGGGGTCGGGCGTCGCGCCATGTCGGGCGGGAAGAAGAAAGCGAGCGTATCGACTCGCGGGGTCAGGAACCGCAGCCCCGCCGGCAGGGCGCCCGGCGCGCCGATCGGCCCGTTCGAGGCGAGGACGAATCCCCATTCGCCGAAGCTCGGGACATAGACGTGATAGCCGCGCGTGGTCAGCCCGGCCGCCTCCAATGTGGTGGCGACGGTCCAATAGGCCTTGGGCGCGACCAGCGGCGACGTGCTCTGGACGCTGATCATCGCACCGGGATTGAGCGCGCGCGCGAGCTCGCGATAGAAACTGATCGTGTAGAGTTTGCCGATCGCGAAATTGGTCGGGTCGGGGAAGTCGACCAGCACCGCGTCGAACTTTGTCCGGTTAGTCCTTAGCCAACTGAAGGCATCGGCGGTGATGACATGGACCTTGGGCGACAGCAGCGACCCATGGTTGAGCGCGACGAGCATTGAGCTCTTGCGGAACAGGGTCGTCATCGCCGGGTCGAGATCGACCAGCGTGACCGAGCGCACGCCGGGATATTTGAGGATCTCGCGTACCGCGAGGCCATCGCCGCCGCCCAGTACCAGCACGTCGCGCGGATTGGCGACGCGGCTCAGCACCGGATGTACCAGCGCCTCGTGATAGCGATATTCGTCGCGCGACGAAAATTGCAGGTTGCCGTTGAGGAACAGCCGCAAGTCGTTGGCACGCTTGGTGATGACGATCCGCTGATAGGGCGTTGCGTCGGCATAGATGATCGGGTCGCCATAGGCGGCGACTTCGGCAGTGCGTTCGATTTTCTCCGACGCGACGAAGCCGGCGGCGAGCACGATCGCGACCAGGATCGCGACGACCAATTCGATCGTCATCCGTCGGCGCTGCGGCAGCATCAGGATAACCGCGATCGCGACGCCGACGTTGAACAGCCCAAACAGGAAGCCGGTGCGGATCAGCCCAAGATGCGGGACGAGCAGCAGCGGGAACAGCAAGGAGGCGGCGAGCGCGCCGACATAGTCGAACGTCAGCACCTTCGAGACCAGATCGCTGAACTCGAGCCGGTCCTTGAGGATGCGCATCAAGAGCGGGATTTCGAGCCCGACCAGAAAGCCGATCGCGAGCACCAGGCCATAAAGCGGCAGGCGGAAATCCTGGACGCGATCGAACAGAAGGAACAGTAATGCCGCCGAACAACCGCCGATCGCAGCGATCAGCACCTCGACCCGGACGAAGGTCACGAGCTCGTTCTTGCGGACATAGCGCGAGCACCACGAGCCCATGCCCATCGCGAACAGATAGGTGCCGATGATGATCGAGAATTGGGTGACGCTGTCGCCCAGCAGATAGCTCGCCAAGGTGCCGGCGAGCAATTCGTAGATCAGCCCACAGGTCGCGACGACGAACGCGGAGGCCAGCAGCAACGCGCCGGTGCGGGAAGGGCGGGCGACGCCGCCCTCCGAAAGATCAGCCATGATCGATGCGGATCAACCGTGGATCGCAGCGGCGATGATCATCGCGACGGAAATCGCGATCGAACCCGTGAAGATCGCCAGCGCGACGTTCTTTTCGCGGCAAATCTCGCCCCACATGTCGACCGGACTGATCCTGTCCCACAGCCAGAAGCCGCCAATGAAAATCACCAGGCCGATGGCGGTATAAACCAGGGTGGTGACGAGAATGGGGATGGAGATCATCGTCCGATCCTTTCGTTATTTGTGGGTGGGGCCGTAGCCGCCGAACATCATCGGCCCGCGCGCGCCGCCAGTGGCGAAGGGCGAATAACCGTCGCGGGCCGCCATCGTCGTGAGCATGACGATGCCCAGGCAATAGAGGCCATAGACTAGAATATGCCGGCTCATCAGTCGTCATCTCCCCCGCTGTCGTCGTCATCACCGCCGCTGCCGCTGACCGGCGCCATGCGACGCTTTTCGAAGGCGAAATTCTTGAACAGGACGATCAGCGGCCAGATCGCGATCAGCAGGAAGGCAAGCAGAATATTGCCGCCGAACACGCCGCCGCGCTTGATCGTGACCGTGATCGGGACGGTCTGGCCGCTATCCTGTCCAAACGTGCTGCCGCCGGCAAAACCAGTCGGCATGGAAAAGCTGCTGCTGCTCGAACCGCCGTTCCAGCGATGCGCGGACAGCGTGACGACCAGATCGTATTTGCCCCCGGGAATGCTCGACAGGCTGACCTCGGGGCGCGGGTCGCCTTCGGTCCAGGACCCGTCGCTGTCGCTGCCCGAATAATGTTCGGCCAAGCCATAGGTATCGACGCTGTCCTGCGTCTTCTCATCGGTCAGCGAATAATCCAGGTCGACCCAGGCATTGTCGATCGCGCCCGCATCGGCATCGACGACGACCCGCGATCGCGCGGAGGGCAGATCGAGCCCTCGGATTACCACGGTCTTTTCGGGGCCATCGAGCACCGCGTCGGTCGTGGTCTGGCCGATCTGCTGCTCGCTGCCGCCGATGCCGGAGACGACGAAGAGGACGAGCAGGGCGACGACGCCGACCACCAGCGCCTCGCGCAATTGCCGCTTATAGGGCGACGGTTCGTGCGGGGCAGGATGGCTATATTCTCGTCGCCGCGCCGAGATGCCGAACGCCTCTTCGGCCACGCCCCAATCGAGCAGGTCGAGGCGGGTCCAGGTTCGCTCGGTCTGATAGACCTCGCACGACAGCATCGTGCCGGGGCGGACGAAGTCGGTCTCGTCGACCGTTTCGCCGACCGCGACGCGCCAGTAGAATTCGCCGACGACGAAGGTGACGCGGACCGGATAGGTGTCGCCGAACCGCGAATAGCTCTGTCCGTCGAGCTGCATCGAGTTCGCCCAGCCCATCGTCGGCAAGCGATCGAGCATGATGCCCAGGCTGAAACGGCGGCCGTCGTCGACCAGGAAGGCATAGCCTTCGTACGGATTGAACAGGAGATATTCGGCCCAGCCGATCTCCTCGTCGGTGCGCTCCATATAGCCGACGACTTCCCACACGCGGCCGCCCAGCGTGCCGCGCGTGCCGAGCGGAATCTCCGGCGTCTTGAGCGCCTCATTGGCGCGCGCGATGACCTGGAGGTCGGGCCTGGTCGCATCGAGCGTCGAGCCGCAATGCTCGCACAGCACGCTGACCGTCAGGCCCTGAGCGCGGACGTTGACGATGCCCCCGCAATTGGGACAACTCAGCGCGCGAACGGTCGATGGCGGCGTGACCGGCGTTGCCGGCGGCGATGCCTGCGCCTCTACCGGTGGCGTGGGATCGACGGAGAGCGCGTCATCGCTCATGCGCGGGCCGCCGCCGGCATCGGCCAGCCTTCGAACGATCGCAGCCCGGTGGCGTTGAGCTCGGCAAGCGACATGTAGCGGCCGACATAGGCCTCGACCTCGCCGCCCTGATCCTTCTGGATGCTCGCGCACTCGCCGTCGGGGGTCATCAGGTCGATGCTGGTGGCAGTGAGGCCGAGCGGCGCGTTGAACGGCAGCTCGCCTTCGCTGGCGACGCAGGTGACCTGCTTGCTGTCGGTGACGGCGTAATCGACCCCGCCGATCGTGATCAGCGTGTCGATCGCGATCGGCTGGCCCGCTTTGATGTGATCGACGACGACCGGCGCAAGCGCATCATCGTCGACCTGCCGGAGCATCATGTAACGCCCCATCGATTCGCCGACCCAGCCGGTCGAGCCGTCATCGAACAGCGCCAGCCATTCGTTCCACGCGCCGTCCGCATAGCGCCAGCGCACGCGGCCGATCAGTTCGAAACTGTGCGCGCCATCGCGCCCGCGCACACCCAATTGCATCGGGCTGACGTCGTCGGGCACTTCGGCGATCTTGCCGATCGCCTGGAGGTTGCCGCCCGTGCGCAGCACCGAACTGTGGCAATAGTCGCACACCT
The DNA here is from genome assembly GCF_001598355.1 of Sphingomonas asaccharolytica NBRC 15499. Taxonomy (GTDB): domain Bacteria; phylum Pseudomonadota; class Alphaproteobacteria; order Sphingomonadales; family Sphingomonadaceae; genus Sphingomonas; species Sphingomonas asaccharolytica. The sequence continues at coordinate 15,257 of NZ_BCYU01000081.1, forward strand.
TCACCGGTAGGTCGTTCGACCTGAACCGGATCGGGGCGCCGCAATTGGGGCAATTGGCGTCGAGCACTGGCGCGCGTCAGATCTTGGCGAGCAAAGCGGTCTTCTTGGCGTCGAACTCCTCTTGCGTGATCGCGCCGGCGACCATCAATTTGTGCAGTTTCTCGATCTGCTCATAGGGATCGACTTCGGGCTGTGGTGCGGCCGCCGGGATGCTGGTCGCCCCGCCACTGCCGACGCCGCCGAGCCCAGCCGCCATTTGCTGTCCGATCGCCATGCCTGCCGCGGCGCTCGCGCCGATCCCGGCCAGGCCGCCCGGATTGGCCGCCGCGGTCTGGATCGAATCGGCGGCCTGGAACTTGGCGTACTGGTCGAGATTGCCGAGCACGCGCATCTGGCTGCCCTTGTCGAGATATTCCTGGACATTCTCGGGCAGCGACACGCTCTCGACGAAGAAGGTGCGGCACGACAGGCCCCATTCCTTGAACCCGGCTTCGACCGCGCCCTTCAGCTTTTCCGACATCGCCTGCTGGTTGCCGGCCAAGTCGACGAACGCGACCTCGCCGCCGCCCAACGCCGTCGCGATCGCGGTGTTGATCACTGCGCGCAATTGCAGGTCGAGATCGGCGACGGTGAGGCGATCGAGCGACCCCATCATCTTGACCGCAAAGGTCGCGACGTCTTCGATCCGGAATGAATAGCTGCCGAACGCGCGGATGCGCAGCGGCCCGAATTCCTTGTCGCGCACCGTGATCGGCTGTGGCGTGCCCCATTTCAGACCCGTCTGCTCGCGCTGCGAGAAGAAATAGACGTCGGCCTTGAACGGGGATTTGAAGCCCTTGTCCCAGTTCATGATAGCGGTCAGCAGCGGCAGGTTCTGCGTGGTCAGCGTGTGCTGGCCGGGTTCGAACGCGTCGGCCAGCTTGCCCTCATTGTGGAACATCGCGACCTGGCCTTCGCGCACGGTCAGCTGGCCGCCATTCTGGATCTCGCGATCCTGCATCGGATAGCGGATCGCCAGCACGCCCGGCTCGTCGACCCAGTCGATCACGTCGACCAGCTGCTTCTTCAGGAAATCACCCAGACCCATCACGCATCCTCCAAAGATGCGCCCAATCTATCAGGCTTTGGCGGCTTCGCGAGAGCCGAATTTTTTGGCGACCGGGGCGGTGGGCACAAAGCGCCGCCTCCGCCGGCGTAAACCGGCAAAGCGCGGCGCTGATCGTCTAGCAGCCGGCGGCCGAATACTCGGCCGCTTGCCGCGATCAGAGCTTGGCGAGCTTGGCGGCCAGATCGTTGCGTTCGCTCTGGAGCTTGGTTGCCTCGGCGGTGGCGGTCTTGTCGTCGACCATGGTCTCGTCGATCAGCATCGTCCCGTCGGCACCGGCCGCGTTGATCAGCGTCAAATTGAGGTGGAGATCGGTGCGGCGGGCAAAGCTGTCCTGCGGTTTCCAGTCGCCGAACATGTTCGGCTCCAGGGTCAGCGACTGCGATTCGCCCGGCTCCAGGCCGCCCGGGAACTCGTAATTGAAGTCCGAGGAAATCCACGGCACGGCGCGGCCGGGCGAGGTCAATATGCCCTTCACATAGATCGTCTTGATCGGGCGCTTCGATCCGTTGGTGATGTGCAGCATGATTTGCGGGCGATCGATGTCGATGGCGCCCTTTTCGATGCGATATTGCGCATTGTCGATCTTCACGCCCTGGAACACGTCGGCGACCTTGGCGCGCGCCGCCTGGTAGCGTTGCGCGCTCGCCGCGTCGTCGGCAATCTTCTGATCGAGCAACTTGATCCGGGTCTGATAGCCGAGCTTGATGATCTGGTCCGCGGTCAGACCGTTGATCTTGTCCTTGGCGCCGAGGAAGACCGGCGCGGTCGGCTCGGCCTGCGACCAGATGCCCGTCTCGGGCTCGGCGGTGTTGAACGTGATCGCGATCAGCGAATCCTTAAGCGCGGCCTGCTTGTCGGCGGGCATATCCTTGACCATCGCTTCGATGCTCTTGCTGTACGCGTCCGGGCTCGACGTATTCACTCGCTGTCCGCAGCCCGCGACCAGCATCGCCGCGAGCAACATCAGTCCAACCTTCTTCATCCGATTTCCCCCAATATATCAATATAGATGGGACCTCGTCGAGCGCCGGGCAAAACACAAGCCGATCCATCCGAAATGGAGCAAGTAGTCGGACTGGTCTCGGATGCGGCCAAATCCTTCCCCAAAAATTTGCCGTAGATCGAGAAGCGGACCCGCCGCACTAGGGACTACGGGCGCGGCTTTCGCTAAAGAACATCGCTACTTGACCTTCGCGCACGGTCAACTGGCCGGCATTCTGGATCTCGCGATCCAGCTCGGATAGCGGATCGCCAGTGCGCAAGCCGATATTCACGATCGCCTTGGCCGCAATCTGCGCAGCGCGAGGAGAAGGGGCCGCAGAGGGTAATAGAGGCCCCGGGCGAAATGGGGCAATTTCACCATGTCAACGTCGTGCTCGCTTAGAAATGTCCGGGCAAGCACTTCGCGCCGGTAACGCCAATCGCGCCGCAATCCGAGCTGCAGCATCAGCATGCGTGCCAGTCGCGGTATCGACGGCGCGTTCGACGCGGCCGCCGGGGCTGCCAGTGCCTCTCGCGATCGATTGACGATTCGGAGGGACGCCGGCGATCGTGCGGCGGCAATCACATCGGACAATTGGAGGCCGAATATTTGCTCGACCAATGTGGCGGCGCCGGTAGTCATCGGCCGAACCCCTAGTCGATCCGCGGCATCGGCAAAGCCGGCGAGGGTCGCTGGTGACTCTGCCGCGAGGATGCGCGCAATGTCCTGAAGCCATTTCAGCCGAAACCAGCCGCACAATGCACCGTGCCCGCAAAGATACAGGAAATCGTCGGTCGCCGACAATATTGGCAGCGTCGTTCCGGCGATTGCCAGCGTTTCGTGCGTGGACCAGAAATGATCGAACGACAGCGGCAATAATTGAGCAACGTCGAACAGGCGATCGTGCAATTCAAGCTCGATGCTGCCGTCGCGACTTCGAAAGCTGACGTCCTTCGGCGCGAGTGATGCCCGCCACGGATCGCCCGGCGGCGTCGCGGCGCGCGTGCGGCGGAAGCCAAGATCGGCAATTGCCGCTTCCGCTGGCGCGCGCGCGGCGGGATCGATGAAGATATCGATATCCTTGCAGTCGCGCGCGGCGAGATCGTCATACAGGCGCTGTGATAGAGCCGGACCCTTGAGCACGAGATGCCGGATGCCGGCCTTGGAAAGCTCCTGGGACACCGCGACCAAAGCGGCCGAGAGACGCAGCGCGGACAATTGCCGATCCCGCGCCAGTTCGAGCAGCCTTGCGGCGGCGTCGGCATCGAGTTCGGGATCGCGTGCCAGGATGCGGAGCACCGGTGTGCTGACGCGGTGGCGCATTGCCATCGCGAGGATCGCGTCGCCGCCCGGATGCGCGGGTTGGTAGTCGATGGAGTCGCGCTCGCCGGTTACGGCTGCTCGGCACGCCGCGGCGACGATCGCGAACGCTGGCGATCGACGCGCGGCCTCGGCGTCGCGTCGCATCACATGAGCCCGTGCACGTGATGCGCGCGGTTCTGGGCGACAAACGCCAGCTGCGGAGAAGGTTCCGGAAGGAGCCGCGGTCGCATCGATTCATCCGCCACTCGACGCCGCATCGGCTCTCCCGTCCCCTTATCTTTCAGTTGGCGAAGGACGCCGCGCACAGAAACGGCGGGACTATTGCCAGTCCCGCCGTTCAGTTTCC
>NZ_BCYU01000082.1 GCF_001598355.1 Sphingomonas asaccharolytica NBRC 15499
TCCCGCCGCTTCGCGGCGGGCCCCTCCCTCTCCCGCTTGCGGGAGAGGGAACTGAGGCGAATTCGCGGCCTTTAATGTCCGCAGTTGCAACACTCAGAACCGTTCGCCGACCATTTCCTCGCTCTTCGCCCAGAGCGCCTTGGCGCGTTCGGCGTCGAGCGCATAGGCGCGTATGCCGCCGCGGATGCCTTCGCCTTCCTGCAGTTCGGCGACATGGCAATCCTCGCAATATTTCCCGCCGACCTCGGCGGGATCGGCGACGACGGCGGCCCAGACCGAGGTGGCCGCCCCTTGGGGGATGGTCTTGAACTCGAAGGCCGGGGTGCCCGCCTCGGCCGCGGTTTCGTTGATCGAGGCGACCAGTGCCGCCATCTCGCTTTCGTCCATGTGACGAGCGAGTTCGGTCCGGATGCCGCCGGGATGGACCGCCGTCGCGCGGACGCCGCGATCGCGGTGGCGACGGTCGAATTCGACCGCGAACAGGATGTTGGCGGTCTTCGACCGACCATAGCCGATCCACGGATCGTACGGCGTGCGCTCGAAATTGGGGTCGTCGAGATCGACGTCCGAATAGCGGTGTCCGGCGGAAGACAGATTCACCAGGCGTCCGCCGTGCTTGAGCAGCGGCGCGATGCGGTTGATCAGCACGAAATGGCCGAGATGGTTGGTGCCGAATTGGGTTTCGAAGCCATCGGCGGTGTGGCCGAACGGCGGGACCATGACGCCGGCATTGGCGATGATCACGTCGAACGGGCGGCCATCGGCATTGAGCGCATCGGCGCAGGCGCGAACGCTGGCGAGCGAGGCAAGGTCGAGTTCGACGATCGAGAAGGCGCCCTTGCCCGCATCCGCCGCGGCGCGGACCTCCGTCGTCGCGCGTTCGGCTTTCGCGACATTGCGCGCGGCGCCGACGACGTCCGCACCGTGGGCGACGAGCGCGCGCGCCGTCTCCACGCCAAGGCCAGCCGAAACGCCGGTGACCAGGATGCGCTTGCCGGTCAGGTCGATGCCCGCGAGCACATCCTCGGTAGTCGACTTCTCGCCGAATTGGGTCGTCATCATCTTTCTCCATGAAGGTGGGAAAAGGGCTCGGAGCGATCGCCACGCGCCCTCGACACCCATTTAGGCGTGGGCTTGCTGTAGCGGCGCCCGATCGTCTCGATCGCTTGCCTAATCCTATCAGCGGTGCACGATTTCAGACCGTACGCGCTTGCGCTTCCCTTCTCCGCGACCATTTTCGCTATCATGCAGGACAAACTCGACGAGATGAGCGGGCGAGTCATGCGCCACACGCAAGGCATAGCGTGCGAGACCGCTATCCCGCGGGTCGGGATCGGTGTGGTCGATCAGCCGAGCAAGCCGATGCCGACGGTGTACGAACCGATGATCTGTCTGGTGCTGCAGGGCGCCAAGCAGGTGATGATCGGCGACCGCCTGCTGCACTACGATCCGGCCTGCAATTTCATCGCTTCGCTCGAACTGGCGGTGTCCGGCTGCGTGATCGAGGCGTCGCCCGACAAGCCCTATATCGCCGCCAGCCTGACGATCGATCGCGCGATCCTGGCCGATCTGCTTGCGACCATGCCTCCCTCTCCCGAAGGGCAGACCGCCGGCTTTGCGGTGACGCCGGTCACGCCCGATCTGCTCGACGCCTGGGCGCAATTGCTGGCATTGTTCGACGCGCCGCAGGACATTGCGGTGCTGGCGCCACTCCGCGAGCGCGAAATTCTCTATCGCCTGCTCCGGGGCCCTGACGGCGGGTTGCTGCGCCAGATCGCGCGGGAAGACAGCCAATTGTCGCGGGTGCGACGCGCGATCCACTGGATCCAGGCGCATTTCGACCAGGCGATGCGGATCGAAGGACTGGCCGAGATTGCCGGAATGAGCGTTCCGTCGTTCCATCGCCATTTCAAGGCGGCGACGGCGATGAGCCCGTTACAATATCAGAAGACGCTCAGGCTCCATGCCGCACGGCGGATGCTGGTCGCAACCAACGACGCCAGCCGGACGGCCTATTCAGTCGGCTATGAAAGCGCCTCGCAATTCAGCCGTGAATATACCCGCATGTTCGGTGCGCCACCGTCGCGCGACGCCGGCCGGCTGCGTGGCATGCCGGCGGAGGATCTCGCGGAAGCGGCAGGCTTGGCGTGAACGAGGAAGTCCGAAGCCCCTCTCCCGCAAGCGGGAGAGGGCTTTAGCTAAACCCGCTTGCGACACACGAATAGGGGGCCGCGCGGTACCGCACGGCCCCCGTGTGAGCGCGGCGAGCGCTGCAAGCCGGGCAGCGACTAAATGTCGTCGCCCAGTGCGCCCTTCACCTTGCCGACGAGCTGTTGGCCCTTGCCTTTCAACTCCTGGCCGGCGCCTTCTGCCGCCAATTCGTCATCCTTGCGCGTGCGGTTGGGATCGTCGGCGTCGCCGGCCATCGCCTGCTTCACCTTGCCCACCGCCTCGTTGACATTGCCTTTGATCTTGTCGGTCAGTTCACCCATCGGGTCGTTCCTCTCCATTCGCGGCGGCCGGACGCCGGCGCGTTGAAATTACGGGATTAGAACGGTTTGGTGGGCTCGGAGTTCCTAGGGCCTAGGGTGCCACGCGTTTCAGGAACGCGAGCACCGCTTGCCAATTATCGTCCGCGCCGCCCGGATTCTTGGCAGCGATCAAGGTCGACGATCCGTGCACGCCCGCCTTCGGGATGAATTGCTGCCGATCGGTGCTCTTGGTGGCCGACAGGATCGCCTTCGCTTCCTGCTCCTCAACGAGCGTGTTGGCCGATGCAACGAAGACCGGCACGGTGACCTTGGCCGCGGCATTCTCGACCATCTTTTTGTCCTCGAAATATTCGCCCGGCGAGAACGCGAGCACGCCCTTCACGCTGCCCTCGGCTGATTTCGACGCGGCGACCAGGAACACCAGGCTGGCCGAATAGCTCGAGCCCCATAACAGGATCGGCTTGCCCTGCGCCTTGTCCTTGGCCCAGGCCAGCGCTGCCTCGAGATCGGGAAGCGCGCCGAGATAGTCAGTTTTGTCCTTGTAGCCGGCCATCGTCTGATTGTTGCCGTAAAGGCCGCCGCCGACGCGCTGGTCGATCGCCAAAGCGGCAAAGCCGGCGCGCTGAAGCTGCGGCGCGATGGTCTGATATTCGTCCTTCGACGATCCCGCCTGATGGAACAGCAGGATCAGCGCGCGCGCATTGCCGGAGGGATAATAGGTGCCATAGACCGTCACGCCATCAGGCGCGGTCAACGTCACCGGCTGCGGCGCCTGGTCCTTGACCGCCGCACTCTCATTGATCAGCGATTGTTCGTTGTCGACCTTGGGCGCGGGCTTGTGACAGCCGGCGAGCAAAGCGAGTGCAGCGATCGGCAGAATTGGACGCATGGAACCTCCTGTAACGAACGACAGAGCTACAACCCCGCCTTCACCCGGCAGTACATTACCGAACCTTCTAATCGAGATCCGATCGACGCTGCATGAGAATAGCCTGCCCCACGAGGATCAGACGAAGAGCCGACAGCAGGCCTATCACCAGGGCAGGGAAAAGGATGATGGATGCGATCCGCGCATCAGGCGATAGCCTTACCCAAGGGATCCCCGGGCGACGATAAGTGGTCACGCCAAATTTAGCTGCCAAATAAGCCATCGCGCCGAGAAAAATCACGCCCCCGATCAAGCCGCCAATATAGCCCCATCCCAGCGTTCGCTCCTGATCGCGCAAGACATAGTTCCGCTTGAGCAGCAGATATCCTTCCGGACTCCGAGAATTGCCGTGGATCGCTCGGACGACAGAACCGATCAATCAGATAAGTCCCGCAAGCGGACTGGACGGATCGGCATAGCGGCGCTTACCCATCCGGCCGGCGAGATAGGCCAAACGCCCGCTCTCGACCGCAAGTTTCATCGCGCGCGCCATCATCACCGGGTCCTTGGCCTCGGCGATCGCGGTGTTCATCAGCACGCCGTCGCAGCCAAGCTCCATCGCCACCGCCGAATCGGACGCGGTGCCGACGCCGGCATCGACCAGCACGGGCACGTTGGCGCCCTCGACGATCAGGCGGATCGTGACCTGGTTCTGGATGCCCAACCCCGATCCGATCGGCGCGCCCAGCGGCATGATCGCGACCGCGCCGACATCCTCCAGCCGCTTCGCCGCGATCGGATCGTCGACGCAATAGACCATCGGCTTGAAGCCTTCCTTGGCGAGGATCTCGGTCGCCCGCAGCGTCTCGACCATGTCGGGATAGAGCGTGCGCGCTTCGCCCAGCACTTCGAGCTTGACCAAGTCCCAGCCCCCTGCCTCGCGCGCCAGGCGCAGGGTGCGGATTGCTTCGTCCGCAGTGAAGCAGCCCGCGGTGTTGGGCAGATAAGTAACCTTTTTCGGGTCGATGAAGTCGGTCAGCATCGGCGCTTTGGGGTCGCTGACATTGACGCGGCGCACCGCCACGGTGACGATCTCCGCCCCTGACGCCTCGAGGGCCGCGGCGTTCTGCGCGAAATCCTTATATTTGCCGGTGCCGACGATCAGCCGCGAGCGGAACGTCTTGCCGGCGACGGTCCAGGTATCTTCCTTCACCGCGGACGCGTGGTCGCCGCCGCCGACGAAGTGGACAATCTCGATCTCGTCGCCATCCTCGACCATCACCTGGCTGAGCGTCGAGCGCGGCACGACCTCCAGATTGCGCTCGACCGCAACCTTTTCGGCGAGGAGCCCGAGCTCTTCGGCAAGTTGGGCGAGCGTGAGCCCGGCAAAGACGCGGCGATGCTCGCCATTGACGCGGATCGAGACGGTTCCGTCGGTGTGCATGGTATTCATGGCAAATCGCGATATAGGGACGCGACCGATAGCGCCACAACCGAAAGGGCAAGGGTGACCGAAACGATCCTGGTGCTGAACGGCCCCAACCTCAACCTGCTCGGGACGCGCGAGCCGGAAATCTACGGGGCCGATACGCTCGACGACATCGCGGAGAGACTCGAAGCGCGCGCGAGGGAGCTCGATCTCGAGATCGACATGCGCCAGTCGAATCACGAAGGGCATCTGATCAGCTGGATGCACGAAGCGCAGGGATCGGACGTGAAAGCGATCCTGCTCAATGCCGGCGCGCTGACGCATACCAGCGTGGCGCTGTACGACGCGATCAAGGGCATCAAAGTGCCTGTGATTGAGGTGCATTTGTCCAACCCGCTGGCTCGCGAAGAATTCCGTCACCAGAGCTTTGTCGGTCGTGCGGCACGCGGAACCGTTTCGGGGTTCGGTGCACTTTCCTATATGCTCGCGCTTGAAGCCGCCGCCCGACTCTGACAGAGGGCGCGCCTTTGAGTCAGCCTCAACAGGGCGAAAGAAGGGTCGAATGGCAGACAATAACAATGATGGGGGCATGCGAGTCGATGTCGAGCTGGTCCGCCAGCTCGCGACTCTGCTCGACGAAACCAACCTGACCGAGATCGAGGTCGAGGATAATGACCGCCGCATCCGTGTCGCGCGCGAAGTGCATTCGGTCACCGCCGCGCCGGTGAGCTATGCCGCGCCGGCGTCGGCCCCGGCTGCCGCCGCGCCGGCGGCGATTGCCGAGGCGGCGCCCGCCGCAAGCGCCGCCAATGCAGTCAAGTCACCAATGGTCGGCACCGTCTATTTGGCGGCAAATCCCGAAGCGAAACCGTTCATCGCGGTAGGCCAGAAGGTCGCCGCCGGCGATACTTTGGTGATCATCGAGGCGATGAAGGTGATGAACCCGATCACCGCGCCGAGCGCCGGCACCGTGTCGGCGATCCTGATCGAGAACGGCCAGCCGGTCGAATTCGATCAGGCACTCGTCGTCGTCGAATAGCGTCGCGCCAATGCCCGACATCAAGAAACTGCTGATCGCCAATCGCGGCGAGATCGCGCTGCGTATCCATCGCGCGTGTCACGAAATGGGGATCAAGACGGTCGCGGTCCATTCGACCGCAGATTCCGACGCGATGCATGTGCGGCTGGCCGACGAGGCGATCTGCATCGGTCCCCCCTCGGCGACCGAATCGTACCTCAACATCCCCAATATCATCTCGGCGGCCGAGATCAGCCATGCCGACGCGATCCATCCGGGCTATGGTTTCCTGAGCGAGAATGCGCGCTTCGCCGAGATCGTCGAGGCGCACGGTATCATCTTCGTCGGGCCCAAGCCCGAGCATATCCGCACGATGGGCGACAAGATCGAGGCGAAGCGCACCGCCGGCGCGCTCGGCCTGCCGCTCGTCCCCGGATCGGACGGCGCGATCAGCGACATCGGGGAAGCCAAGACAATCGCCGAGGCGGCAGGCTATCCGGTGATCATCAAGGCTGCGTCGGGCGGCGGCGGGCGCGGCATGAAAGTCGTCACCTCGCCCGAAGAGCTCGAAACCCAGATGCAGCAGGCCGGGAGCGAGGCCAAGGCCGCGTTCGGCGACGCCACGGTCTATCTCGAAAAATATCTCGGCAATCCGCGCCACATCGAATTCCAGGTGTTCGGCGACGGCAATGGCAATGCCATCCATCTCGGCGAGCGCGACTGCTCACTCCAGCGCCGCCACCAGAAAGTGCTGGAGGAAGCGCCCTCCCCGGTCATCACGCCCGAAGAGCGCGAGCGGATGGGCGGGATCGTCGCCAAAGCGATGGCCGATATGGGCTATCGCGGCGCCGGCACGATCGAATTCCTGTGGGAAGACGGCGAATTCTACTTCATCGAGATGAACACCCGTCTTCAGGTCGAGCATCCGGTGACCGAGGCGATTACGGGTCTCGACCTGGTCCGCGAGCAGATCCGCGTCGCGGAAGGCCATGGCCTGACCTTGCGTCAGGAAGACGTCCAGTTCCGCGGTCACGCGATCGAATGCCGGATCAATGCCGAGGATCCGCGCACCTTCGCGCCGTCGCCGGGCCTGGTGAAACAATATCACGCGCCGGGCGGGATGAACGTCCGGGTCGATAGCGGGCTTTATGCCGGTTATCGCGTGCCGCCTTATTACGATTCGATGATCGCCAAGCTGATCGTCTATGGCACGACGCGCCAGGGTGCGATCCGCCGCTTGCGCCGCGCGCTGGAAGAATTCGTGATCGAGGGGATGAAGACCACCATCCCGCTCCACCAGGCGCTGATCGAGGATCCGGAGTTCCTGCAGGGGCAATATACGATCAAGTGGCTCGAAGAGTGGCTGGAGAAGCAGGAAGCCTGAGACGATCCGTCGAACGCGAGGCGAGAGCGGCGTGAAGAAAGCGATCATCCTGCTGAGCTTGGCGGCAATCGCAGCCGCCCCCGCCTCCCCGGTCTCCTCAATGGCCGGGCGCTATTCGAAGCATTTCCAGAGCGGCATGGTCGACGGCTCGAAATATTGGGCAGACGACGTCGTCGAGATCGTTCCGGTCGACGCTGCCCACGCCTTTTTTCGCGCCGAGCTCGCTTTCTACAACGGCCATAGCTGCTCGATCGCAGGAGTCGCCAAGGCGGTCGGCGGCAAGCTCGTCTACAGCGAGAAGCAGCCGAGCTATGACGGCGGGCCGACCTGTCATCTGACCATTACGACCAAGGGCAAGAGCTTGCTGCTCGACGACGGCGACGGCGGCTGCCAATCCTATTGTGGCGCGCGCGGCTCGCTCAGCGGATTCGACTTGATCCCGCTCTCATCGAAACGGCCGATCAGCTACATGACCCGGCTGAAAGGGTCGGGTGAGTACAAGCAGGCGATCGCCGACTGGAAGGCGGGGAAGACGGAATGAAAGCCCCTCTCCCGCTTGCGGGAGAGGGAGGGGCCCGCGAAGCGGGAGGGTGAGGGTCTTTTTTTCTCCAAGCGTATCAAGAAAAAGAAGAAAGAAGACCCTCACCCAACCCTCTCCCGTGAACGGGAGAGGGCTTAAAAAAGGAGGGGGCATCATGTTCATCGGTCACTACGCGCCGGCCTTCGTCGCTGCGACATCGCCCAAATCGCCGCGGCTCGGTGCCTTGTTCGTCGCCGCGCAACTGGTCGACGTCGCGTTCTTCAGCTTCCTGATCCTGGGCGTCGAGAAGATGCGGATGTTGCCCGGCGCGACCGTGATGAACGGCATGGATTTGTACGACATGCCCTGGACGCATAGCCTGGCCGGGGCAATCGGCTGGGGCGTGCTGTTCGCGATCGCGGTGAAACTGCTGCGCGGCAACTGGACCGCAGGCCTGATCGGCGGCGCGGTGGTGGTGTCGCACTGGGTGATCGATCTGCTGGTTCACCGCCCCGACCTGACGCTCACCGGAAGTCCGCCCAAGCTCGGTCTCGGTCTTTGGAACCACCCCTGGATCGAAATGCCGCTGGAGATCGCCTTCGCGTTCGGCGGTCTGTGGTTCTTCGTCAGCCGGACGCGGGCGATCGGCGCGATGGGTAAATGGTCGCCCTGGGCGCTCGCTGCCGCCATGGCGGCGCTCCAGGCGGTCAACTGGACCACGCCGCAGCCGAGCGACGCGGGCCCTGCCCCGGCTTCCACCGGCTGGCTCGGGCTGTTCGCTTATGCCGTGCTCGCCATGTTCGCCTGGTGGGTGGCGCGGACACGGCGTTTGTCGTAGCCCCTTCCGAAATCGGGGAGAACCGGATGTCGTTGGTCGCAGAGCTCAAGGGATTGAAACGCAACCAGGTCCATTCGATCTGGGCGAGCTATCTCGGCTGGACGCTCGATGCGTTCGATTTCTTCCTGCTGGTCTTCATGCTGTCGGCGATCGCCAAGGAATATGGCACCGACATCAAGACGGTATCCGAGGCGACCTTCCTGACCCTCGCCGCGCGGCCGTTCGGCGCGTTCGCGTTCGGGTGGATGGCCGACCGCTGGGGACGGCGGCCGATCATGATGATCGTGATCCTGCTGTTTTCGCTCTTCTCGTTCGCCTCGGCCTTCGCCTGGTCGCTGACGAGCCTGTTCGTGATCCGTACCCTGTTCGGCTTTTGCATGGGCGGCGAATGGGGAATCGGCGCCAGCCTGGTGATGGAATCGATCCCGATCAAGCTGCGCGGTCCGGTGTCGGGCCTGCTGCAATCGGGGTATCCGAGCGGCTATTTCCTCGCCAGCCTGATCTATTTCCTGTTGTTCGACGCGCTTGGCTGGCGCGGCTTGTTCATGGTCGGGATCGCGCCGGCGATCCTGGTCTTCCTGATCCGGATGCATGTCGAGGAGAGCCCGGCGTTCGAGAAGCGGCGGCACGAACGGCCAGCCAACCCGCTGCGCGAGTTGAGGAAGCACTGGAAGATTGCGCTTTATGTCGTTGTATTGATGACCGCGTTCAATTTCTTCAGCCATGGCACGCAGGACATCTACCCGACCTTCCTCAAGGAACAGCACAAGTTCGACACCCATATGGTCGGACTGCTCGCGATGGTCGGCAATGCCGGCGCGATCGTCGGCGGCATTTCATTCGGAATCTGGTCTGAGCGAATCGGCCGCAAGCGCGCGATCATCATCGCCAGCCTGTTGGCATTGCCCGTTATCCCGCTCTGGGCGTTCAGCGCGACTCCGTTGATGCTCGGGCTCGGCGCCTTTCTCATCCAGGTGGCGGTACAGGGGGCATGGGGTATCGTGCCAGTGCATCTCAACGAACTATCGCCACCCCTGGTGCGCGGGATGTTTCCAGGATTCGCCTATCAGCTCGGCAATCTGATCGCATCGCGCAACCTGCCAATCCAGGCCTCGATCGCCCAAAGCCATGGCGGCAATTTCGGTCTGGCCATGGCAATCGTCGCGGGCATCACCGTGGTCGTATTGGTAGTGTGGACCGCGATCGGACCCGAGCGCACCGATGTCGATTTCCTGACGGAGAAGACGAGTTGAAGGCGACGATCTGGCACAATCCGCGCTGTTCGAAATCGCGCGAAACCTTGGCGATCCTGCAAGCAACGCCCGGCGTCGAGGTCGAGGTCGTCGAATATCTCAAGAACCCGCCGTCGCGCGACGAGCTGGCGGCGCTCTACGCCGCAGCCGGGCTGACCCCGCGCGAGGGACTGCGCAAGAGCGAGGACGGCGCCAAGGCGCTGAAAGGTGCCGATGACGACGCGATCCTCGACGCGATGGCGGCCGATCCGATCCTGATCGAACGTCCGCTGGTCGAGACGCCCAAGGGCGTGCGGTTGGGTCGGCCACCCGAAAACGTGCGCGAGATCCTGTGATCGCAGGACGTTCAGGCCCAGTATAGGCGATCGCGCGCACCTTCGGGCGATAGTCCGGGAGGGAAGCCATGACGCCGCTGTTGCTCGCTGCATTCCTGATGGCCGTCGACGGTCCACCGCCGGTCAATCCGCAGATCGATTACCAGGGATTCCAGCGGCTTGCCGCGCGAGTCTCGCCCGAGCGCGCGAAACGCCGTGTTACGCTGGCACGCTTCAAGCAAATGGCTGCGACGGCCGAGGCGATCATTCTCGACGCGCGATCGGCCGATGCCTTCGCGCAAGGACATATCGCCGGGGCGATCAACCTGCCGCTGACCGATTTCACCGCGCCGGCGCTCGCCGCGGTCCTGCCCGACCGCAACCGGCCGGTACTGATCTATTGCAATAATAATTTCTCAAACGACCGGCCGCCGGTGATGCTCAAGTCAGCGGCGGTGTCGCTAAACATCCAGACCTATATCAACCTCGCCGCTTACGGCTATCGCGCCGTTTACGAACTCGGCGAGACCATTGACCTCGACGACCCGAAGGTGGGCTGGGTAAAAGGCTGACGTCGGGGCGCGCGCGGCCGGTTGGCCACGCGCGCCCGCGATCGTCAGTTCGAGTTGGTCGTGACCGTGGTCTTGGTCTTGACCGTGGCCGGCGCCGCCTTGCGGACGACATGGCGTCTGGTCACTACCCGTTTACGCGGGGCCGTCCTGGTGACGACCTTGGGAGCCGGCGAGACCGTCTCGGTCGTCACCGTCGTGCTGGTCGGCGTGGGCGGCGGCGGTGGCGCGGCGATGACCACCGGTGCCGGCGGCGGCGCGTTGCGCGCGGCGTTGGCGTCGGCTTCCGCAGCAGCAGCGCGGGCATTAGCGTCAGCCGCCGATCGCGCAGCGTCCGCGGCAGCGGCCTCGGCTGCCTGCTTGTCGTCGCGGGCGCGGTTGAGCTTGGCGCGCTGCGCTTCGCCCAGCGCTTGATCCGCAAGTGTCGATGCGCGGTTGGCGTCGGCGATCGCGTCGGTCTTCTTGTCGCGCGCCAGATCCTCTTGCGCGGTACGCAATGCGCCTTGCGCCTCGGCGAGCAGCCGCGGCACTTCACCGGCAGCGCCGACCTTGCTGGCGGCATCGACCTTGGCCTGAGCGGCAGCGACCGCTTCCTGGGCGCGGTCCTTCTTGCCTTGCGCCAATGCGGGCGATGCGGTGATGAGCGCGACCCCCGATACGCACGCCAATATGGTTGGGAAACGCATTTTACTCTCCTGTTCTTGGAACCGCCGCTCAACGATCGTTACGCAGGGGTTGTTCCGTAACGGTCTGGATGGGTGACGGATGCGACCGAGGCCGCTAAGGGCGTGCGGCATGACCGGAATCACGCCCGAAATCGTCGCCGAACACGGCCTGTCGCCCGAGGAATATGAGCGCGTCCTGCACGCCATGGGGCGCGAGCCCAACCTCACCGAATTGGGCATCTTTTCGGTGATGTGGTCCGAACATTGTTCGTACAAATCGTCGCGTATCCATTTGAAAAAGCTGCCGACCACGGCGCCTTGGGTGATCTGCGGACCGGGTGAGAATGCCGGCGTGATCGACATCGGCGGCGGTCAGGCGGCGATCTTCAAGATGGAGAGCCACAACCATCCGTCGTACATCGAGCCCTATCAGGGTGCGGCGACCGGAGTCGGTGGCATCCTGCGCGATGTGTTCACGATGGGCGCTCGGCCGGTCGCCAACCTCAACGCGCTGCGCTTCGGCCGCCCCGACCATCCCAAGATGCGCCACCTGATCGCAGGCGTGGTCCACGGCATCGGCGGGTACGGCAATTGTGTCGGCGTGCCGACCGTGGGTGGCGAGGTCAATTTTCACGCCGCTTATGACGGCAACATCCTGGTCAATGCGATGACCGTGGGCGTCGCCGAGACCGCCAAGATCTTTTATTCGGCAGCCTCGGGGATCGGCAATTCGATCGTCTATGTCGGGTCCAAGACCGGGCGCGACGGCATTCACGGCGCCACCATGGCGTCGGCCGATTTCTCCGAGGATTCGGAGGAGAAGCGCCCGACCGTGCAGGTCGGCGACCCCTTCACCGAGAAATTGCTGATCGAAGCGTGCCTCGAGCTGATGGCGTCCGATGCGATCGTTGCGATCCAGGATATGGGCGCGGCCGGCCTGACCTCGTCCTCGGTCGAGATGGCGTCGAAGGGCGGCGTCGGGATCGAACTCGACATGAATGCGGTGCCGTGCCGCGAGACTGGCATGACGCCGTATGAGATGATGCTGTCGGAGAGCCAGGAGCGGATGCTCATGGTGCTCAAGCCCGGCCGCGAGCCCGAGGCGGAAGCGATCTTTCGCAAGTGGCAGCTCGATTTCGCGATCATCGGAACGGTGACAGATACCGGCCGCATGGTGTTGACATTCAACGGCGAAACCGTGTGCGATATCCCGCTCGGACCGCTCGCCGACGACGCGCCGGCCTATGACCGCCCCTATGTGCGTACCGCGCCGCCGGCGGATCTGGCCGACGAGCCCGAATGCGGCGACCTGACCGGCGACCTGCTCAAGCTGATGGCGTCGCCCGACATCGCCAGCCGCCGCTGGATCTGGGAGCAATATGACCACATGGTCGGCGCGGACACGATCCAGCGCCCCGGTGGCGACGCCGCGGTGGTGCGCGTCCATGGCACCAATAAGGGTCTGGCGATCACCACCGACTGCACGCCGCGTTACTGTTTGGCCGATCCGTTCGAGGGCGGAAAGCAGGCGATTGCCGAGGCTTATCGCAATATCTGCGCAGTCGGTGCGAAGCCGCTGGCAACCACCGACTGCATGAATTTCGGCAACCCGCAGCGGCCCGAGATCATGGGCCAGTTCGTCGGCGCGATCGAAGGCATGGCCGAAGCCTGCACTGCGCTCGACTTCCCGATCGTGAGCGGCAACGTGTCGCTCTATAACGAAACCAAGAATGACGACGGCAGCGGGTCGGCGATCCTCCCCACCCCGGCGATCGGCGGCGTCGGCCTGCTCCAGGATTACACCAAGAGCGCGACGATCGCGTTCAAGAACACCGGCGACGCGATCCTGGCGGTCGGCGAGCGCGGTGGGCATCTCGGCCAGTCGATCTGGCTGCGCGAGGTCCATGACCGCGAGGATGGTCCCCCGCCCCCGGTCGACCTCAAGGCCGAACGCCGCACCGGCGACTTCATCCGCTCGGCGATCGAACGCGGGCTGATCAGCGCGTGCCATGACGTCTCCGACGGCGGCATGGCGGTGGCGCTGGCCGAAATGGCGCTGGCGAGCGGGATCGGCGCGATGATCAACGAGGCGCAGCCGTTCGGCGTGGCGGGATCGTTCTTCGGCGAGGATCAGGGTCTCTATCTGGTCACCGTGCCCGACCAGGCCTTGGCCGAATTCCTGGCCGATGCCGCCGCCGCCGACGTTCCGGCCGATCCGATCGGACGGACGATCAAGGACCGGCTGATCTTCGAACTCGACGAAGGCGACTGGTGCGTCAGCATCGCCGACCTGCGCGCCGCGCATGAAGGCTTTTTCCCTGCTCTGATGGGCGACACGATTGCTTGATTTGGGCGCCTGATCGGGCGCCCACGCATCGCGCTTGGCTGTTGTAGCACAGCAAGATGGTGATAGCCTCCGTGCGACGGGTCGCGCGGCCCCGCTCCTTGCCCGCTCGCGCTGAGCGATGCGGCAAGCCGCTCTGCCGCCGCCTCGTCGGAATTGATGCTGATGATGCACCATGACGTGCGGGGATAGAGGGAGAAGAATGATGGGGGGAACCGGCCGCAAGATCGTGATGGCGACGTTGGTCGCGGGCACGCTCGATATCCTGTCGGCGTGTGTCTACACGCTGATTGCCGGGCGCGCGCCGATCAACATGCTCAAGGGGTTGGCCAGCGCCATCCTGGGCGACGGCGCCGTCAAGGGCGGGATCGGCGTGGCGCTGGTCGGGCTGCTGCTGCATTTCGCGATTATGACGGTGATGGTGGCGTTCTTCGTCATCGCCGCCAACCGCCTGCCGATCCTCAAGTCGCGGTGGCTGATCGCGGGTGTGGTTTATGGCATCGGCCTTTGGGCGTTCATGAGCCTGATCGTGTTGCCGCTGCGCTTTGGCTGGCATCCGTTCACCCCGCTTGGACTGGCCGAGCAATTCTTCAGCCATATCGTATTGGTCGGCATCCCGATCGCCTGGTTCGCGCGGCGGTGATCGACCCGCCGGCGAGCGAGGGCGCGGCCGCGCCGCAGCGGCTGCGCACGCTCGACGCGGTGCGCGGGGTCGCGGTGATGGGCATCTTGCTGCTCAACATCATCGACTTCGCGATGCCCGGCTATGCCGAGATCGACCCCACATTCTACGGCGGATCGACCGGCGCCAATTGGTGGGAATGGGCGATCGCCTATGCGATCGGCGACGGCAAGTTTCGCGGACTGTTCACGATGATGTTCGGCGCCTCGACCCTGCTGATCGCCGACCGCGCACTGCTCAGCGGCCAGCAGCCGGCCAAGGTCCATTATGCCCGGATGGCGACCTTGTTAGTGTTCGGCATGGTTCACGCGTATCTGATCTGGGCGGGCGACATCCTGGTGCTCTACGCGCTGACCGGCATGATCGCGTTCATCGGCTGGCGCGTGCGGCCGCGAATGCTGGTGACGATCGGCATGCTGCTGCTGGCGTTCAAGCTGACGGACGGATTGGTCGCCTATCAGCATCTCGAGCGCGCGCGCGTGGCCTCGATCCAGCCAAATCCCGAACCCAACCTGGCGGCTGATTGGCGGGCGTTCCGCCAGCAATCCGATCCGCAGCGCGACGGGATCGCGCGCGAACTGGCGGGCTATCGCGGATCCTATGGCGACGCGCTCAAGGTGCGCGTGCCGACCGCGATCTTCTTCCAGACGATCATCAACCGCATCGCGTTCATCGACACGCTGGCGCTGATGCTGATCGGGATGGCGCTGTTCCGCTGGGGATTCTTTTCCGGCGCCTGGTCGCGGCGCGCTTATTGGCTGATCGCCGCCGCCGTGCCGGTGGCATGGGCGGGCTACATCCCACTGGTCAGCTGGCTCGATGCGACGCATTGGGCGCCGCTGACGATGATTGCGACCGAGGCGATCCAGCTGAGCTTGCTGCGGCCCTGGCTCAGCCTGGGCTATGCCGCCCTGGTCATCCTGTTCGTGCAATCGGGGCGCCTGCCCTGGCTGGCGGACCGTTTCGCCGCGACGGGAAGGACGGCGTTTTCCAATTATCTCGGCACCTCGATCGTCTGCACGTTGATCTTCAATGGCTATGGCCTGGGCTGGTACGGCTATCTGCAGCGCTGGCAGTGCCTGATCGTCGTCGCCGGCATGTGGCTGCTGATGCTCGCCTGGTCGAAGCCATGGCTCGACCGATTCGCTTATGGTCCGTTCGAATGGCTGTGGCGCAGCGCCGCGCGTGGACACTGGCAAGAGTTCCGGCGCATGCGACAAGTTGCAAACGTGTCGCAATAGTATTGCGAATCGATCTCACTATCGCTAACTCGATCTCAACGAGCGCGAGGGATAATCGGTCTCATGATGGTATGCGTCTGCAATGCGATCCGCGAACGCGAAGTGCGCGAAGCCGCGCGCAACGGATCGATGACCGCGTGCCAGGCCTATCGCTCGCTCGGCCGCCAGCCCAAATGCGGCCAGTGCGTGCCGTTCGCGCGTTCCATTATCGATGACGAACGCGCTGCTGCTTAGGACTCGCATCTAATATCGGCGGGGATCGAGATTGCGTTGCGGAGCCCGCCGGCGAGGAGCGCAGCGCAGTCGCGTAGCTTGAGCTACGCGCAAGCAAACGACGACGTCCGGCGGGCTCCGCAACGCAACCGCGAAGCGGCGGGCGGATTTTGTCGCGTGGAGGGCGTCGCTCGTCGGTCACGATGCATAATGCATCGCTCCCTCCTCGCTCCTACCCACGCGGCAAAACCCGCTCCGTCTCGACCCCGCCGATATTAGATGCGAGTCCTTCGCGTTCGCAGCTGCTGAAAATCGCGGAAATCCGCCGTTTTTCTGACTGTCTTACGGTGTCGGGGCGAGCTATGATCGTTCTCGAAGAACAACGAAGGGCATCACCATGAAGGGCGATCCGCAGGTCATCGACTTCCTCAATACCGCGCTCAAGAACGAACTGACCGCGATCAACCAATATTGGCTGCATTACCGCCTGCTCGACCATTGGGGCGTGCAGAAGCTGGCCGAGTTCGAGCGCCACGAATCGATCGACGAGATGAAGCATGCCGACTGGCTGTCGGAGCGCATCCTGTTCCTCGACGGCCTGCCCAACTTCCAATTGCTCGGGCGGCTACGCATCGGCGAGACGGTCGAAGAAGTGCTGAAGTCGGACCTCGAGCTGGAGATGGAAGCGCTGCCGCTGCTGCGCGATGCGATCGAACATTGCGAGAAGGTACGCGACTATGTCAGCCGCGACCTGTTCCGCCGCATCCTCGATAGCGAGGAAGAACATGTCGACACGCTCGAACGCCAGTTCGACATGATCGAGCGAATGGGATTGGAGAATTACATCCAGCTCAATGCGAAATCAGCGGAAGAAAGCGAAAGCTGACTAACGGTCAGACCGCGCGGCGGCCGAAGGCGGTGGGGCGGCGTTCGACCAGCGGGTTGGCCTCGCGTTCGAGCATCGCCAGCGTCGCTTCGAAGGTCGGGCGCAGCTTGACGACATGTTCGAGCGCCTGGTCAGGCGCGTCGCGCGTTTCCACGCACTGGCGCCCGATGACTTCGATCGCTTCGGCAATGGCGGCGAGCTGCTCCGCGCCGAACTGACGCGACTCGCCCTTCAGCGTGTGCGCCGGCAGCACGATCGCGGCGGCATTGCCCGCCCGCATCGCTTCCTCGATCGCGGCGACCGACTTGACGCCATCTTCCTTGAAATAGCCGAGAATGCGGACGAATCCGGCGCCGAGCTCACTACGGGCCGCCTGAAACGCGCTCCAGTCCACTATTTGCCCGCTGTCGATCGTCACCACGTCCTCCACCCGTATCGGCACGCCCCCGTTGTCCCGATGCGTCCGCTGTAGCTGGCGCAGGTAAACGACCGGTTGACGGAGTTGGCAGTAGTCAGCCTCTAAAGCCTTGGAGCCGTGCAGCTTTCACAAATTATGTTCATTCTCGATCAAATGGATTCTTCGGCGCGCGCAAGGTCAACCGAACGGGGACTGCGCCGAAGCCAAGATCGCGCCGCATCGAATTGACCAGATAGCGCTCGTAACTCGCGGGAAGTTGATCGACGCGCGTGCCGAAAATGACGAAGCTGGGGGGGCGCGTCTTGATCTGGGTGACATACCGCATCTTGATCCGCTTGCCGCCAGGCGCCGGCGGAGGGTTGGCGTCGATCGCCCGTTCGAACCAGCGATTGAGCTCGCCGGTGGAGACGCGCTTCGACCAGGCCTCGCGCGTTTCGAAGGCCGCGCCCAGCAGCTGGTCGATGCCCTTGCCGGTTGCGCCCGACACGGTGATGACGATCACGCCCTTCACCTGGCTGAGCCCGTCTTCGAGCGCCTTCTTGACGCCATTGAACAGTGACGAGGCATTTTCGGCGATGTCCCACTTGTTGAGCGCGATGACCAAGGCGCGCCCTTCCTGCAGCACGCGGTCGGCGATCTTGAGGTCCTGCGCCTCCAGGCCCAGGGTCGCGTCCAGCAGCAGCACGACGACTTCGGCGAAATCGACCGCGCGCAAGGCATCGGCGACCGACAATTTCTCCAGCTTGTCCTGCACTTTGGCGCGCTTGCGCATGCCGGCCGTGTCGATCAACCGTACCGCGCGCGGGCCGCTCTTCGGATCGTGCCAGGTCCAGTCGATCGCGATCGAATCGCGGGTGATCCCGGCTTCCGGCCCAGTGATCAGGCGGTCCTCGCCCAGCATGCGATTGATCAAGGTCGACTTGCCGGCATTGGGACGGCCGACGATGGCGAGCTTGAGCGGCGCGTCGGGACTTTCGTCCTCCTCTTCCTCGAACTCTTCCGGCTCGGGAACGAACGGGACGAGTGCCTCGAACAGATCGGCCATGCCTTCGCCATGCTCGGCCGAGACCTGGACCGGATCGCCGAAACCGAGCGAGAGCGATTCGATGATACCGGCCTCCGCCGCGCGCCCTTCCGCCTTGTTGGCGACCAGGATGACCGGCGTGGTCGAGCCGCGCAGCCAGCGCGCGATTTCCTCGTCGAGCGGCACGATCCCGGCGCGGGCATCGATCAGGAACAGCGCGACGTCGGCCTGTGCCACCGCCGCCTCGGTCTGTTGCCGCATCCGGCCCGGCAAGGTCGCGGCTTCGAGATCCTCGTAGCCGGCGGTGTCGATCACGCGGAACTCGAGGCCGAGCAGGTTTCCGTCGCCTTCGCGCCGATCGCGCGTGACGCCGGGCTGGTCATCGACCAAGGCAAGTTTCTTGCCGACGAGCCGGTTGAACAGCGTCGACTTGCCGACATTGGGACGGCCGATAATGGCGACGGTGGGTAAGGACATAGAGGGCGCTGTAGGGCGTGTGCACGCCAGCGGCAACGCCTTCAGGTGGACAGCCAAAGCAATCGAGGGAAGCGCAATAGGAACAACTAGCCCCTCCCCTTCAGGGGAGGGGTTGGGGTGGGGACTATCCACGGGCGATTAGCTTGCGGCACT
>NZ_BCYU01000083.1 GCF_001598355.1 Sphingomonas asaccharolytica NBRC 15499
GCGCAGCCGGTCGTACAGCCGATCACTGAACACCTGCGCCAGCACGTCGAGCTTGCGACTTTCGGGAATGCCCTCGACGCCACCGCCGGTCGGCCAGGCGATCAACGCGACCGCTTGGTTTTCCTGGCCCGAATGCGTGCGCACCACCGGCGTCGCATTATGCTGGGGGAATTTGATCGGCGGTGCGGCGGCGGCGGGCGCCGCGCGCGGCTTCAGCGCGCCGAAGGTCGCCGCAACGGCAGCGATCGCCTCGTCACCCTTGACGTCACCGAACACTTCCACCTCGATCGGTCCCGAGGCCAGGATCGGCTGCCAGAAAGTGCGGAACTGCGCCGCGGTCAGCGCCGACACGGTTGCCGCGGGCGGAATCCCCCAGCGCGGATCCTTGTCGTGCAGGAACCATTCGAGGTCGCGGCTGAGCACGCCGTCGGGCGAGGAATCGAGTCCCGGATAGCCCGCCAGCATCACTGCCTTGGCGCGCGCCAGCGGCGCAGGATCCCAGCCGGGCGTGCTCAATTTGTCGGCGAACAGCCGTAGCTGGTCCTTATAATCCTGCGGCGAGGTGACACCGGCGAGCGTGAAAGCATCGTCGTCGATCCCGAAATCGAAGCCCAGCCGCCGGCCGGTCGCGAGTTGGTCGAGCTGTTCCTGGCCCAATTTGCCGATCCCGCTCGGCACCAGCGCCAGATCGCCTGCCCAGGCCGGGGTGCGGCGGTCGGACGGGATGGCATTATATCCCCCGCCCCAACGCACGCGGACATAGACGCGGTTGGTCTCGCTCGAATTGACGAACAGCAGCAGGCGCACTCCATTAGCGAACACGATCTTCTGCATTTCGAGGTCGGGGATGGCCTCGGTACTGACGACCTTACCCGGCGCGCCTAGCGGCGGCAGCTTGGAGAAGTCGATCGCCGCCAGCGCGGTGCGCTTGGGAGCCAGCTTCGACACGTCGGCGTCGAGCGCGGCAGCGAGCTTGGTTGCCGCCGCCGGATCGGCGGCCGGAGTGGTGATGAAGGCGCGCGTCGCATCGCCCTGAAAGACGCGCTTGGTCGACGCCAGGATTGATGCGGGCGTGAACATGCCCTTGGCGCGCGCGTCGGTCAGGATCTTGTACGACACGTCGGGCGCCGCGACCGTCTCGCGGATGTCGAGCGCCTGGACCATATTGTCGGCCTGCGCCGATCCCGCCTCGACCCGTGAGGTGTCGACGCCGTTCTTCATCGCGGCATCATATTCGGCAAGTTCGCGAGTGAGTTCGGCCTGGCTCGGCGGGTTGGCCTGGGCGTCAGCGATCACCGCGCGCACGTCTTTCAGCGCCTGTTCCCAATTGTTGCCGACCGGCACGATGTTGACGAACGTGCCGTTGACCGAGCGCGACACGTCGTCAAGGCTGACTTGCGCCTGGAGGAAGCTGCCCCCGGCGCGCGCGCGCGATTCCAACCGGCGGTTGATGATCTGCACCGCGATCAGGTCGACCAGGCGCTTCTGGTTGAACAGGATCAGGTCGTTGTTGAAATGCCAGGGGCGAAGCACCGCCATCGATACCAGGGTCGGCAGGCCGGGCTCGACCAGCGTGCCGGTGGTCGGCTGCTTGGTCGCGGGCGTACCGAAATCGGGATCGGCCGGATTGGCGCCCTTGCCCTTCCAACTCGAGAAATTCTTGTCGACCAAAGTCTCAAACACTAGCGGATCGATATCGCCCGAGATGATCACGACCGCGCGTTCGGGCCGGTACCATTTGTCGTGGAACGCGCGCAGGCTGGCGGCGGTGGCCGCTTCCAGCGTCTTGGTGGTGCCGATCGGTGAGCGCGTCGCGAACGGCTGGCCCGCGAAGATCGTCGCGCGCTGGGCATCGCCGAAGCGAACCTGCGGCCCCGGCGCCTCGCGCTGCTCGGCCATCACCACCGGCCGCTCCGAATTGACCACCTTGTCGTCGAAGCTCGGCGCTTCCATCATCCCCGACAGGATCTTCAGGCTTTCGTCGACCGAGGCCGGCGTGGCGGACGGCAGATCGAGCTTGAACACCGTCTGAGTGAACGTGGTCTGCGCATTGGTGTCGCTGCCGAAGGTCGCGCCCAGCCGCTGCCAGGTGCGTTTTGCCTCATTGTCGGCGACATATTGGCTGCCGCGGAACACCAGATGTTCCATGAAATGGGCATAGCCCTGTTCGCTGTCGTTCTCGTACAGCGAGCCGGCATCGATGCGCACGCGGATCGACACCTGGCCCGGCGGAACCCCGTTCTTGCGCACCGCATAGCGCAGGCCGTTGGGCAAGGTCCCGAAATGCCACTCAGCGTCGGGGGTAATGTCGCTGCCCTTGAACAGCCAGGGTGAGCGATCCACCTCGGGACGGACGGCGAGTGGCGCCGGCGCCGTCGGGACTGTGTGCTGGGCGATCGCCGGAAGCGACATCCCGAGGGCAATGGTGACGAGGACGGCGAGACGCGAAACGCGGAACGTAGTGGCCATGTCGCCTGTGTAGGGCGTCCCCCGGCGACCGGCAACCGCCGTCACGTCGATACTAAAAGGTCATATCCTGCCCCTTGTGTCGCCACTTTTTCGACCCAGATCGGGGCTAGCGGCAATTGTGCGCTGCCGCATCGGTGTAGCGTATTCGACATTTTTTGGCTCGATCGGCCCTCGTGCGACTTCTGGTGCCGGTCCCGTTGGACGATGAAGAGGCTTTGTGAGCGTCGATCAACAGCTGGAGCCGCCAGTATTGCGGCAGAAATCGGGCAACGTCGCCGAAGGCAGCGTGCCCAATATGACCGTGATATCGGGCACGCCCCAATCGGATAGCCCGCCGATCGGCGGCAACGCCGAGAAGCGGCCGTTCATCATCCGCTATGGCAAGCATTTGCGCGGATTCTTCGACCGGATGATCGCGTCCTCGTCACTGGTGCCGAACGACCCGGTGCTCGATGTCCGCGACTTCCCCTGGACCCAGCATCTGCGCGACAATTGGCAAGCGATCCGCGACGAGGCAATCGCCGCCGCGATGGGCAACAAGTCGCCCTCGTTGTCGAGTATCTCTCCCGATCACCGCGCGATCGCGCCGGTCAACAAGTGGCGCAGCTTCTTCTTGTGGGGGTACGGCTATCGTATCGACGAGAATATCGAGCGCTGTCCGACGACCACCGCGACCGTTGCGAAGATCCCCAATCTCAACAGCGCGTTCTTTTCGATCCTAGCGCCGGGCACTCACATCCCGGCGCATCGCGGCGTGACCAAGGGGCTGATCACCTGCCATCTAGGCCTGATCGTCCCCAGGGACGGCGATGTCCGGATGCGCGTCGACGACCGCATCGTGCGCTGGGCCGAAGGCGAGACCTTGGTGTTCGACGACACTTATGACCACGAGGTGTGGAACGACACCGACAATATCCGCGTCGTCCTGCTCATCCAGGTCAAGCGTCCGCTGCGCAACCCGGGCAAGTGGATCGCCGACACCTTCCTCAACATCGTCCGCCGCTCGGCGTTCGTCCAGGAAGCGCGCGATAACGTGATGGCCTGGAACCATGCGGTGAAGCAACTGGATATCTAGCTCGGCCGGCGGCGCCCGCAGGTGCCGACCGACGGCGCGGATTTACTCCGCGCCGAGACTCTCGAATATCGGCACTCAATCGCTCGCGCCGGAACGGCCCCCACCCCTGTTTCGTTAACGGCGCAACGAAGCGTGCCCGCTCGCCCGCTTCCCGAGCCGACGGAGAAGACCATGGGACGCAGCTGGCCAGCCATCATTCTTGCTGTGCTGATCGGCCTGATCGGTCTCGTGCTGACCATAGGCGGCGCCTACCTCACCCTCCTCGGTGGCTCGCTTTATTACCTCATCGCCGGCGTAGCGATGCTAGCCTCCGCCTGGTTCCTGTTCCGTGGCCGCTTACTTGGCGGGTGGATCTACGTTGCCCTGTTCGTCCTCAGCGCGATCTGGGGACTAGGCGAGGCGCGCGGCAACGCCTGGGCGATGGTGCCCTGGCTGATCGCACCGTTCGTGCTCCTGATCGCCGTCGCTCTGGTCATGCCGACGCTGACCGCCGACCGCAACCGCTGGAAATGGGCGGCCGGCGGGATCGGTGCCGCATTGATCGCGATGATTGCGATTTTCGGCCTATTGGCCGGCGGCGGATCCCCCGCACTCGCCCTGCCGGCGCAAATGTCGCCGGGCATGACCGATCCGTCCGGGCTCGCCACCGGCGGCGACTGGCCGGCCTATGGCGGGACCTATGCCAATTGGCGCTATTCGCCGCTGACCCAGATCGCGCCCGACAATGTCGCCAAGCTGCAAAAGGCGTGGGAGACGCATACTGGCGGCACCCCGACCACTGCCGCCTTCCAGAAGCTCTACGGGACGGAGAATACGCCGCTCAAGGTCGGCAATTTGCTCTATACCTGCACCGCCAAGAATGTCGTCGTGGCGCTCGACGCGGGCACGGGCAAGCTCGCCTGGCGCTATGACCCGAAGGTACCTGACGCCTGGATTCCCTATACCACTGCCTGCCGCGGCGTCGCTTATTATCAGGTCCCCGGAGAAGCGAGTGGATCGCCTTGCGCCGCACGGATCATCGAGGGCACGCTCGATTCCCGCCTGATCGCGCTCGATGCCGCGACCGGCGCGCCGTGCGCGGAATTCAACGGCAGGGGTCAGCAGGACACCAAGATCGGCATGGGCCAGGTCTATCCCGGCCTCGCCTCGATCAACTCGGCGCCGAGCATCGTCCGCGGCATCGTCGTGGTCGGGCACCAGATCCTCGACGGCCAGTATCGTGGCGCGCCATCGGGGGTGATCCAGGGCTTCGACGCCAAGACCGGCAAGCTCGCCTGGGCCTGGGACATGGTCCATCCCGACTGGAGCGGCTATCCGCCAGCGGGCCAGACCTGGGCACGCGGCACGCCCAATATGTGGACCGGCAGCGCCGGCGACGAAAAGCTCGGCTTGGTCTACGTACCCCTCGGCAATGTCGCGGACGATTATATCTCGGCCGGCCGCACGCCGCAGGAAAACGCCAATTCGAGCTCGATCGTCGCGATCGACGTCACCACAGGCAAGCCGCGCTGGAGCTTCCAGGCGGTCAAGAAGGACGTTTGGGACTACGACTTCGGCAGCCCGCCGTCGCTGATCGATTACAAGGGCACCGCGGCGCTGGTCGTGCCGTCCAAACAGGGCGATCTCTACATCCTCGATCGCGCAACCGGGCGCGCGCTGACCCCGATCGGCTCGATCGCCGCGCCGCAGGGAGGCGTGGAGCCGAGCGAGCGCGCGGCACGCCAGATCGTGTCGTTGTGGCAGACGCTGCGCCAGCCGCCGTTGGTCGAGTCGGACATGTGGGGCATGTCGCCGATCGACCAGATGCTGTGCCGAATCCAGTTTCGCCGCGCCGATTATCGTGGCGAGTTCACGCCACCCAATGTCGGCCGCAACAGCGTCGAATATCCCGGCTATAATGGCGGCAGCGATTGGGGTGGCGTGTCGATCGACCCGGTTCGCGGCATCCTGATCGCCAATTACAACGATACGCCCAATTTGGTCCGGCTGCTGCCGCGCGCCGAGGCCGACCGTCAGGGCATCAAACCGCGGTTCGCTTCGAAGCAGATTTCGAGCAAGTCGCATTCGGTCGACCCGCAATGGGGCGTGCCCTATGCGATCGACGTCAATGCCGGCTGGCGGGAGGAGTTCACCAAATTGATGTGCAAGCGCCCGCCTTATGGCGGCATCCGCGCGATCGACATCGCCTCGGGCAAGACCTTGTGGGACCGTCCGCTCGGCACCGCGCGGCGCAACGGGCCGTTCAACCTGCCGACGATGCTACCGCTGACGATCGGCACGCCCAATAACGGCGGCGCGGTGACGACAGCGAGCGGCCTGATCTTCATCGCTGCGGCGACCGACGATCTGATCCGCGCGATCGACCTCAGGACCGGCAAGACAATCTGGTCCGCGCCGCTCCCGGCGGGCGGACAGGCAACGCCGATGATCTATCAGCAGGATGGCCGCGAATATCTGGCGATCTTTGCCGGCGGGCATCATTTCATGGAGACGCCGGCGGGCGACAGCGTCGTCGCTTACGCCCTTCCGAAGGCGTGACGGTGACGGCAGTCACAGCCGGTGCGCGGCGATGATCGTACCGCCGGCACCTTGCTGGAGCAGGATCGCGCTCGACAGGCCTACCGGTCCTCCAGGCACGGCAAGCCGGAGCGGCGCGCCGGTCCATTGCCCAAGTCGGACCAGCTGGCGGACGATGTCGCGGTGCGCGATCGTGCGGCCGCCATTTTCGCCCGCGCGGATCGGTACCGCGATCGTCCGCGGGTCGTAGCGGACCAGCCAGACGGTGGCGCTCCCCTTTCCGGCACCGATCGCGACACCGGTACCGTCACGCGCGATCGCCGTGCCCGCGACCGGCTGGGCGAAGCGGCGGATCGCTTCGTCGACCTGCGCGCGATCATTGCCCGTCACCACGCCGCGCCCATTGACCACCATTTGCGGCGTAGCAACGTACGTCCTGCCCTCGGCATGGGCGTAATCCCATTGGCGTTGGGTGAAAGCGGGGCTGGCAAACGTGTCTTTCCAACCGAGTTGATCCCAGTATGTCACCGCGAAACTCAGCGCGAGGACGTCGGGGCGGTCGGCCAAAGCATTTAGCACGGCGTCGGCCGGGGGACAGGAGGAGCAGCCCTGGCTCTGATAGAGCTCGACCACTGTCGGGTTGGAGGCATCGGTGGCGGCATTCGATTGAGCGGTGCAGGCGCCAACCAGGGCGAACAGCGCGATCCAAAGCGTTTTCATCTCGATAGCGGCCTTTCTTCCACATCCGTGATCAATCCGTCGGCCAGCCATTGGCCGAGCAACTGGCCGGCACGGGCGATGCCGTCCTCCTGCCCGTGCGCCGCGACCATCGCCTCGCACAGATTGGCGAAGGAGAGACCCGCCCGCGCCGCCAGCAGCGCTTGCTGCTCGATCTGGTCGATAGCACGGAACCTCGACACTAGATCCTGCCGCCAGACCAGGATCGCACCAGGCTCCGGCAACAGCTCGACCGCGGGCGGCATCTCGGCAACGGCCAATGCGGTCCAGATCACCGCGACATTGGTCGACAATGGTCCGAGATCGAGCGTCGGCGTGAAGTGCAATACGGCGCGATCCCAGTCGATCGCACCTAGCCCATCGGCAGCCACCGCGGGAGCGTTCGGACCGACAAAAGCCTCACCCAACGCGCACTCGATCCAGCCCAGCTCGGCCACGTCGGGATCGTCGGGATAAAGCAACGCCAGCGTCGCCGGAAAATCGCGCGGATAGGCATCGAGCGTCCAGCTGCTCGGCGGCACCCGCTCGACATGTGCGACAATTGCGTGATGGAATGCCTCCTCCCCGATCCAGTCGCGCGTACGGGCGAAACTGTCCTCGAGACAGGCAACGAGCTGGGCGCGATAATTGTTCTGATAAACGCGCAGACCCGGCCCGGCATCCGCACCAAACCGCCTGCCCGCGGCTGCATCGTCGCGCACCAGCCACGCTCGCATATCGCGTTGCAACTCGATCAGCGTCATGCCGCCCGCCGCATCGTTCGGCCGCCGATCCGGCGCGCCACCGACAATTCGGCGAGCAGATCGGACAGTGGAGGAATATCGTCGTCGCGCTCGATCATCGTCGCGACCGGCCCCAATAGCGGCATGACATGCGCGTAAAGGTCCCAGACCGACGCCGGGACCGGTTGATCATGGGTATCGATCAGCAACTCCTTGCCCTGGCTATGTCCGGCAAGATGAACCTGCCGGACGCGATCATGCGGTACGCCATCCAGATAGGCGATCGCATCGAACCCGTGATTGGTCGCGCTGACGAAGACGTTGTTGACGTCGAGCAGCAAGCCACATCCGGTCCGCGCGCACATCGCGTCGAGGAATTGCCATTCGCTCATCTCGGCGGGCGTCAGGTTGATATAGGTCGACGGATTCTCGATCAGCATCGCCTGGCCCAGCGCATCCTGCGCGCGGTCGATATTGGCGCAGACCAGGTCGAGCGCTTCACCCGTATAGGGCAGCGGCAGCAGATCGTGCGAACTGAACCCCTCTATCCGCGTCCAGCTCAGATGGTCGGAAACGAACAAGGGCTCGATCTCGTCGATCAGCGCCCGCAGCCGCGCCAGATAGGCGCCGTCGAGCTCGTCGGCCGATCCGATCGACATCGACACGCCGTGCAGCGCGACCGGATAACGTGACCGCACATCGCGCAGCAGCATGCGCGGGCGGCCGCCGTCGACCATGAAATTCTCAGAGATCACCTCGACAAAATCGACCGCGATGCGGTGCTCGAGGAACTCGGCATAATGCGGCTTGCGCAGCCCGAGGCCGTAGCCCGCAAACGGAGCGACCATTGTCTCTACTCCAGTCTAAGCGAGCGGCCCGACCGTGACGCCACGGCCGGGCCGCGACACCGTCAGTTCGGCGCGGTCAGGCTGCCGCCCGCCGTCTTGCAGGCCTTGGCGCTCAGTTCCTTGAAGCCTTGGCCCTTGCAATCATTCTGACCCTTGCAATCGTTCTTGGCGGTCTTGCAGTCGGAGGTGCCCTTGCAAGTGTTGACGCCGTAGCAATGGACTTTGGCGCTGCCCTTGGCGGCCGCGACGGTCGGCGCAACGGCAGTGATCGCGACAACAGCTGCGGCGGCGGCGATGCTGACGCCGGTACGAAGGATGGTCATTGGGGTCTCCCGAAAGGATGGTGCCTGATTGGCATCCCCAATTCGCGGCGTCGTCGTCGGCGGTTACATGGCTCGCAAAATTACCAGCGCAGCAGCCGCGGTCCCAGCAGCGCGCCGACCAACGCCGCCAGCAGGATACCGAGTGAATACCAGGTCAGCACGAAGATCGCCGATACTTCCGGGCAATGGATGCAATAGACCGTCGCCGCGAACGCGCCCGCGGCCAAGCCCGCCGCTGCCCCCGCCGCGCGCAGCCGCGTCGGCGCGAGCCGCCGAAATGACCAGAGCAACCCGATGAAGATCGGCATCGCCAGCGCCAGCACGCGCCACGGGCAGGTCATCCAGCTTTGCCCCAGCCACATCGCCAGCCATTGCGCCGGCGGCGTGCGCACAAGTTCGAACACGCCCAGCCCAGCCAGCAACAGCACGGGTATCGCCATCAGCCACAACCAGCGCAATCGGCCACTGTCGGGGCGCGCGAGCTGCGCCGTCATGGTCAACGCGGCGATGGCCAGCGAGATCGTGTAGCTCCACTTCATCCAGAACGCGAAGCCGTGCATCGCCTTGCCGATATCGGGCCGTACGCCCATCGCCATCACGACAAAGGCGCCCGACACCAAAGCTCCAGCTAGGAGGCCGACGGCGATCCGCCGACCCACGACGTGGCGGCGCACCGGCGGCACGTCGCTCGACAATTGCGCGATCAGGTCGTCGGTGTTCATCGGCCGCCTCCCTGGATGCGCGTGATCAACGCCTTTATGCCGCGATGCACCGATATCTTGACGTCGGATTCGCCGAGCCCGCCGGCGGCAGCCGCCTCGGCGATGCTCAGCCCCTCGATCCGCGTCGCACGGATCATCCGTGCCTGCTTGTCTGGCAATGTGCCGAGCAGGTCGTCGACATCGATCCGTGCGCTCGACGACTCCTCGAATCCGTCGGCGACCAATTCGTCCTCCAACCCGTCGATCGGCTGGAGTCGCCGTCCGCGGCGGAAGTTGTCGATCATTTTGTAGCGCGCGATCGCGAACAGCCAGCCGGTAAAGGCGCGGTTGCGGTCATAAGTGACGCGGCGCGTATGCACCGCGATCAGCGTTTCCTGCACCAGATCTTCGATTTCGTCATCGCCTCCGCTGGCGCGCCGCCGGTAATAGCCGCGCAAGATAGGCACGAGCAGGCGCAGCAATGCCGCATGGTCGCCGGCATTGCCGTCGAGCCCACTGATCATCAATCCGCGCAACTCGTCCTCGTCTGCCCGCATCTGCGCTCCTCGACGGGAGGTACGGCATAGCCGGGCCAAAGGTTACACGCCGGCACGAAATTTTTCGCCGGTCTTTTCTGTAACCGACGCCTCGCCGCCGCCGAACTGGTCGACGTGACTGGGCTTTACCTGCCTCCTTCCCGGTCACCGCGCGGCCCGGCACCCCTGTCCGGGCCGCGCACCCCAGGCACCCCTATCGAAGGAACTACCATGCGCTCGACCCACGCCACCTTGGCCGCCACCCTTGCGATTGCTGTCGCCGGTACCGCGCTCGCCCCCTCCCCGTCCGCCTCGGCCCAAACCAAGCCGGCGATGGAAAAATGCTTCGGCGTCGCGCTGGCCGGCAAGAACGACTGCAAGGCCGGCGCCGGCACCAGTTGCGCCGGTACCTCCAAGGCGAATTACCAGGGCAATGCCTGGAAGCTGGTCAAGGCGGGCACCTGCACGTCCATCAAGACGCCCAAGGGCAATGGATCGCTGACGCCCAAGGCCTGACCTGTGATCGGCCGGGTGCACGACTTGCGCCCGGCCGGCGACGCCGGAGGAATCCCCATGACCATGTTGATCGCGCTCTACGAGCGTTTCGTCGGCCGCGCTTCGGCGCTGATGCCCGACGCCTTGCTCCTGCTCGTCGCGCGCTTCGGCATCGCGGCGGTGTTCTTCATGTCCGGCCGCACTAAGGTCGACGGCATCATCCACATCACCGACGGCACCTACGAGCTGTTCCGCACCGATTATGCACTGCCTCTGATCCCGCCCGATATCGCCGCGGTGGCCGCGACCTGGTCCGAACATGTCTTTTCGATTCTGCTCGTGCTCGGCTTGTTCACGCGTTTTTCGGCGTTCGCCTTGTTCATGATGACGCTGACGATCGAAATCTTCGTCTACCCCGACGCGTGGCCGACGCATCTCAGCTGGGCGGCGATCCAGCTGCCGCTGATCTTTCGCGGCAGCGGCGCCTGGTCGATCGACGCCATCCTGCGCAAGGCCGTCGCGCGATAACGGGGATGCAAAGCCGGCATCACCGCCTTATGCGGGCCCCGGATGCCCGACTCCCCGCTCTCGACCCCGCGCAACGATGCGCTACGCCGCACCCGAATCCTGTTGCGCCGCCACGGCCCGACCGCGACGGTTTGGCGGCGGCGGGCTGCGATCGTGGGCGGTGCGACCCTGGTCGGTTTGGCCGCAATCGCCTTCGCCCGCACGGCCGACCGGGCAAGCGGCCTGTTCGACGCCATGACGGCGCGATATTGGTGGCTGCCGCTGGTGTTGACCCCGGCGAGCTATGTCCTGATCGTGTGGCTCACCAACCGGCTGGCGCCCGCCGCACGCGGATCGGGTATCCCGCAGATCATCGCCGCTAAGCGCGATCCCGAGGCCGCCATGGCCGATCTCGCCTCTGGCCGGACGGCGCTACTGAAGACGGTGCTGACGGCGGGCGCGCTTGCCGCCGGCGCCTCGGTTGGACGCGAGGGGCCGACCGTCCAGCTCGGCGCGACGATCATGGCCTATACGCACAAATGGTTGCGCGTGCCGATCACCGCATCGGTGCTGGTGGCGGGTGCCGGGGCGGGCGTCGCGGCGGCGTTCAACACGCCGCTGGCCGGCGTCGCCTTCGCGATAGAGGAGCTTGCCGCCGCCTATGAGCAGCGCATGACCTTGCTCGTGATGACCGCGGTCCTGGTCGCCGGGATGATCGCCCAGGGCGTGGCGGGCGATTACGTCTATTTCGGAATCGTCGGACAGACGTTACCGCTCGGGACAGTGCTGATCGTAGCCCCTGTCGCCGGAATCCTTGGCGGCGCAAGCGGCGGCCTGTTCTCGCGCCTGACCTTGTGGTTCGCCCGCGGCGGCGCGCGACGGATATCGGGCGGACGGCCGTTGGCGCTCGCCCTCGTTTGCGGAGTCATCGTCGCGGTGCTGGGCATTGCCACCGGGACGACCTGGGGAACGGGATATGCCCCCGCCAGCGCGATGATCCACGGCCAGGCGACCTCGCTCTGGTTCGGGCCGGCGAAATTCGTCAGCACGTTGCTGACCACGGCGGCGGGATTACCCGGCGGCATCTTCTCGCCGAGCCTCGCGACCGGCGCGGGCGTCGGCAATCTGCTTCATGCGTTGTTTCCGAGCGAACCGGCCGGGGCGATCATCCTGCTCGGCATGGTCGCCTATTTCACCGGCGTGGTCCGCGCCCCGCTGACCGCGGTGATCATCATCTCGGAAACGACCGGAAGCCGCGGTTTGATGCTGCCGCTGCTCGCCGCCGCGGTCATCGCCGAGGGCGCCGCCGCCTTGGTCTGTCGCGAGCGGCTCTATCATGGTCTCGCACAAGGTTTTCTGCCCAAACCGGACCCGCGCTGATCGCCATGCCGACAAGGATAGGGATGCAACCGCGCTTCGCCGCCGGCAACAATCCGTTTCCGCTTGAGCGCTTGATCATGGCCGCCTTCAGGCCCACATGACCCCCATGCTGATCGAGACCGAAGCCACGCCCAATCCGGCGACGCTCAAGTTCCTGCCGGGACGGACTGTCATGGACGCCGGCACGCGCGACTTTGCGACGCCAGAGGAGGCTGACGCGTCGCCGCTCGCCGAGGCGCTGTTCAACCTGGGCGATGTCACCGGCGTGTTCTTCGGCCGCGATTTCGTTTCCGTCACGGCCGGCCCGGGAGTCGACTGGCCGGGGCTGAAGCCCGATGTGCTGGCGATCCTGCTCGACCATTTCTCGGCCGGCATGCCATTGTTCAAGCCGGCGTCCGCGGCTGGTATCAGCGTTCCTGGAGACGATGCGGGCCTGAACGACGATCCCGCCGACGCCGAGGTCGTCGCGCAGATTCGCGAACTGATCGATACGCGCGTACGCCCAGCGGTGGCGAATGACGGCGGCGACATCATTTATCAGGGGTTCGACAAGGGCAAAGTGTTCCTGCGGATGCAGGGCGCGTGTTCGGGCTGTCCGTCATCGACCGCGACGCTCAAGAACGGCATCGAGCAATTGCTCAAATATTACGTTCCCGAGGTTACCGAGGTTCGCGCGGTCTGATCCGCGCCAGTCGACGTTTTTCACGTATCAATTCAGGAGAATGGCCATGGGCGAGAAGCTCACGGACAGCGCACTCGACACGATCTTCCGCACCGCGCGCACTTATAACGGCTATACCGATGCTCCCGTCACCCAGGACGACATCGAAGCGATCTATGAGCTGGTGAAGATGGGCCCGACCTCGGCCAACCAGCAGCCGGCGCGGTTCGTGTGGCTGCTGAGCCAGGAAGCCAAGGACAAGCTCGCCGCCGCCGCTAGCGCGACCAATGCCGACAAGATCCGCAAGGCGCCGGCCAGCGTGATCATCGCCTACGACACGGAATTCCACGAGCATCTGCCGGAATTCTTCCCGCACGTCGACGCGCGACCCTGGTTCGCCGAGCCGGTATCGCGCGAGCGCCACGCTTTCCTCAACTCGACGCTGCAGGCCGCCTATTTCATCATCGCCGCGCGTGCTTTGGGGTTCGACACCGGGCCGATGACCGGATTCGACAATGCCGCAGTCGACGCCGCTTTCTTCGCCGACCAGCCCAATTATCGCTCGATCATCCTCTCGACGCTCGGCCATGGCGATCCGGCGAGCATCTTCGGCCGCCTGCCGCGCCCGGCATTCGAGAAGTTCAACACTGTTCTCTGACCGCAAAATTGCGCTAGCGGGCTGACATGGCCCGCACGCTCGTCATCGAAACCGCCACCGCCGCCTGCTCGGTCGCCCTGATCGAGGGGACGACGGTGGTCGCGTCGGCGCACGAGGTCGTCGGGCGCGGCCATGCCGAACGGCTGATCCCGATGATAGCGAACCTGCCCGACGGCGGTCGCGCCGACGCCATCCTGGTCGATTGCGGTCCGGGCAGCTTTACCGGCATCCGCGTCGGCA
The DNA here is from genome assembly GCF_001598355.1 of Sphingomonas asaccharolytica NBRC 15499. Taxonomy (GTDB): domain Bacteria; phylum Pseudomonadota; class Alphaproteobacteria; order Sphingomonadales; family Sphingomonadaceae; genus Sphingomonas; species Sphingomonas asaccharolytica. The sequence continues at coordinate 13,871 of NZ_BCYU01000083.1, forward strand.
TCGCCGCCGCGCGCGGGCTCGGCTTAGGCTGGGGCATTCCGGTCCGCGGTTTCTCCTCGTTGCCATTGGTCGCCGCCGCCGCTTTTGCCGCCGATGCCGCACTCGACCGGCTTGCGGTGGTGCTGGAAGGCGGGCATGGCGAGGTCTTCATGCAGCCTTTCACCCGCGATCCGCTCGTCGCCACTGCCGATTTTGCCTCCCTTCCCCCGCCGGAAGCGATGGCGCGGCTCGACGCGACCGCGGTCGGCAACGGAATCCGTTTCCTGGCACAGGGCGGGCGCGACCGCCTGCCCGATGCGGCGAACGTCATCCTGCTGCCTGCTGCCCTGATCGACTTGCCGCCGCGGCCCATTTATGGCCGTGCGCCCGACGCCAAGCCGATGGCGCCAGGAAAGCCAGGCGCATGAACACCGCGGCGATCGACCTGCGCGACGGCGATGTCCGCGACCTCGATCGGGTCGACCGGATCATGGCGGACGCGTTCGACCCGCGCTGGGGCGAGGCCTGGACGCGCAATCAGGTCATCGGAATACTGGCGGTCCCCGGCGTGTGGCTGTCGATCGCCGAACTCAACGGTCGTGCCGTCGGATTCGCGCTGACCCGCGGCGTGCTGGACGAGGCCGAGTTGCTGTTGCTCGCGGTCATGCCCGAAGCACGCCGTCGCGGTGTCGGCGCGGCATTGCTTCGCGCGGTGATGGCAGATTGCGCCACACGCAAGATTTCGCGCATCCATCTGGAAGTCCGCGCCGGTAACGACGCGATCAAATTGTACAGCAGTTCAGGCTTTTCCAAGATCGGCGAGCGTCGCGACTATTATCGTGGTGTCGATGGCCGGACTTATTCAGCGCTAACGCTTCATCGCAAGATTGCGTGAATAATCTCATTTGCTTGGGGTTAGTCCTTGCGCTTCTATCCAAAATGGATCAAAGCCCCGCGGCGTTGGGGGATCGCAAGTCTTACGTATAGGGTCGAAGGAATCACGATGGACAACACCAACGATATGCAGGAAACTTTGGTCACGTTGACCGCAGATATTGCCGCCGAATTTCTCGGCAATAACAACGTCGCGGTTTCGGATATCGAACTGGTCATCCAGAACATCTATCGCGGCCTCTCGCGTCTCACCCCGCAGGCGCCGGCGCCGGAACCCAAGCAGGAACCGGCGGTTTCGATCCGCGCCTCGATCAAGCCTGACTATATCGTCTGCCTTGAGGACGGCAAGAAGCTCAAGATGCTCAAGCGCCACCTGATGACGCATTATCAGATGACGCCGGAACAGTACCGCGCCAAGTGGAACCTGGCCGCCGACTATCCGATGGTCGCGCCGAACTATGCCGAACAGCGCCGCACCTTGGCGAAGAAGATCGGCCTCGGCACCAAGCGCCGTAAAACCAAGTAGGCGATTGGACCTGGATCGCCCGACAGGGCGATCTCGACCGTGCGGGGCACGGTCGATCCAATCGCTCCGGCGAAGCCGGAAGACACAAGGGAAAGGCCGGGATCGCTCCCGGCCTTTTTCGTTCAGCATCGCAAGTGCCACCCCTCGCTATCACTCGGGCGCAACGAAGCGGATCATCCCCCAGATGACCCCGGACATGCCGTCGGCATGTCGACCTGTCCGCTAATTGCGAATAACTCTCTACTTTCGCAACAAGGGTGTTGCGCCTATATCCGTCCTATGGCGCGCAACATCGACCTCGAAGCCCTTTGTCATGAAAAAGGATTGCGCATCACCGACCAGCGGCGCGTGATCGCGCGTGTGCTGAGCGAAGCGGAGGATCATCCCGACGTCGAGAAGGTCTATGCCCGTGCATCGGCGATCGACCCCGGCATCTCGATCGCGACCGTTTACCGCACCGTGCGCCTGTTCGAGGAAGCCGGTATCCTTGACCGCCACGATTTCGGCGACGGACGCGCGCGCTACGAGCCCTCGCCTGAGGCGCATCACGACCATCTGATCGACGTCGAGACCGGCAGGGTAATCGAATTCGTCGATCCCGAGCTCGAACAGCTCCAGAAACAGATCGCGGAGAAGCTCGGCTTCCGCCTCGTCGATCACCGGATGGAGCTGTATGGAGTCAGCCTCTCCCGCAAGGATTGAGGCTCGCCTTCAGGCGGCCAGGGGAAACCCGCAGCCGATTCCGTTGACTGGCCGATTTCGCATCTGGCGACGCGCCGCCGGCATGGTCGCCGGGCTCATCCTGTTCGTTCCACTCCATTATTGCTGGCGCTTGCTCCACCTGAGCTCGCCCTGGCCTCGACTGTTCCTCGCCTGGGCCGGCTATTGTTCGGGCGCGCGCGTCGAACGGATCGGCACGCCGCTCAAGCGCGACGTCTTCTACATCTCCAACCATTGCAGCTGGATCGACATCCTGGCGATCGCCGGGGCGAGCGGCACCGCGTTCGTCGCCAAGGCGGAGTTGCGCAAGGCACCGGTGGTCGGCTGGCTGTCGACCCTCAACCGCACCGTCTTCGTCTCGCGCGAGGACAGGCTGGGCGTCGCCGAGCAGATCAACCGGCTGCGCGAGGCACTCACCGAAAACTGGTCGGTCACGGTCTTTCCCGAAGGCACCACCACGGACGGGCGCTCGCTGCTGCCGTTCAAATCGCCTCTGCTGAAGGTACTAGAGCCGCCGCCTGCCGGCGTTCTCGTCCAGCCAGTGTTGCTCGATTACGGTGAGGTCGGCCCGGATATCGGCTGGATCGGCGACGAGCACGGCAAGGACAATGCGCTGCGCGTGCTTGCGCGGCCGGGCACTTTCCCATTGCGCATCACCTTCCTAGATCCGTTCGACCCGCGCGATTTTTCCGGCCGCAAGGCGATCGCCGCGGAAAGCATGCGCCGCATCCGCGAGGCGCTGGCGGCGGCGCTGGGCCATGATGTCCCGACCTTCATCGGGCACGATGTCTGGGCGGGACGAACCCCTCCCCGTCCCGGCGAGGACCTGCTATAGGCGCCGCGCCATGACGAAGCCCACCAATCCCAAAACCTTCCACGTCAAGTCGTTCGGTTGCCAGATGAACGTCTATGACGGCGAGCGCATGACCGAGTTGATGGCGGCGCAAGGCCTGACTGCGACCGACGATGTCAGTGCCGCCGATCTGGTCGTGCTCAACACCTGCCACATCCGCGAACGCGCGACCGAAAAGGTCTATTCGGACATCGGCCGCCTGCGGAAGCACGGCAACGATCCCATGATCGCGGTCGCCGGCTGTGTGGCACAGGCCGAGGGCGTGGAGATCGCGCGCCGCGCCAAGGTCGACATCGTCGTCGGCCCGCAAGCCTATCACAATCTGCCCGATTTGGTGGCCAAGGCGTCGCGCGGCGAACTCGGGCTCGACACCGACATGCCGGTCCTGTCGAAATTCGGCGCGCTGCCGGCGCGGCGCAAGGTCGGCCCGACCGCGTTCCTGACGGTGCAGGAAGGCTGCGACAAATTCTGCACCTATTGCGTCGTTCCCTATACCCGCGGCGCCGAGATCAGCCGCGGCTGGGACGCGCTGGTCGACGAAGCCAGGGCGCTGGTCGATGCCGGCGCCAAGGAAATCACGCTGCTCGGCCAGAACGTGAATGCCTGGTCTGACGGGGAACGCGATCTTGGCGCGCTGATCCGCGAACTCGACCGTATTCCGGGTCTCGCGCGGATCCGTTATACCACCAGCCATCCCAACGACATGACCGATGGCCTGATCGAAGCGCATCGCGACGTCGAAAAGCTGATGCCGTTCCTCCATCTGCCGGTGCAGGCGGGGAACGACCGCATCCTCAAGGCAATGAACCGCAGCCATAGCCGCGATTCCTACCTGCGTATCCTCGACCGGGTCCGCGCGGTGCGACCCGACATAGCGCTCAGCGGCGACTTCATCGTCGGCTTCCCCGGCGAGACCGAGGCCGAGTTCGCGGACACGCTGAACCTGATCGAAGAAGTAGCCTACGCCCAGGCGTTCAGCTTCAAATACAGCCCGCGCCCGGGCACGCCCGCCGCCGACATGGATGGTCAAATCGCGCCCGAGGTGATGGATGAGCGGCTCCAGCGCCTGCAGGCAGCGCTCAACCGCGACCAGGCCGCGTTCAACGCCGCGAGCGTCGGCCGCACTTGCCAGGTACTGATCGAGCGCAGGGGCAAACTTCCCGGCCAGATGCTCGGCAAATCACCCTGGCTGCAATCGATCCATCTGATCACCGATGCCAGGATCGGCGATCTGGTCGAGGTCGAGATCGTCAGCGCCGGCCCGAATTCGTTGGCCGCCGTCGAACGAATGCAAGCGGCCGCCTAACCGACAGCGCGCTTGTTCGCATCAACACCCGCCGCCGTATCGGGCATACAGCCCTCGGGCAGCGCCGATACCTCGCCAATCGTTTCCCCGCCCGGGGTCGTGGCGAAGGGGATCGCGCGGATCGCCGAGAGCAAGAACCCGAAGACCCGCTACGCGATCGGCGGTGGCGCCAAGATGTTCATGTTCCTGCGTAACGTCCTGTCGGACAGCCTGCTCGACCGGTTGATGTGGCGGGTGAGTCAGTCAGGAAAGCTGGGCTGAGCAGGGCATGGCGGGCGGAGGCGGCTTCTGGCATCCTCCGCGCCGACAAGGGGAGAACCGATGACCGCCAAAAGCTATCTGGCCGCGACATTGGTCGCCGGCATCGCCGCCGCCGCGATTGAGATGATCTTCGTCCTGCCGATCCAGGCCTCGCTCGGCAATTCGCCGGGGATCGTGTTCCAGTCGATCGCCAGCGGCACGATGGGCAAGGCCGCCTATATCGGCGGCACGCCTGCGATATTACTCGGCATCTTCTATCATGTGCTGATCTCGCTCGTCGCGGCGGGCGCCTATATCGCCGCGGCAACCCGCCTG
>NZ_BCYU01000084.1 GCF_001598355.1 Sphingomonas asaccharolytica NBRC 15499
TCGCGGCAACTGAGTGCAGACCCTAGCGTTGCCGGTTGAGGGTACACGCCTTAGGAAGTGCGATCATGTGGACTCTCCCCAACATCCTGACCCTGTCGCGCATCCTCGGCGTGCCCTTGCTCGTTGCCTTCTTGTGGTGGCCGGGCTGGGCACTCGGCTACGCGTTCGCCTTCGTGCTCTATGCGGTGATCGCGCTGACCGACTATCTCGACGGCTATCTCGCCCGAGCCCAGGGGACGGTGTCGAAGCTCGGCATCTTCCTCGATCCCATCGCCGACAAGATCATGGTGGCCGCCGTCGTCCTGATGCTGGTGGCGACTCGCGACATTGGCGGCTGGCACGTGATCGCGGCGATCATCATCCTGGCGCGCGAGATCATGGTGTCGGGATTGCGCGAATTCCTCGGCGGGCTTCAGGTCTCGGTCCCGGTGTCGCAGCTCGCCAAATGGAAGACGACGCTCCAACTCGTCGCGCTCGGCGCGATGATCCTGGCGGGGGCGCTGCCTGCCTGGCCGATCGTGCACAGCATCGGGCTGGTCGCCTTGTGGGGCGCGGCCGCGCTCACCCTTGTCACCGGGTGGGATTATCTGCGCGTTGGCCTGAAGCACATGGACTGATGGCGGCGGTCGACCTGCTCTATTTCGCCTGGGTGCGCGAAAGCATCGGGATCGGCCACGAGCGCGCGACGCCGCCGGCCGAGGTCGCGGACGTCGCCGGGCTGATCGACTGGCTGGCGGCGCGTGGCGGCGGCTATGCCGAGGCGCTGGCCGACAAGACCAGGCTGAGGGCAGCGGTCGACCAGCTATTCGTACCGCTGGACGCATCGATCGCGGGGGCGCGCGAAATCGCGCTGTTTCCACCGGTGACCGGCGGATGATCCGGATCCTGGTCACCGAGGCGGCGATCGACCTCGCCGCCGAGCTGGAAGGGCTCGAACGCGCCGGCGGCGGGGCGGTGGCGAGTTTCACCGGGTTGGTGCGCGACGATGGGGGCGTAGAGGAACTGTTCCTCGAACATTATCCTGGCGCCACCGACGAAGCGTTGGCCAAGCTGGCAGCGGAAGCGGAGAATCGCTGGTCGCTGGCCGCGGCGACCGTGATCCATCGCGTCGGCGCGATGACACCGGGCGAGCGCATCGTGTTTGTCGGCACCGCGGCGGCCCATCGCTCCGCGGCGTTGGACGCGTGCGCCTTTCTGATCGACCGCCTCAAGACTGACGCGCCGTTCTGGAAACGAGAGACGCGGGGGCAGGACGCGCGATGGGTCGGCGAACGCGAGAGCGATCGTCATGCCGCAGACCGCTGGAAGCGGCCATAACCGCGGCGCTTGGATATATATTCAGGCCTTTCCTTCTCCGTCATGCCGGCACAAGGCCGGCATGACGGTTGAAACCAATCGTGACAGCCTCACAGCCATCCCGATCCAAATCTGATCGGGGATGGCGGAGGCCGATTGCTGCTGCCCTCAGTTCAGCTTGGGCAGCAGCACGCCGTTCACGACATGGACGATGCCGTTCGACTGGTGGACGTCGGGCGTCTCCAGATAGCTGACATTGCCGTTGACGCTGGTCAGCGTGACGACGTTGTTGCCGGTGATCGTCACCTTGAGCGGCTGGCCGGCGACCGTGGTCAGTGTGGCGGTGCCGTTGCCGGCGGTGATCTGTGCCTTAAGCTGATTGAAATCGATCGTGCCGGGAACGACGTGATAGGTCAGCACCTTGGCCAGCAGCGCCTTGTTCTCGGGCTTCATCAACTGCGCGAGTGTATCCGGCGGCAGCCGTGTGAAAGCGTCGTTGGTCGGTGCGAACACGGTGTACGGTCCGGGCCCCGACAAGGTGGCGGTCAGATCCGCGGCGGTGATCGCCTTGACGAGGGTCGAGAGATTGAGCGCGGCGGAGGCATTGGCGACGATGGTCTTGCTGGCATCCATCGCCGCGCCACCGACCGAGGGATTGGGAGCGGCCGCGGCGGCGGGAGCGGGAGCGGCGGTCTGTGGGGCGGGGCCGGCCGGCGGAGCGGCGGGCGTGGTCTGCGCCAAAGCGGGAAGGGCAAGGACCGGCGCGAGAGCAAGCGCCGGGATACGTAACAGCTTCATTCTATGAGCATCCTTTCATGGGTGCACCCGTGCCGGGTGTCCTAAAGGATACGCTTGGATGGTGGGTTGGTTTCCCATCGCCCGACGCGGAAAAGCGTCAGGCCGCCGCCTTGAGGATGTCGGCCAGCAGCCGGAAATCGCGTTCGCGGGGCGATGCGCGCCGCCAGACCAACGCGATGGTGCGCGTGGCGTGATCCCCGGCGAGCGGCCGTGCCGAGATCCCGGTATTGTCCAATATGCCCGATTGCACCGCCATTTCGGGCAGCATCGTCACGCCCAATCCATTGTCGACCATCTGCACGATGGTGTGGAGCGACGTGCCGAGCATCATCGCGTGCGCGCCGAGTTCGGGCCGGTTGCAGGCGGCGAGGGCATGGTCCTTCAGGCAATGGCCGTCCTCGAGCAGCAGCAAGCGATCCTCGTCGATATCGGCCGCCGCGATCATGGCGGGAGGATCGGGCAGCTCGGCATCGGGAAAGGCGACGAACAGTCGATCGTCGAACAGCCGAGCCGCCGTCACTTCGCCGCAGGCATAGGGCAGCGCCAGCAGCACGCAGTCGGTGCGGCCGTTATGCAGGCCTTCGCATGCCGTGCCCGTCGTCTCCTCGCGCAGGAACAGCTTGAGATCGGGATAATCGCGGCGCAGCGCCGGCAGGATGTGGGGGAGCATGAATGGCGCGATGGTGGGGATGACGCTCATCCGCATCTCTCCCGATAGCGGCCGCCCGGCGGCGCGCGCCATGTCGCCCAATTCCTCGGCCTCGCGGATCACGCGGCGCGCCTTGTCGGCGATGCGATCGCCGAGCGGCGTGAAGCGCACGACGCGCCGCGTCCGCTCGACCAGCGTCACGCCGATCAATGTCTCGAGCTCGCGAATCCCCGCCGACATGGTCGATTGAGTGACGAAACAGGCTTCGGCCGCGCGGCCGAAATGACCATGGTCCTTGAGCGCGACGAGATATTGCAGTTGCTTCAGGGTAGGAAGGTAGGTCGTCATTTATCGTCTCACTCGATCAAGGATCCGTAAATAACCTATTGGATCGTTTAAAAGCCAGCCTATATGCGGCTCGAACAGAAGAGGCCTGAAGGCCCGCCGATCCTCGAGAGGATGTCCAAGAAGGCCGACCCCAATTCAGGCAGGAGGCCCAGAATCATGTTGACCGTCGGAGACAAGTTCCCCGCTATCACCGTTCCCGTCCAGCAGGGCGTCGACGCTCTGCCCGCCGGCGAGACGATCGATGTCACCACCCATGCTCCGGGCAAGTGGAAGATCGTGTTCTACTGGCCGAAGGACTTCACCTTCGTCTGCCCGACCGAGATCGTCGGCTATGCCGGCCTCAAGGGCGATTTCGAGGATCGCGACGCGGTGCTGATCGGCGCCTCGACCGACACCAGCCATGTCCACCTGGCGTGGCGCAAGTCGGACCCCGACCTCGCCGCCGCCGACTTCCCGTGGATCGCCGACAATGGCGGCAAGCTCGCCTCGGCGCTGGGCATTCTCGATCAGGACGAGAATGTCGCGTACCGCGCCACCTTCACCGTCGATCCCGACGGTGTGATCCAGGCGGTGCAGGTCAACGGCCTCAACGTCGGCCGTAACCCGCAGGAGACGCTGCGCGTGCTCGACGCTCTCCAGACCGACGAGCTTTGCCCGTGCAATTGGAATAAAGGCGACGATGTCCTCAAGGTTGCCGCGTAACGACTTCGTCTAACAGATGCGGCCTTTGAATCAGGGGCCGTATCCCCCGGCGCGGGGTCTTTCCCCCCTCGGCCCCGCGCCACCCCTTTCCCGATCTTTCGCCCCGGCTTCGGCCGGGGCCTTCCCAACGCCGGCGATCACCGCCGCGAGGAGCCTATCGCATGTCGCTCAAGGATTTCGCCCAGTCGCTGCCCGATTTCGCCAAGGACATCCGTCTCAATGTCGGGTCGTTGCTCAACGAAGCATCGCTCGGCGATCAGCGCAAATACGGCCTGATCCTGGCCTGCGCGCATGCCTCTGGCTACAAGCCGCTGGTCGAAGCGGCCGAGGCCGAAGTCGCCGACAAGCTGTCGCCCGAAGCCGCTAATGCGGCGCGCGCGGCAGCGGCGGTGATGGCGATGAACAACGTCTATTACCGCTTCACTCATCTCGCCGGGAATAAGGAATATGCCAACATGCCCGCCAAGCTGCGCATGAACGTGATCGGCGCGCCGGGCATCGAGAAGGACGATTTCGAGCTGTTCAGCCTGGCGATCAGCGCGATGAACGGTTGCGGCCTGTGCATCGACGCGCATGAGAATGTGCTGAAGAAGGCCGGCGTGACGGCGCAGGCGATCCAGGATGCGGTGCGCTGGGCGGCGGTGATGAAGGCCGTCGCGACGGTGCATGCCGCGGTCGCGTGATCGTTAGGTCGCGGCGCCCGATCTCACCGGGCCGTCGCCTGCCGCCGCGGCATAGAGCGTGGCCGCCCGCAGGAAGCAGAACCCGGCGAACACCGGCGTGGCGGCGACGATCAGCATCGAATAACGGATCGCCTCGTCGCCGAAACGCGGGGCAAGCAGATCGTTGAGCACGCCGACCGCGGTCGGGCCCGCGGCGTCGCCGATCAGGCTCGCGCCGAGCAGGATGACCGCGGTGGCGAGCGCGCGGCGCCGCTCGCCGACGATGTTCACCACTGCGGCGTAGATCGGCGCCTGGTGGATCAGCATGAAGAAGCTGCTGAGCGCGAAACCGCCCAGCCAGGCCGAATGCGAATTGCCGAGCAGGAACAGCGCTTCGGCCGGGCCGGCCAGCAAGCAGGCGATCGCGGGAAGGCCTACCCGCCAGGCGATGCGCTCCTTGGGTAGCCGATCGATCAGCACGCCGCCGATCAAGATACCCAACAGGCCGATGAACCCGCGCGTCGGGCCGATGATGTTGGCGACGTCGCTGACGCTCAGATGATGCACGCGCATGAAAAAGGACGGCACCCATGCCCCCGATGCCCAGATATTCGCCCCCATCAGCGTCACGCCGGCGAAGATCCAGGTGAAGCAGCGGTTGGCGAAGAGCGCGCGCAGATCGGTAAGCAATGAACTCGCGATCGGCAGGCGAGGGGGAGGCGGCACGGTCCGCTCCGGCTCGCGAACCGTGAAGATCACCAGTAGCGCGAGCAACAGTCCCGGCAGCCCGATGGCGATGAACATCGCACGCCAGCCATATGTCTGCGCGATCCAGCCCGCGAGTGGAAAGAACAGGATGAAGGCCAGAGGCGATGCTGTTCCGAACAACGCCAGCGCGAGCGGCCGCCGTTCGGCCGGGAAGCGGTCCGCGATGAGCGAATTGGACGGGGCGGTTCCGCAGGCCTCGCCGGCGCCCATCAGCAGCCGCACCACCGCCAATTGCCAGATGCCGCCGATCAATCCCGTGCACGCCGTCATCACGCTCCAGAAAGCGAGGCCCGCGGCGATGATGTTGCGCCGGTTGGTGCGATCGGCCGCCCAGGCGATCGGAATGCCGAGCAACGAGTAGAACAGGATGAAGGCCAGTCCCGAGACCAATCCCAGCACGGTATCGGACGATCCAAGCTCGCGCTTTATCGCGGGAAGCGCGAGGCCGAGCAACGAACGGTCGAGATAGTTCGACACGGAAACCATGGTCAGGACGAATAGCGGCCAGGTCGCCGACCACGGCCAGCGCCGGGTATCGCCGGAAGTGCTCATAAGCGCGATGCCCGTGTTTCCTGTGCGGTGATGAATTCGAGCAGCGCCGGCTGTCCGGCCTCGGTCGCCGCGATCCCGCGCCGGATGGCCGGGACGATCTCGTCGGGCGAGGTGACGCGCTCGCCATATCCGCCCAACGCTCGCGCGAAGTCGGCATAATTTCCCGAAATGTCGGTCGCGCGGAAGCGCTCTGTGGCGACGGGCATGATCGGCAATTCGATCGCCATGGCCGAATTGTTGAGCAGAATCGACAGGATCGGCAGCCGCTCGCGTACTGCCGTCTCGAAATCCATGCCGGTGAAACCGATCGCGGCATCGCCCCAGACGTTGATGCAGAGCTTGTCCGGACAGGCGAGCCTGGCGCCCATCGCCAATCCGAGGCCGTAGCCTAGCTGGGTGGTCTTGCCCCAGCCGATATAACTGAGCGGCGACCGCGTCTTCCAGAAAGGCGAGAGCTGGTCACGCGGCGAACCGGCGTCATGCGTAATGATCGTGTTGGCGACGTCGACGGTGTGCTGCAGGTCCCACAGGACGCGATAGGGGCTGAGCGGGGTATCGTCGCTTTCGAGCAAAGGCAGCCATTGGGCGAACCACTTGGCTTCGACCTCGGCGATCTCGCGAGCGGCGGGGCCGGGATCGCGCGGGCCGTCCAGCCGGTCGCGACAGGCCGCGACCAGCGTCGCGAGCGTCAGCTTCGCATCGCCGATGAGCGCGTCGATACAAGGCACGCTCTTGTTGATGTCGGCGGGATCGAGCGTGGCGTGAACGATCGCCGCGCCCGCCGGCATCGCCACGCCGAACGCGGTTTCCGACAGGCTGCAGCCGATGCCGAGGATCAGGTCGGCACGGTCGAGGAAATGGCGAAGCTGTCCCGGAATCGCCGCGCCGCCGGAGCCGAGCGCGAGCGGATGCGTCTCGTCGAACGCGCTCTTGCCTTCGAGACTTGTCGAAACCGGAGCGCCGAGTAACTCCGCGAGCGCGCGCAATTCGTCATAAGCTTCTGCCCAATGTATGCCTTGCCCGGCATGAATGACCAGCCGCTTTGCCGCGACCAGGCGGTCCGCCACCCGGGCAATCGCTTCCGGATCGGGGGCGCTGCGGGTAGTGACGACCGGCGTGTAATCGAGCGGTTCGGGGAGTTCCTCGTCGAGCACGTCCCACGGCATTTCGACGAGCGCGGGACGAAGCCGCCCGTTGCGTAGCGCGCTGAACGCGCGGCGCAGGATGGCGGGCGTATCCTCGGCGCGCAGGATCGGCTCGCAGGTCTTGGTGATGTCGCGCATCGAGATGCTGGCGTTGTAATTGTCGGGCACGTGCGCCAGCCGCCGGGCATAGCCTTGCGGCAGCACCAGCACCGGCACGCTTTCCGAATAAGCCTGGGCGACACCGCCATAGGCGTTTTCGGTGCCGGGCCCGTGCTGCATCGCGAACACGCCCATCCGTCGTCCGCGCGTGAGCCGCGACAGAGCGTCGGCCATGTGGACGCCGGTGCGCTCCTGGCGGACGATGATCGGGCGGATACCGATCGCCGCCGCCTGTTCGAGCACGGCATTGCGCGGATAGCCGAAAATGACGTCGATCCCTTCGCGCGCGAGTATTTCCGCGATCGCCGCGCTGACTTTCATGATCGCTCGAGGTCCGATGGTCCCAGCGGCCGCTCGCCGATCACGGTAGTGCGGACCAGATGCCGCCGCTCATATTTGAAATCGTGGATGCCGCGATGGAGCGTGAAGCGGTTGTCCCACACGATCAGCGTGTCTTTCTCCCATTTCACGCGGCAATGATAATGGAGGTGCTGGGCCAGACTCTGCAGATAGGCGAGCAAGGCGCGGCTTTCTTCCTCGCTCCATCCGACGAAGCGCTTGAAGTAGGCGGTCGTCGCGAACAGCGCCTTGCGCCCCGTCACGGGATGGACGCGCACCGCGGGATGGACATTTTCGAGCTCGTCTTCGGTGAAGCCATGGCTCTCGCGCAGGCGCAACCTTTTGTCGGGCGCCAGCTTGGCGTTCTTTGCCCAGATGTCCTTGCCCGAATAGACCACCTGAAGTCCGTCGAGCAGCGCCTTCAGCCCGTCGGACATGTGTTCGTAGACGAGATAGGCGTTCGAGAATGCCGTATCGCCACCCCATTGCGGCACCTCCAGCGCGCGCATGACGACGCATTTGGGCGGCTGAAGCAGGAAGGGGCTGTCGGTGTGGAAATGCTCGAACGAGGGCACGACATTCTCGGGCTCGTGCGCTTCGCGGCGCACCTCCTGCATGTCGCGGTGCCCGTCATAGATCGGCGCCTGGGGCAGTTCGGTGATCTCGCCGAAATAGCGGGAAAAATGCTTGTGCTGCTCGGGCGTCAGATCCTGGTCGCGAAACAGGATGACCAGAAAATGCTCGAATGCCTTCATGACCTCGGCGAGCGTTTCCTCGTCGAGCGGTTGGCGCAGGTCGACGCCGCTGATCTCGCATCCGCACGCGCCCGAAATCGGTTTTACCCCGATCCGGCGAAATTCGGGCATTGGCAGCCCAGCGACGATCGGCCCGCCTGGCGCTGCGGTTGCGATTGGGTGGGGCTGAGAGACCATGGCAAACTCCACTGGATTCTGAATTGAGGCGAGGGGCCGGTGGCAGGGCTTTTTCGCCTCCGCTCAGAATTTCCGCTTGAGGGTGACGGCCCAGGTCCGCGGTTCGCCAGGTGACCCCTGGATCGAATTGGTGGATCCGCGATTGTCGAAAATGTCGGTATAATAGAGTTTGTTGGTGAGGTTGCGGCCCTCGAGCGCGAACTCCCAATCGTCCTTCGGCGTCCGGAAAGTGAGTCTCGCATTGACGAGCGTCCGTCCTTTCACCTCGCCAAAGATGTCCTTGCCGCCAGTCACGGCGTCGACATTGTTCGCGTTGCGGTTGAACGAATCCTGATGATCGACGTCGATCCGCGGCGTCAGCTTGGCGCCGCTGGCGAACTCGAAATCATATTGCACGCCCAGGCTCCATTGCCAGGGCGAGATATATTGCCCCTTGTCCTCGACGCCGATGCCGGAGCTCGCGGCGGCCGCCGAGATCGAGGTGTATTTGAAGTAGAGATAGGCAAGCGACGCATCGATGGTGAAGCCCTCGACTGGGCGCAACGTCAATTCGGCTTCTGCGCCCTTCACGTCCGCCTTGCCGGCGTTGAGCGGAAGCGCGCACGGCGCCGCCGGTACGCCCGGCAACGGGCAACTCGCCACGGTGACGAGGATGTCGTTATATTTGTTGAGGAATGCGCTGACGTTCAGGCGAACGTGACGGTCGAAAAGGTCGCTCTTGAACCCGGCCTCATAGGCGGTCAGCGTCTCGGGTCCGAACGCCAGCGCCTGGGCCGGGAAGAAGGGCCGCGGATTGACGCCGCCGCTCTTGAAGCCGGTCGAAACCTGGGCGTAGCTCATGATCTGATCCGACCAGCGATATTGGAGCACGCCGCGCCAATCGACGCGATTGCCTTTGAACGTCCCGACCAGACCGTCGAGCGAGGCGATCGACGGCGGCGTGGCGCCTCCGGTCGAGGATCCGGGAATCCCCTTGCGGCCGTAGATGAAGCTCTTGGTCATGTCGGTATAGCGGATGCCGCCGATCAGATGGAGATTCTTGAGCGGCTCCCAATCGCCATTGGCGAACACGGCTTTGGTGGTCGCCGGGATCTTGTTGTTCTCGATGAAGTTGAGCGTCGTGAGGGTGACGCGCGTGATGTTCTGGCTGCGCTTGTGCAGATAATAGCCGCCGACGGTGAAGTTGAAGGCCGAGCCGATATTGCCGTTGAGCCTGAGCTCCTGGCTGAACTGGCGATTATAGATCTGGCTCGCCTGCAAGGTTGGCGAGAAAGGCGACCCATCGGCCGAAGAGTAGACGCCGTCGAACTTGCGATAGGCGGTGATCGAGGTGATGCTGAAATCGGGCGACAGATCGACTTTCAGGTTTCCTGAAACACCCCAGGAATTGATCGCCGATTTGATCGGCGCGGACCAAGGCGCCGATCCGTCGCGCGGCTTGAGTTCCATGTAATTTTCGTAACTTATGTACGGGCTGGAGCTGAATGTATCCTGCGCATAATTGCCGAACGGCGAATAGCTGATGAATTGCGACCCGGTCGATGTCCCGTATCGCACGCCATTGAGCGTATAAGCGGGAGCCGAGGTTCCCGTCGTTGCCGATCCGGTGTTGGCGACGCCGGGATTGGCGTTCTGCCCGACATAGAGCAAGGTCGTCGGTCCCGCCTCGCTGTTGTCCCGGGTGATATCGCCCACCAGGTCGAGCGTGACGTTGCTGCTCGGCTGGTAGCGCAGGGCGAGGCGCCCGGCGACATAGTCCTTACCGCCCTCGGTCCCTAGCTTGCACGATTGCGAATTGACCAATGTCGAGGGGATCGCCGTACCGGGGTGCGTGCAGGCAAAATCGTAGCGCGTGATATAGCCGTCCTTGTGGACCGCCGTGCCGGAGATGCGCGCGAACAGGTTTGGCAGGATCGTGAAGTTGGCGGCGCCGCGCAGCTCGACCCGGTTATAGGCGCCATAGGTCGCCTGGACATAGCCGCCGCCCTTGCCGTCCGGTTTCTTCGAATAGAGCTTGATCGCCCCTCCGATCGAATTCTGGCCGGCGAGCGTGCCCTGCGGCCCGCGCAGGATCTCGACGCGATCGAGATCGATCAGGTCGAGCAACGAGCCGTGCAAGGTCGGCAGATAGACGTCATCGATATAGAGGCCGACGCCGGGTTCGAGCGCGAAGCTGGTGTCGCGTTGTCCGACGCCGCGGATATAGGCGACGACCGCCGGACCATAGGTCGCCGGCGCCTGACGCAGCGTGACGTTGGGCGCCTGGTTGCCGATATCGGCGATGCTCGTCTGGCCGCGCGCTTCGAGCATGGCCCCCGATACCGCCGTGATCGCGAGCGGCGCATCCTGCAGCCGCTGCGACCGGAATTGCGCGGTGACGACAATATCGTCCTTGGCCGCTGCCTGGCTGTCCTTTTGATCCTGCGCACTGGTGTCCGGCGTGTCTTGTGCCAGCGCGGGTGCTGCGACGGACATGGAGCCGGCAAGCGCGAGGATCGAAGTAGCCGCACGGAGCGCAGTCAATCGAATTGCCATAGTGCATCCCCCCTAGCGTTCGTCGCGTGCCTTTGCGGCATCGCCGAAGTGAAGATGGACATGTTGAACAATCAACTGTCAAGGCAATTCCAAATTCCGGAAGCTCAATTCCGGAATACGGAAAGTGTGTGATCAGCTGTGCGAGATCGCGGCCATTGCGCTCAGGGTTTCAGCGGATGCGCGCACCGCGGTGGCAAGATCGTCTTCGAGATGGAGCTGGTATCGCTTCGACGGCATGGTCACGCCGAGACATCCCAAAATCTCGCCAAAAGCGCCGAACACGGGCGCCGCGATGCCGGCGATGTCATAGCGCGGATCGAAATAGCGGGCGAAGCCTCGCTCGCGGATCTGCTGCAGTTCCGCCTCGATCTCGGGGCGCGACGACCGCGGGCGGCCGCTTAACGGCCCGACTTTGGCCTCGCGCATGATCGCTTCCGCATCGCCCTGCGGCAGGAAGGCGAGAATGGCATGGCCAAGCGATCCCCATGGCAGTTGCACCTCAAGGCCGCGCTCGACCGCGAAGCGCAGCGGGTGAGGGGTCATCACCACGTCGGCGATGACCGCGGCGCGCATCGACGGGCTGTAGGTGCACAAGACCGCCGTCTCGTGCCATTGGCTCACCAGCTCCTCGAGCAGAGGCGTCGCGCAGCGGACGAGATCGAACCGTGCCACGAGCTGCGACGCCAGGCGGTGCAATTCGCGCCCGGGGCGGTAGGACTGGCCGTGGCCGCGCTCGACCAGTCCCGATCGAACCAGCGCCTGAAGCAGACGATGCACCGAGCTGGTCGGCAGACCGGCGCCGGCCGCCAGCTCGCCCAGCGTGAACTGGGGTGGTCCCGCGGCGACGAGCTTGAGCAGATAGGCAAGCCTATCGGCCGCACCGCTCGGTGCCCTGGGTCCGGTCGAGCTCATCGACGGAAGATAGTCCGGAACCGGCCAGTTTGCCTCATCCCGTCACACCAGCGCATAATAGCGGAACAACGACCGATCCGGGTCTGTCCGCCTTTCGCCTCCGCCCACGATCACGGTGCGCGAAAGCCAGTCGTGCGGTCCCGCCGGCACCCGGAAATAGGGCGTCAGGCGAAAATAGGATGGCTGGGCACTGCCGGCCGCAGCGCGCACGAGATAGCCGCGATTCTGGATATAGATGCTGGTGCCGTCATCCGCCTCCAGCATGTAATGCGCGCTCAGCTCGATCGTGCCGTCGTCGCGGACCAGGGCATAATCGGCGCCGCTGTGCGGCACCACGCGGCCCGAAAGGCGCGGTCCGCTGATCGTGCCGCCGATCGCGGGGGTATAGCCCTGGCTGCCGCCGCCGGGCAGCGGGCCGAAGATATTGCGGTCGGCGCCGAACAGGACTTCGATATCGAACACATGCTCGAGCGAGCAGTCGGCGGCGGTCATTGCGGCAAGTCCTTTGCTGGGATGATGGGAAGCAGGATTGCGGAATCGAACGCGCCACCGGTGCGAATGATGTGCGTGCCGGCATTGCGCGTCTGCTGGTGCAGCGGGAAAGGCAGCATCACGCCGTCTTCCTTCGGATAGATGTCCGATCCGGCGACGATCAGCCGCAATGTCTCGCCCGCCGCGAAGCGGACCGAGAAGGGCCAGATCTCGATTTCCACCGGCACGCATTGGCCGGGCGCGAGCCGGTTCTCGCCGGTGTGCATATGGACCGGCCGTTCCGGGCGCGAACGCTCGGGATCGAGCGCTCGGTGACTGGCGCGCAGCCAGCCAAGCGCGACGGGTCCGTTTTCGTAAAAAGCGTAGAAAGTGAAACCGACGGGCTCGCCCGCCGCGTCGATCTTCTGCAAAGCGACGAACAGGTCTATGTCATCGCTCCCGTCCGCTTCGACCCAGAGTCTCAGGCTGGCATGACCAGTGATCTCGGTTGGTTCGGTGAACAGATGGTCGAAGCAGATGCGCCCGTCGGACGCCGGGTAACGAACCTCGCTTTCGCTCGGCGCATCGTCGTCCATCGTACTGCTGGCAGCGTCGAGCGCGAGGCGGCGATAGTCGGTCCGCGCGAGCGGCCATTCAGTCTCCGCGCGCTCCTCGGCCACATCATGCCGTTCGCGCACCTCGATCCGCACCTTTGGCCAGGCGGCGAGAGCTGTGGGCCGGTCGCGCAGATAATGGTCGAAGAATGCGAGCTGACGCGCGCGGCTTTCGGGCCGGTAATAATGCGCCCATTTCTTCTGCCCGTGAATGTCGAGCCATTTCTCGGCCGATCCCATCCGGCGCCACGCTTCGATCGTGCCGCGCAAGTGCAGCCCCTGATCGGACCAGCTCGCGACGACATAAGCGGGCTGGCGTATCGCCTCGAGATCGAGTTCCTTCGAGCGCCAATAATCGTCGATCAGCGGATGGGCGACGATGTTTGCCCAGCTATCCTCGGTGCGATTGAGCGACCATTGGATGTTGTCGCAGGCGCGCGGCAGGAAGCTCGTCTCCAATATGCCGCCATGATAGGCGAATTCGCGATACCAGTCCGAAAAGCCTTCCCACGGATTGAGCGCGGCGAGCGGTCCTGGGCGCAGCGGCGCGACCAGATATTGGATGTTGGCGAGATAGGACACGCCGGTCATGCCGACGCGTCCGTTCGACCAGGGCAACCGGCCGAGCCACTCGATCGCGTCGGCGCAATCCTCCGCTTCCTGGATGCCATTGTGATGGAAATCGCCCCCCGACAGCCAGGCGCCGCGCGGATCGACCACCGCGACGCCATAACCGTGACGACCCCACCAGACCGGGTCGGGCCCCTCGAACGGGGTCAGTTCCGACAGCCATTCCGGGTCCACGCCGGAGCGCGGCCAGAACACGCGATTGGTCAACGCATGCTTGCCGTAAGGGCCCCAGGCAAGCAGCAGCGGCACATTCGCCGTCGCGCCCTCGGGGCGATAGAGATCGGCGAAGATCTCCACCCCATCGCGCAGGGGAATGCGACAATTGCGCTCTATCGTCACGCCGTGCTCGGTGCGGCAGGAGAAGTCGGCCCGCGGCAACGGCGGCTTGGTGGGGTGACCAAAGGGGTCGCTCCCCGCGCGCATCAGCGGCCGAAAACGCACATTGCCTCCTTACAGGACGACGAAATAATGGATCCGGTTGGCGTTCGGCACCTTTTCCGCCACGCCGACGAACACGTGCTGCGACATCCATTCGTGCGGACCCGCCGGCGCGTCGAAGCGCGGGGTGACGCGCATATAATAATCGTCGAACGACACCGGCTCGTTGCGGCGCATCTTCTCGGCGATTTCGGGGCTTCGTGCCCAGCGGAACCCCCGATTTTCGAGATAGATGATTGCGCCGTCGTCAGCCTCGAGCAGATAGCGGGCGTCGAAATCGATCACCCCGTTCGGCCGTGACAATGGAAAATCGCCGCCCGACATCGGGACCACACGGCCGTTGAGCCGCGGCCCCTCGACCGTTCCCTGCGCGGCATAGATTGCCGCGCGGGTGTCACCGCGCGCGCCCGGCTTGATCCAATAGGGCTTCGATAGCGTGATGGAGATGGTGAAGGCGTATTCGAGCCCCGGCGCGAAAGGATGATGTCCGTTCATGACCAACGGATAGACGCCGCATTTGTTGATTTGTCAACGATAAGGCGTACATCCTTTCCTCGACGAGACAATATCGATTCCGGCGGCTACAAAAACGCAATGCAGCAGAAGACCATTCGTGCCGAGCGATCGACCGAGGCCAAGTCCACCCGGCCCTCATTCCAATTTGGCCCCTCCCACATTCCCTATCGCATCCTGTTGCTGAGCAAGATGATCGATCGGGTCACGGCGCAGCACGTCCGGGATACCGCGCAACTTTCGCTCGCCGAATGGCGGGTGCTGACCCATGTCGAAATGATCGGAAAATGCAGCTCCGCGGAAGTGGTAAGCGTCGCTTATGCCGACCGGGCGGAAGTGAGCCGGGCTGTCGCATCGCTTGAGAAGCGAGGCTTCGTCCAGCGCGAGGCCAATCCCCGCAACCGCAGGAGCAGCCTAGTTTCGCTGACCGAGGCGGGTAAGTCGGTTCACGCGGCGATCCGCGGAGAGCGGGGCAAATTCTATGAGCAATGGCTCACCGATCTGAGCGACGCGGAGCGCGTGGCGCTCAATGCCGCCCTGGAAAAGGTCACGCGGCGGGTCATCGACAGCGCGCCGCAGATGTTCGACCTGTAGAGCGCGGCGGATAGTTGGACTCCGGCCATTCGCAGTCAGACAGGCGACCACGAGAAATCTGGACTCGAGCGGGTGGTGATCATCGCGCCGATGCATAGCGTCGGGCGCTCCATACCGTGGATTGCCGCAGAACCCGCGCGCGGCAGATCGGGAGACCTGCGCCTAATCGCCGGCATTCAAACCGGCATCATTTGATGCTAAATATCGTGCCTGTAGTCGAGGAGACCGCCCATGCGCACCACACTTGCGCTTGATGACGACCTTGTCGCCAAGGCCCAGGCCTTCACCGGTTTGAAAGAGAAGTCCTCGCTGGTTCGCGAAGCGCTCAAGGCGCTGATCGAGCGTGAAAGTGCACGACGCCTTGCTTTGCTTGGCGGCAGCGAGCCGGCCGCCGCCGCCGCCCCGCGCCACCGCCCGAGCCGATATCGCGTGCTCCTAGCGCGCCTCATTTCGCTTGCGTAGTATTCGGCCGCGCACGATCTAACCGGCATGAAATGGCAATCCGAGATACGCGAGTTCATCGCGGCGTTGTTTGGTGCGCTGGTTGCCATCGCCTGTTATTTGACGCTGCGCGCATGGTTGGCGGGGACAAAGGATTCCGATTGGCTGAATTTCGCAGGTGTGATTTTCGGCGTCGCGCTGACCATAGGCGGCACCAAGGCCGTGGATGCGCTACTCAACTATACCCGCAAGATGCGACAGCGGCATGATTTCACGATTGCTGTCCGCGCGATCGCGTCGGGGCTACTAAAATGCGCCGAAGCAACGGCACCCGACGTGCTTTTTCTTCAAGCGTCGGCGGTTCAGAGCCTTTGGCGCGTGGCGGTGGTAACGATCGATCGGTTGCCTGATCTCGATTTTGATCACCGTGCTAAGATTGGAATAATGCAGGACGGGTTGGACGTGATGATCCCGCAATTGGTGGGTTACAGTCAACTAGCCACCGGCACGAACCCAGGAATGTTCGATCCCGCCAAGCAGATCGCCGCCAGCGCGAGCTTGACGATACTGCCCGTCACCGAGCTTTTTGAGAAGCCATCCAACCGTCGCTAACGTCAATAACGCAAATGCTGCCTCTGGCGAGCTAGCGCGCCAACGCCTGATAAATCGAGAAGGCGCTGGTCAGCGTCAGTAGAACGCCGACCATCGCCATTAACGGGCGCGCCGGGACTTTCTTGGCGAGCCATCCGCCCAAGGGCGCCGCGAGCAATCCACCGATCAGGATGCCGAGCGTCTGCAGGGTGAAAGCGGCGAAGCCCAGCGTGAAGATGAACGTCGCCGAGATCGTCGCGGTCAGGAAGAATTCGGCAGTGTTGACCGTGCCGATCGTCTCGCGCGGGCTCGCGCCCTGGACCAGCAGATTGCTCGTCACGACCGGACCCCAGCCGCCGCCGCCTGCCGCGTCGAGAAAACCACCGACCAGCCCGAGCGGCTCGATCACTTTGGGCGTCCGCGGTTCGACCCGGCCGCGCCACGCGCGAAAGAGCAGGTAGAGGCCGATCGCGCTCAGATAGGCCATCACGAACGGCCGCGCGATCGAGGCGTCGACCGACGACAGCACATAGGCGCCGAGCACGCCGCCGATCATGCCGGGGATCACCAGCCGCGCGAACAGCCGCCAGTTCACGTTGCGGTGCAGGACATGGCTGATACCGGACGCGGCAGTGGTGAAGGTCTCGACCGCATGGACGCTGGCCGAGGCAACGCGCGGGGGCAGGCCCATCACGCTGATCAACAATGTCGAGTTGATCAGGCCGAACGCCATGCCCAGCGCGCCGTCGACCAATTGCGCGGCGAACCCGATCGCGATGAAGGGCAGGATCGCCTCGATCGAGGCCAGCGAAACATCGACCATCAACAGCGCAAACTCCCCGCGATCCGGTCCGTTGCATGGCGCGTGGACCTAATTCCTACAACAAAGATGGGCTTTTCCCCAACGAAGTTCTCGCAACGCGGTTATGGAAATCATCAACTGGCCGTCCTAAATATGTCAAAATCGGCGAAGGGGACGCGCCAATGCTTGCTGGCCTCACGGCTTATCTCGACTCGATTCGGGCGCGCGACCCAGCGCCACGGTCGAACGTGGAAATCCTGCTTTATCCGGGCGTTTGGGCGCTCGGCTATCACCGCATCGCACATGCTTTGTACAATGCGCGGCTGTTTTTCCTGGCGCGCTGGGTGAACCATATCGCGCGCTTCTTCACCGCGATCGACATCCATCCGGGTGCCAAGATCGGCAAGTTCTTCTTCATCGACCACGGCTTCACCGTGATCGGCGAGACGGCGGTGATCGGCGACAATGTCACCATCTATCAATGCGTCACGCTCGGCGGGACCAACCCGGCCGACGGCGTTGCCGGCAAGCGTCACCCGACGATCCAGGACAATGTGATCATCGGATCCGGCGCCCAGGTGCTGGGGCCGGTGACGGTCGCTATGGGCGCTCGGATCGGCGCCAATGCGGTCGTCACGCGCGACGTGCCCGAAGGCGCTGTGATGGTCGGCATCCCGGCGCGGCCGACGATGGTCGAAGGGAAGGGCGAAAAGCCGTTCCTCGCCTACGGCACGCCGTGCAGCGAGATGTTCGATCCGCAGACGCAGCGCGTCGAATTGCTTCGCTGCGAGATCGAAACGCTGCGCAAGCGGCTCGATGCCTTGCTCGCCGAACATGAGCCGGCTCAGCTACCGGAGCGTGACCGCGCCTGATGGGAACGGTCACTCCGTTTCCCTCGTCCGGACGCCAACCGAGCCAGATCGGCTTCGAGCGGCTTGAACTCACGCGCATTCTCGATCTGTACGGCCGCATGGTCGCTGCCGGGCATTGGCGCGATTACGCGATCGAGCTCGGTCAGGCGGCGGCGGTGTTCGCCGCGTTCCGCCGCACCGCCGAGCGCCCCGAATTCAGGATCGAGAAACGCCCTGACCTGCGCAACCGCCAGGGTATGTGGGCGCTGATCGCCGAACACGGCCAGGTAGTGAAACGCGGCCATGAACTCGGTCCGGTGCTGGCGCCAATCGAACGACGGCTGATGAAGCTGATCGAGGATTAGGTCGGGAACGACTCATATTCCCATCGTCATCCCCGCGGCATCCTGCCGTCACCCTAGCGCACTCTCCCGTCACCCCAGCG
>NZ_BCYU01000085.1 GCF_001598355.1 Sphingomonas asaccharolytica NBRC 15499
CCACCGCCGCCGCGACGCGCACCGCCGCTCGGCCGGCCGGCGCCCATGCCGCCTTCGCCGCCGGTACGGATTTCGGGGGCGAGCACGGTCTCGTAATAGTCGATATCGTCGGGATCGATCTCGCCGTCATGCCCGCGATCCAGCCGTAGGAAGAAACGGTCCGCATCAGCGGTGAATTCGGCGAGCGTCAACACGCCGTCATGATTGGTGTCGGCACCGTCGAACCACATCCCGACCGGATCGGGGCCGCGAAACGGCTCGCCCATCGGGGTGATGAACAGCCGGCCGCGTGGACGTTCCCGTGGAGCGGCGGGCTTGTCGTCGTCGGGCAGCTTGCCGGCCAGGGGCGGCACCGACGGCACCGCCTGCCCGCCCGCCATCAACATCAATCCCAGCCAGAAACCCATCGCCGATACTCCGCCCCAACCCTCAAGGGCGGGACGCTAGGCGGGCTTTGTCGCACAACTATGTCGCGCCGCTACCGCCGCGCCAGCGCCGGCGCAGTCGGTCAGTCGGCGAACAGCAGGACCGGCGTCTCGAGATATTTGCGCACCGCCTGGACGTAGCTCGCCGCGTCCCAGCCATCGACGACGCGATGGTCGCAGCTGATCGACAGGTTCATCAATTTGGCGCGGACGATGTCGTCGCCCCCTGAAGGATTTGGGCGGAAAACCGGACGCTCGACGATCTTGTTCGGCCCGATGATCGCGACCTCGGGCCGGTTGATCACCGGCGTCGTCGCGATGCCGCCGAGCGGCCCCAGCGAGGTCACAGTGATCGTACCGCCGCCCATTTCGTCGGGCTTGAGCTTGTTGGCGCGCGCTGCCTCGGCGAGACGGCCGATCTCGGTCGCGAGCTGCCAGACGTTGCGGTCCTGCGCGTCGCGGATCACGGGCACGGTGAGCCCGGCGTCAGTCTGCGTCGCCATGCCGAGATGGACCCGGCCCGAGCGCGTCACCACCCCGGCTTCGTCGTCATAGCGCGCGTTGAGCATCGGAAATTCGGGCAAGGTGCGGCAGATCGCGACGATCAGGAAAGGCAGCATGGTGAGCTTGGGCCGCGCCCCGCGGTTGGCGTTGAGGTCGGCGCGCATGTCCTCGAGCGCGGTCACGTCGATCTCGTCGACATACGTGAAATGCGGGATGTGGCGCTTCGCCGCCTGCATGTTCTCGGCAATGCGCCGGCGCATGCCGATAACCTTGATCATCTCATCCTCGCGAGCGCGCGACGCGTGCGGGGTATGATAGCCCTGGCCCGAACCGTAGCGCAGGAAGGCGTCGAGATCGGCGTGACGGATACGGTCGCCGTCGGTTTTTACCTGCGACAGGTCGACGCCGAGTTCCTTCGCGCGCTGGCGGACTGCCGGTGTGGCGAGGACGGTCTTATGCTCCCTCTCCCCTGGTGGGCGCATCCGGTCGGTCATGCCCCCGGCATGACCTAGAGAGCGCGGGGCGCTCTCTACCTGATGCGGGAGGGAGCCGCCGGAGGCGGCGGAAGGGTGAGGGGGAGCCTTGGGCGAGACGGACGCAGAGTCCCCCTCACCCTTCCCGCTCGCCGACGCGAGCGGGCCTCTTCCCTCTCCCACAGGGGGAGAGGGAGTTTCAGCTTCATACGCTGGCTTTTCGCCCTGGGCGTCAGCCACGCCAGGCGTCTCCGCTTCGATTTTTTCAGCGACCTCTTCGGCCTTCATCTCCGGCTCGGCACTCACCTCACCGGCAGTCTCGATCACCACCAAGGTCGAGCCGATCGGAATCTGATCGCCAACCTCGCCCGCCAGGCTGACGACGGTCCCCGATACCGGGCTTTCAATCTCGACCGTCGCCTTGTCGGTCATCATGTCGGCGAGCTGCTGGTCTTCCTCGACCGCGTCGCCGACCTTGACGTGCCACGCGACGATCTCGGCTTCTGCGATGCCTTCGCCGATGTCGGGCAAGCGAAATTCAAACCGGGCCATGCGGATCAGTCCTTCATGATCTTCTTGAGTGCCTGTCCGATACGGACCGGGCCAGGGAAATAGGCCCATTCGAGGCTATGGGGGTAGGGCGTGTCGAACCCGGTGACGCGTTCGATCGGTGCCTCGAGATGGTAGAAGCAGCGTTCCTGGACCAATGCCGACAATTCGGCGCCGAACCCCGAGGTGCGCGTCGCTTCGTGGACGATCATGCAGCGGCCGGTCTTTTTCACCGACTCTTCGATCGCCTCGATGTCGAGCGGGACCAGCGTGCGCAGATCGAGGATCTCGGCATCGACACCGGCTTCCTCGACGACTTTCAGGCAGACATGGACCATCGTGCCATAGCAGAGGATCGTCAGTGCCTCGCCGGCTCGAACGACGTTCGCCTTGCCCAGGGGCACCTTGTAATAGCCTTCGGGCACCTCGCCGCCGGGATGTTTCGACCAATTCTCCGCCGGGCGATCCCAATGGCCGTTGAACGGGCCGTTGTAGATGCGCTTGGGTTCGAAGAAGATCGTCGGGTCATTGTCCTCGATCGCCGCGATCAACAGCCCCTTGGCGTCGTACGGCGTCGCCGGGATCACCGTCTTCACGCCCGAGACGTGAGTGAAGATACCCTCGGGGCTCTGGCTGTGCGTCTGCCCGCCAAAGATGCCGCCGCCATAAGGCGAGCGGATCGTCATCGGCGCGATGAACTCGCCGGCCGAGCGATAGCGCAGCCGCGCCGCTTCCGACACGAGCTGATCGAGCGCCGGGTAGATGTAATCGGCGAACTGGATTTCGGGCACCGGGCGCAGCCCATAAGCGCCCATGCCGACCGCGACGCCGATGATACCGCATTCGGTGATCGGCGTGTCGAACACGCGGGTCTTGCCGTGCTTCTTCTGCAGCCCCGCGGTCGCGCGGAACACGCCGCCGAAATAGCCGACATCCTCGCCCATCACGATCACGTTCGGATCGCGCGCCATCATCACGTCGAGCGCCGAGTTGATCGCCTGGATCATGTTCATGCGGGTGGTGCCGGTGTCAGCCGCGCCCGCTTCGGTTTCGATGACGTCGCTCACCAGACCAACTCCGTCACCCCAGCGAACGCTGGGGTCTCATGAAAATAGAGCGAGCGCCGGCGGCTTGAGATCCCTGCTTTCGCAGGGATGACGGCGTTGCCGCGCATCGTCGCAATCACTTCCGCGCCCATGGCCGCCCCGATGCTTCTTCTTCGCTCATCATCTGCTGCTGCTGTTCGCGCAGATGCCATGGCATTTCCTCGAACACGCCGTCGAACAAGGTGTCGAGCGGCTGATGCAGGCCGTGCCCGAGGATGCCGTTCTTCTCGGCCTCCTTTTGCGCGTCGCGCACCATTTCGGCGAGCTCCTTGTCCTGCGCGACATGGCGCTCCTCGTCCCATTCGCCGAGGGCGATGAGATGGTCCTTGAGCCGCGTGACCGGGTCGCCGAGCGGCCAGGCCGTCGGCTCGCCTGCCGAGCGATATTGCGTCGGGTCGTCCGAGGTCGAATGGCCTTCCGCACGATACGTGAAATGCTCGATCAAGGTCGGGCCCTGGTTGGTCCGCGCGCGCTCTGCTGCCCAGGACATCGCGGCATAGACCGCGAGCGCGTCGTTGCCGTCGACGCGCAAGCCGGCAATGCCATAGCCGATCGCGCGCGCGGCAAAGGTGGTCGCTTCCGCCCCGGCGAATCCCGAGAACGAGCTGATCGCCCATTGGTTGTTGACGACGTTGAAGATGACCGGCGCGCGGTAGACCGTCGCGAAGGTCAGCGCCGAGTGGAAATCGCCTTCCGCGGTCGAGCCTTCGCCGCACCAGGTCGACGCGATCCGCGTGTCGCCGCGCGACGCCGAGGCCATCGCCCAGCCGACCGCCTGCGGATATTGCGTGGTGAGATTGCCCGAGATCGAGAAAAAGCTGAAGCGCCGTTCCGAATACATGATCGGCAGCTGCTTGCCCTGCAGCTTGTCGCCGTTGTTCGAATAGATCTGGTTCATCATGTCGACCAGCGGACAGCCGCGCGAGATCAGGATGCCTTGTTGCCGATAGCTCGGAAAACACATGTCGTCGTCGGCGAGCGCGGCGGCGGCGCCGATCGACACCGCTTCCTCACCCAGGCTCTTCATATAGAAGCTGGTCTTGCCCTGGCGCTGGGCACGGAACATGCGTTCGTCGAACGCGCGGACCAATGCCATGTTGCGGAGCATGCGGCGCAGCGCGTCGGGGGAGAGCTTGGGGTCCCACGGCCCGACCGCGCGATTATCCTCATCGAGCACGCGAACCATGGTGTAGGCGAGGTCGGCAAAGTCCTGCGCCTTGTCGGCGGTATCCGGACGCCGCACCGATCCGGCGGGGGGCACGTCGACTTCGCCGAAATCGACCGTGTCGCCGGGGCGGAATTTGGGTTCCGGCACGTGCAGCGACAGGGGCTTCAAATTGGCGCGCGGATGATCGCTGGCCATGCTCTCTCCAGGTTCGACTCAACAGCCGCAACGCTTGGAGGCGGCTTTTGGCGCGTTGTTATAAAATTTCAACGGACTTGGCGAGTCTTGCGTAGAGCAGGTCGGCATACTGCCCGGCAACCAGGCTGTGCCGAGCGGATTAACCGCCGGAATGGCAGCGCAAGCCGATGATTCCGTCACCCCAGCGAAAGCTGGGGTCTCGCGCCGTATCGCGACTCTCTTGAGACCCCAGCTTTCGCTGGGGTGACGGGAATTTCGCTGCGTGACGGAATCATTCCACCGTCTGTTCAATCACCCCGAAGATCGGATGATGACGGTCATCCTCGGCCCAGATGCGGACTGTATCGCCTTTCTTGAGGAACGGCGTTTTGGCCGCCCCCATCTCGATCGTCTCGACGGTGCGCACCTCGGCAAGGCACGAATAGCCGACCCCGCCATCGGCGATCGGCTTGCCCGGGCCGCCGTCCGCGTCGCGGTTGGAAACGGTGCCCGATCCGATAATCGTCCCAGCCCCGAGCCGCCGCGTCTTCGCGGCATGCGCGACCAGCGTGCCGAAGTCGAAGGTCATATCCTCGCCCGCCTCGGCGCGGCCGAACGGCTGGCCGTTGAGGTCGACCATCAGCTTGCGATGAAGCTTGCCGCCCTGCCACCAATCGCCGAGCGAATCAGGCGTGACGAAGACCGGCGAGAAGGCCGATGCAGGTTTCGACTGGAAGAAGCCAAATCCCTTGGCGAGCTCACCGGGGATGAGGTTGCGCAAGGACACGTCGTTGGTCAGCCCGACCAGCACGATCGCGTCGAGCGCCTGTTCGTGCGTGGCGCCCAGCGGCACGTCGCCGGTCACCACCACGACCTCAGCCTCGAGGTCGCAGCCCCAGTCCTCGTCGGCGAGCGGGATCGGATCGCGCGGGCCGAGAAAGCCGTCCGAGCCGCCCTGGTACATCAGCGGATCGTGCCAGAACGTATCCGGCATCTCGGCGTTTCGTGCCTGTCGAACCAAGGCGACATGATTCACATAGGCCGAGCCGTCCGCCCATTGGTACGCGCGCGGCAGCGGCGAGGCGGCATCGTGCTCGTGGAAGCGCTCGCGCGGAATGACTTCGTGATCGAGGTCGGTCTGGAGATTCCGCAGATCGGGCGACAGCCGATCCCAATCGTCGAGCGCGGCTTGCAACGTCGGCGCGATATGCCCGGCATCGGCATACCAGGCGAGGTCGGTCGACACGACGACCAGTTTACCGTCACGGCCGTGCTTGAGGCTGGCGAGTTTCATGCGCTCTCCTAATCGTTGGCTACACCCATAGCCACAATCGTCATCCCCGCGAAAGCGGGGACCCAGCTCGGAGAGAAGAATAACGTCATAACCGCTGTGATGCGGGCGACCGCCGGAGATGGGCCCCCGCTTTCGCGGGGGTGACGGTAAGACAGCGCGGGTTTGGATTGACGTCCGCGTCAACTCCCCGCACCTTGACCAAAAGGTTGCAGGAGAGGACTTATCATGACCCCGGATTCGGTGCCCGGCCGCTTCGCCTATAACGAGGATCATGAGGCGTTCCGCCAGACCGTCCGCTCGTTCCTGCAGAAGGAAGGCGTGCCGAACGTCAACGAGTGGGAACAGAACCGACTGGTCCCCAAGGAATTCTGGCGCAAGGCCGGCGAGATCGGCATGCTGTGCCCGACCGTCCCCGAAGCCTATGGCGGGCTGGGGCTCGATTTCGGCTATAACGCGATCGTCGATGAGGAGATGTCGTATATCGGCGTGCCCGCCGGCTTCTCGCTGCAATCCGACATCGTCTGCGGCTATCTCGAAGCCTATGGCTCGGAAGAGCAGAAGGCGCAGTGGCTGCCGCGCCTCGTCTCCGGCGAGACGATCACCGCGATCGCGATGACCGAGCCGGGCACCGGCAGCGACCTCCAGGCGATCCGCACCTCGGCCAAGAAGGACGGCAACCATTATGTCATCAACGGCAGCAAGACCTATATCACCAACGGTCAGAATGCCGACTTGGTATTGGTCGTCGCCAAGACCGACCCGGACATTCAGCCGGCCTATAAAGGCATGTCGATCATTCTGATCGAGGCCGATCGCGAAGGCTTCAAGCGCGGGCGCAAGCTCGACAAGATCGGCCAGGACGCGGCCGATACCAGCGAGCTGTTCTTCGAGGACGTGCGGGTGCCGATGACCAATTGCCTGGGCGAGGAAGGCAAGGGCTTCATCTATCTGATGAGCCAGTTGCCGCAGGAACGGCTGTCGATCGCGATCGGCACGCAGGCATCGGCGCAAAAGGCGTTCGACGAGACGATCGAGTTCACCAAAACGCGCAAGGCGTTCGCCGGGATGGTGTTCGATTTCCAGAATACCCGATTCGTGCTCGCCGACCTCAAGGCCAAGCTCCAGGTCGGCTGGGCGCATCTCGACTGGGCGATCCAGCGGCATCTCAAGGGCGAGCTGACCCCGACCGAAGGCGCGGCGGCGAAGCTCTGGCACACCGAGCTGCAATGGGAGGTCATGGACAGGTGCCTCCAGCTGCATGGCGGAGCCGGCTATATGAACGAATATCCGATCGCGCGGATGTGGCGCGCGGCGCGGGTGTCGCGGATCTATGGCGGGACCAACGAGATCATGAAGGAGCTGATCGGGCGATCGCTGTAAGGCGCCCCGTCCGCGCTCCGAGGGTCACGAGCCGCACCTCGGCTTTCCCGAAAATCCCGCTTCGACCAGAACGGCGATTATTTCGCCCTGCCCTCTTGACGCTCCATACCCGATCTTCCAATCGCATTGGCAAGAAGCCGTAGCGTCAGGAAAGAAGCGCGGTAACTGGGAGAGTCGGATGCCAGCCTTCCGTACCCGAGGTTCCGAGCAGTGACCGCTTGGATCTATGCCAATGTCTGGGAAGCGGTCGCCGCGGCGATCCCCGACGAACCGGCAATCGTTCAGGGCGACCGTGTCGTCAGCTTCGCCGCATTCGATGCCGCCGCAGACGCGCTCGCCGCACACTTCCTCGCCGCCGGGCTGACGCATCAGTCCAAGGTGGCGGTCTACACGACCAATTGTCCCGAATATCTGATCGCCTGCTTCGCCGCGTTCAAGGCCGGGCTGGCGCCGTTCAACGTCAATTACCGCTACGGGCCGGAGGAGGTCCGCTATCTGCTCGACAATGGCGATGCCGAGGCGGTGGTGTTCGCGGCGGGGTTCGCGCCCTTGCTCGACCGCGTGCGCGGACAGATGCCGGGCGTGAAGTGCTGGATCGCGGTTGCGCGCGTTGGGGAGGAAGCGCCCGACTGGGCGCAAGATTTCGCCACGCTCGCCACCGCCATCCCCGACCAGCGCCCCGTCGTCGCGCCCTGGGGCCGTCATGACGAGGATCTGCTGCTGATCTTTACCGGCGGCACCACCGGCATGCCCAAAGCGGTGATGTGGCAGCAAGGCGATCTGTTCGCGAAAGGCGGCTACGGCGCCAATCCCCTGCTCGGCATCCCGCCGCTGGAGAAGCCCGAGGATGCCGGGCCGCGCGCGCTCGCCACGCCGATCAAGCCGCGTTCGGTGATCGCGCCGCCACTGATGCATGCGACCGGGCTGATCGCCGCGTTCGGCGCGCTCGGCTTTGGTGGCACGGTGATCCTGCTGCCCCATGGTAAGTTCGATCCCGAGTCGATGTGGGATTCGGTCGAGCATTGGCGGGCGACGCGGATCACGATCGTCGGCCAGCCCTTCGCCCAGCCGTTGCTAGAAGCGCTCGACGCCAATCCAGGCCGTTGGGACCTGTCATCGGTGTTCGTGATCGGCTCGTCGGGCGCGATGTGGAACCGCGAGAACAAGCTCGGGCTGATCCGCCACATTCCCCAGGTCCAGCTGATGGATAGCTATTCCTCGTCCGAGGCGTTCGGCATGGGCATCTCGACCACCAACGCCAGCGGCGAGATCGCGACCGCGAGTTTCGCGCTCGGCCCCGATTGCGCGATTTTCACCGAGGACGGTCGACGGGTCGAGCCGGGCTCGGGCGAAAGCGGCCGGCTCGCGGTCGGCGGGCCTATCCCGCTCGGTTATTACAAGGACCCGGCCAAGACCGAATCGACCTTCCCGACCTATGAAGGCAAGCGCTGGTCGATGCCGGGCGACTGGGCGACGGTCGATGCCGACGGCACTGTCCGCATCCTCGGCCGCGGCTCGCAATGCATCAATACCGGCGGCGAGAAGGTGTTTCCCGAGGAAGTCGAGGAAGCGTTGAAACGCCATCCGGCAGTGCGGGATGCCGCGGTGACCGGCGTACCCGACCCGCGCTTCGGCGAGCGTATCGTCGCACTGGTCGAGCCGCATCCGGGCGCCGCCGCGGACGAGGGCGAGTTGCGCGATCACGTCAAAAGCCAGCTCGCCATCTACAAGGCACCACGCCATGTGCTGGTGGTCGACAGCGTGGCCCGCGCACCCAACGGCAAGCTCGATTACAAGGCGGTCAAGGAACGTGCGCTGGCGGCATTCGGAACGGCATCGGGCGAGATACAGGGGGCGGCGTGAGCATCAGGAACAAGGCCTATATTTCCGGGGCGTATGAGCATCCCACGCGTTTGGCGCCGGACAAGTCGACGCCGCAGCTCCATGCCGAATGCGCCGCCGGCGCGCTTGCCGATGCCGGGCTCAGCCTGAAGGATGTCGACGGCTATTTCTGCGCGGGCGACGCGCCGGGCTTTGGCGGCATGTCGATGGTCGATTATCTCGGCCTCGACGTCCGCCATGTCGATTCGACCGAGACCGGCGGCTCGTCCTACATCCTCCATGTCAGCCATGCCGCGCAGGCGATCGCCGCGGGCAAATGCTCGGTTGCCTTGATCACGCTCGCGGGCCGTCCGCGCTCCGAACCGTTCGGGCGGCAATTGGGCAACGCGCCCGAAGCGCCGTTCGAGGGCTGGGTCGGGCAATCGACCCACAACAGCTATGGCATGTGCGCCGCACGCCACATGCACGACTACGGCACCACGTCGGAACAGCTTGCCTGGATCAAGGTCGCCGCCAGCACCCACGCGCAACATAATCCGCACGCCATGCTGCGCGATGTCGTTACGGTCGAGGACGTGATCAACTCGCCGATGATCTCGGACCCGCTCCACCGGCTCGATTGCTGCGTGGTGTCCGATGGAGGCGGCGCGCTCTTGGTCGTGTCGCCTGACGTGGCCAAGTCGCTCAAGCGGCCGCTGGTCGCGGTGCGCGGCGCGGGCGAACATGTGAAGGGGCCGCGCGGCGGGATGAATCTCGACCTCACCACATCAGCGGCGGCAGTGTCGGGCCCGGCCGCTTTCGACGAAGCGGGCGTGACGCCGGCCGACATTCAATACGCCTCGATCTACGACAGCTTCACTATCACCGTGCTGATTCAGCTCGAGGATCTGGGGTTCTGCGAGAAAGGTCAGGGCGGCCGCTTCGTCGCCGACGGCAACCTCATCTCGGGCAGCGGCAAATTGCCCTTCAACACCGATGGCGGCGGGCTGTGCAACAACCACCCGACCAATCGCGGCGGCATCACCAAGGTGATCGAGGCAGTGCGCCAATTGCGCGGCGAGGCGCATCCGGCGGTCCAAGTGCCCGATTGCGGTCTCGCCGTCGCCACCGGCATCGGCGGCGCGCTTGGTGCGCGGCATGGCGCGGCCACCCTGATCCTGGAGCGGCAATGATGAGCGAGCCCCGCAAGATCCCCGCGCCCCAGCCCAATGTCGAGAATCAACGCTTCTTCGACGCGGCGGCGCAAGGACAGCTGCTGATCGGCCAGTGCGACGCCTGCGGCCAACCGCATTATTATCCGCGGGCGCTGTGTCCGTTCTGTCTGGCGGAAAGCCGGTGGGTGGAGAGTGCGGGGACAGGCACTATCTACTCGCTGTCGACCATGCGCCGAGGCGCCGGGGCGCCATACACGCTGGCATGGGTAACGCTCGACGAGGGTCCGGCGGTGCTGACCAATATCGCGACCGAGAATCATGATGCGTTGCGCATTGGGCAGCGGGTGAAGGTGCAATTTACATCGACGGAAGGCGGCCCGCCCGTCCCCATGTTCGCGCCCGATTAGGCCAATGCCGTCCCCTTCTTTCCCCCGTCATCCCGGCCTTGTGCCGGGATCCACCATGCCGCACGCGCTGACCTCTCCAATGGACGTTAGAGCTTGCCGCCCGGTGGATGCCGGGACGAGCCCGGCATGACGGTTGGGGTGGGGCAAAGGGATCCCCGCTCCCTCGCCGAGCGCGAAGCCGACTATGCCGCGTTCGTCGAGGCGAACCTGCGCCGCAATTACACCGCGCATTTCATCCACGGCATGCTCGGCATGACCGGGTTCCGGCTGATCTACGCGCCGACTTTCATCCCGACCTATATCCACCGCCTGACCGGCTCCGACGCATTGGTCGGCCTCGGTACGTCGCTGCTCCAGTTCGGCGCGATCATCTCGCCGATCTTCGCCGCCTCGCGGTTCGAGACCAAGCAGCGCATCCTGCCTTACGCGATCCGCACCGGCACGATGATGCGCATCATGATCCTGGGCCTCGCGCTCGCTGGCTGGTTCCTGCGCGGCGAGGCGCTGCTGCTCGTCACGCTCGGCCTGTTCTTCCTGCTCGGCGCGTTCAACGGCACCCAGCGCGTCGCCTTCCAGATGCTGATGGCGAAAGTGATCCCGATCCATCGCCGCGGACGGCTGCAGGCCTATCGCAACATCACCGGCGGCCTGATCGCGGCAGCTTTGTCGTACGTCGCGGGACGCTGGCTGATCCAGAACGATGTCCTCGGCAATGGCTATGCCACCACCTTCTTCCTCGCCTTCGTGCTGACCAGCCTGGGCCTCACCGTCCTCCAGCTCCGGATGGTCGAGCCGATCCCGCCGGTGGTGCGCTCACCGATGCGCTTCGTCGATCGCGTGAAGACCTTCCCGACCTTGCTCGAGGATCGCGGCTATCGCTGGTTCATCCTGGCCGAGGCGTGCTGCGTCTGTGCGCGGATCGGGGCGCCCTTCTACATCCTCTATGCCGGCAGCCAGCTCGGCCTGTCGGGGATAATCATCGGCGAATTGTCGCTCGCCTATCTCGGTGCCGATACCGTCTCGAACCTTGCCTGGGGGCATCTCGGCGACCGCACCGGCTATCGCTCGACCTTCACGCTCGCCGCGGCGCTGTGGGCGGGCGGCATCGCCTTGCTGCTGACGGTCCACCATCCCTGGGCAGTGTTCGCCTCATTCTGCTGCCTCGGCGCCGGCAATTGCGGCTATCAGATGAGCCAGCAGACGATGGTGCTCGAATTCGGCGAGCGCGCCGACATCGCAATGCGGCTCGCTTTGTCGACCACGATCGAGGGCACGATCTCGGCGATCGGCCCGCTGCTTGGTGGGTTGATGGCGTGGAAGCTCGGCTATCCGCCGGTACTGTGGCTGTCGTTCGGGTTCCTGTGCCTCGCGATCCTGCTGCTCGTCTTCCGCGTGAGAGAGCCTCGCCAGCGCACCGTCGCGGCGATAGTGACCGACGACCTTCTCCTCCCCGAAAGCGAATCGGCATGACGCTCCCGACCCGACAAATCGGCCCCTTCACCGTGTCGGCGATCGGGCTCGGCTGCATGAATCTCAGCCACGCTTATGGCGCACGGCCGAGCGAAGCCGACGCCACGGCGCTCCTCAATCGGGCGCTCGATCTCGGCGTCACCTTGCTCGACACCGCGGCGCTTTACGGCCTGGGCGCCAACGAGCGGCTGGTCGGCAGTGCCGTGATGCATCGCAGGACGGAATTCACGCTGGCTTCGAAATGCGTGCTCGATGTGATCGACGGCAAGCGCGTGCTCGACGGCCGCCCCGAATCGATCCGCCGCACGTTGGACGGGGCGTTGGAACGGCTCGGGACCGATCATATCGACCTCTATTACCTCCACCGCCTCGACAAGGAGGTGCCGGTCGAGGAGTCGGTCGGCGAACTCAAACGCGCGGTCGAGGCGGGCAAGATCGGGGCGATCGGCCTGTCGGAAATGGGCGCCGCGACGATCCGCCGTGCGCACGCAGTGCATCCGGTGGCCGCGGTGCAGAGCGAATATTCGCCGATGGTCCGCAATCCCGAGGTCGCGGCGCTCGATACTTGTCGCGAGCTCGGCATCGGTTTCGTCGCCTTTTCACCGGTCGCGCGCGGCATGCTGGCGCGCGGGGTGCGCGACGACAGCTATGAACCGGGCGATATCCGCCTGTCGATGCCGCGCTTCATGGGCGAAAATCTCCGCCACAATCTCGAGCTGGTCGCGCGGTTCGACGCGCTCGCCATGGATGCCGGAATGACTCCCGCGCAACTCGCATTAGGTTGGGTGTTGGCGCGCGGCGATCACGTCGTGCCGATCCCCGGCACGCGCAGTATCGCGCATCTCGAGGAAAATGTCGGAGCGGCGACGGTCAGCGTGCCCGCCGATCTGGTCAAGGCGGTGGACGAAGTGCTCGACGGCAAGATCCGGGGAGCGCGCTATGTGGCGGCGATGCAGGCGCAGATCGATACCGAAATCCTGCCCGGCGAGGAACTCGCCGCCTGAGCGATCGGCCTAACCGATCAGCAGCACGACACCCAAGATGATCCCGGCCAGCCCAAAGCTGACCAGATGCATCGTCAGACCATAATTGCATTGGCTCTCCGACGCGTGGAAGCCATGCATCGCGCCTCTCCCCCGGCGCGCCTTTGCTCTGCTTCCGGCATGGGGTCGCGCCTCGGCGTACTTTAGTCCTTTCCGCGCGCTTTGGCCAGTTTGACGTCGATTAACGAAGTCCAGGAAAACACTAAGCTTCGTCGCGCAGCCGTTCGTGGTGACGAATGACTTCGTCGATGATGAAGCGCAGGAACTTCTCCGAGAATTCGGGGTCGAGGCGCGCTTCCTCGGCCAGTTGTCGCAGCCGCGCAATCTGGCGTTCCTCGCGGCTCGGATCGGCCGGCGGCAGCCCCGCCTGAGCCTTGTAGCGGCCGACCGCCTGGGTCACCTTGAACCGTTCGGCGAGCATGTGGATCAGCGCGGCATCGATATTGTCGATGCTGCTGCGATAGGCGTCCAGCACGTCGTCGCTCATCTGGCGGCTCCCTCGATTCGTGGCGGCCTTCTGCGCATCCATGCCGGGATGCGCAACCCGTGCTTGCCTTCCGCGCCCCTCTCGGCCAGAGGCTCCGCTGAGATGAGCGCCACGATCTATCGCCTCGATCCGACCCGGCCGCAGCCCAGCCTCGAGCCGATGATGCAACTCGTCGCGTCGGACATGAACATGGTCAATGCGGTGATCCTGGACCGCATGCAGTCGGACATTCCGCTGATCCCCGAGCTTGCCGGTCACCTGATCGCCGGCGGCGGCAAGCGCATGCGCCCGATGCTGACGCTCGCGAGCGCGCGGCTGCTCGGCTATACCGGGATGCGCCACCATCGCCTGGCGGCGGCGGTCGAATTCATCCACACCGCGACCCTGCTCCACGACGACGTGGTCGACGGCAGCGACTTGCGCCGCGGCAAGCGCACAGCCAATTTGATCTGGGGCAATCCCGCGTCGATCCTGGTGGGCGACTTCCTGTTCAGCCGCTCGTTCGAATTGATGGTCGAGGACGGCAGCCTCAAGGTGCTCAAGATACTGAGCAACGCCAGCGCGGTAATCGCGGAAGGCGAGGTCGACCAATTGACCGCCGCGCGCCGCGTCGACCTGGGCGAGGAACGCTATCTCGACATTATCGGCGCCAAGACCGCCGCCTTGTTCGCTGCCGCCTGCCGCATCGCCGCGGTGGTCGCCGAACGGCCCGAAAGCGAGGAGCAGGCGCTCGACGCGTTCGGCCGCAATCTTGGCGTCGCGTTCCAGCTGGTCGACGATGCGATCGATTACGTGTCCGACGCCGGGACGATGGGCAAGGACACCGGCGACGATTTCCGCGAAGGCAAGGTCACCCTGCCGGTGATCCTGGCCTATGCGCGCGGCAATGAAGAGGATCGCAAGTTCTGGAAGGACGCGATCCTGGGGCATCGCGCCTCGGACGAGGATTTCGCGCATGCGGTCGAGTTGGTCCGCACGACGCGCGCGATCGACGACACGCTGGCGCGGGCGCGCCATTACGGCCAGCGCGCGATCGATGCGATCGCCGGCTTCTCCCCGGGCCAGGCACGCGATGCGATGACCGAAGCGGTCGAATTCGCGGTGGCGAGAGCCTATTAAGGGGAGGACGTCCGCCCAAAGGCGGACGTGCCGGCGTCAGCCGGCGTCGGGATCGTTCGCGGCCCTGGCTGCCTTGCATAGAGCAAGCAAGGCGCGCCGGATCGTTGGCCCGGCCAGATGCGGTTGAACCGACGGATATCGCTCGGCCGTCAGCGCGCGCCGGATATCGTCAACGGTGGCGCAACTGCCCGATCGCGCCAGTTCAAAGGCGCGCTCGACCGTCGATAACTGCTCTCCGGACCGATCGCTCACGCGTTGGCGCGGCCGCGATCGGGGGATTCGCTCGGGTCCAGGTCATTGGCCGGGGCAAGGCTGAAATTTCGGTGCGGGAAGGTCCCGGCGGCGAGCAGCTCGCCATAAGCCTGCGCGAGCCCCGCATGGGCCAAGCGCGATGACGAACAAGTGGCTTTGCGAGCCATCATCAGCGAGATTTGCTCGCGTTGTAGAAGGTAATTGGTGTCCAAAGGGCACGCCTCGTCAGCAGGCGAAAGCGCAAGCGCTCCCGGTCACAAGATGCCTGCGAAATCGGTCAGGTGATAATTTATAATAGCACACTTTGCCGGCCGCCGCGCATCAATTCGCCCATCTACGCGCAACAGACAGTGTCGGGGCGAAATACATGGCTTTTCGGCGGCATACAGCCTAGAGGCTCTCTATCGCGCCGCCCGCCCCAGCATCGGCGCGACTGAGAGAGGTTCGTGCTCCCGCTAATCCAAGGAGAGCAAACCGATGATGCCGACTATTCCCGCGACCAATGGCCATGACAGCTGGAGCAATCCAGGTCCCGGCCGCGCGATCAACGTCTCGCTCGATCGTGCCGCGGTCGAATCCTTGTGCGTGAAACATCAGACCAAGATCAGCGCGATCGAAACGCTGCCCAAGGGCGGGACGCGAGTCGTGATGATGAATGGCGACGATGCCGAGGCGATGCGCCGCGTGTTCGGCAACAAGATCCTGACCGGCACGGTGACGCGCGAGCATTGGGCACGCGTGGTGCGGTAAACCCGG
Organism: Sphingomonas asaccharolytica NBRC 15499; assembly: GCF_001598355.1. GTDB lineage: Bacteria > Pseudomonadota > Alphaproteobacteria > Sphingomonadales > Sphingomonadaceae > Sphingomonas > Sphingomonas asaccharolytica. Next base: position 15,604 of record NZ_BCYU01000085.1, read on the forward strand.
CGGCATCCACGCCGCCGACATCGCACCATCCAATCGTTCAAGGAGAAATGACATGGCTAAAGGCCAGCGCAAGAGCAACAAGGAAGTCCGCAAACCCAAGAAGCCGGAGCCGCCCAAGCTCAACGCTTCCAATCCCTCGGCAAAAGGCACGCCGGTCAAGCAGCCCGTCTGATCGGTTTCATCTATCCGGCACCGAGTTCCGGATTCAGCAATCGGTCCCACAATCGGCATCGGCGCCGCGCTCGACCTGGATCGTCGTGTGCGCGATGCCGAACCGCTTTTGCAGCATCGCCGCGGCATTGCCGAGGAATGCCGGTCCGGTTTCCTCGGTCATCACCAAATGCGCGGTCAGCACCGTTTCGGTCGTCGACATCGGCCAGATATGGAGGTCGTGCGTCGCGCTGACGCCGGGCATCGCCGCCAGCGCGGCCTTGACCTGGTCATAGTCGATCCCGCGCGGCACCGCGTTCAGCGACATCTCGATCGTCTCGCGAAGCAGGCCCCAGGTCTGCCAGAAGATGATCCCCGACACGATGATCGACACCACCGGGTCGATCCATTCGACGCCCGTGAACCAGATCACGACGCCGGCCAGCATCACGCCGGCCGAGACGGTCGCGTCGGCCGCCATGTGCAAATACGCGCCGCGCAGGTTGATATCCGATTTCTGTCCACGCGCGAACAGCCAGGCTGACGCCGCATTGACCAGAATGCCGGCCGCGGCGACCACCACGACCACCGCGCCCTTGACCGGCGCGGGATCGCCGATCCGCATCACCGCCTCGAACACGATCGCGCCCATCGCCATCAGCAGCAGCAATGCGTTGATCAGCGCGGCCAGAATGGTCGAGGCCTTGAGCCCATAAGTGAAGCGTTTCGACGGACCGCGCCGCGCAAGCGTCGCGCCGCCCCAAGCGACGCATAGTCCGAACACGTCGGACAGATTGTGCCCGGCATCCGCCATCAGCGCGACCGAATGGGCAATGAAGCCGAGACCGAATTCGACGACGACGAACAGGATGTTGAGGGTGATGCCGATCGCGAAGGCGCGATCGAACGTCAGCGGGCCGTGATTGTGGCCGCCATGACCGTGGCCATGACCATGTTTGTGGCCATACCCATGCTTATGGCCGTGCGCGTGATCGTGATCGTGCGCGTGGTCGTGGCTATGGTCGTGCGGGCCGTGCATGCTGGACCTGCCTAGCATCACCGGGGTGGGAGATACTAGGACACTAGGCTGTCATCGTTCGAAAGTTTCTGCCACGTGTCGCGATCGCCGATGCAACCGCCCAGCCTTCCCGTCGAAACTGTCCTTCCCCAGCTGCTTGCAGCGCTGGACAGCGGTCCCAACGCCGTTTTGGTGGCGCCACCGGGCGCCGGCAAGACGACCGCGGTCGCGCCGGCGTTGCTCGGCCGCGATTGGTGCGGCGGAGAAGTGCTGCTGCTCAGCCCGCGCCGGATCGCGGCACGCGCGGCGGCCGAGCGGATGGCGATGCTGGCGGGCGAGCCGGTCGGCAAGACGTTCGGCTATGCGACGCGAATGGACAGCAAGCGCTCGGCCGCGACGCGCGTCACGGTAGTGACCGAGGGCATTTTCGTCGCGCGGATCCAGGCCGATCCCGAGCTCGCCGGTATCTCGGCGGTGCTGTTCGACGAGGTCCACGAACGCAATCTCGACAGCGATTTCGGCCTGGCCCTGGCACTCGACGCGCAAGGGTCATTGCGCCCCGACCTTCGCCTCGTCGCCATGTCGGCGACGCTCGACGGCGCGCGCTTCGCAAAGCTGCTCGGCGACGCGCCGGTGATCGAGAGCGAAGGCCGCAGTCACCAGCTCGACCTCCGCTATCTCGGCCGCCGCGGCGAGGCGCGGATCGAGGATGAGGTCACCGCCGCGATCCGGCTGGCGTTGCGCGAAGAGCAAGGCGGCGTGCTCGCCTTCCTGCCCGGTGTCGCCGAAATTGAGCGCGCCGCCGAGCGGCTCGGCGACTTGCCCGGCGTGCGCCTGCATCGCCTTCACGGCACGATCGCACCGGCTGACCAGCGCGCCGCGATCGCCGCCGAACCCGACGGCCTACGCAAGCTCGTGCTGGCGACCAGCATCGCCGAAACCAGCCTGACGCTCGACGGCATCCGCGTGGTGGTCGATTCGGGGCTCGCGCGCCGCCCGCGCTACGATCGCGCCGCGGGGATGACGCGGCTGGTCACCGAACGCGCCAGCCAGGCCGCCGCGACCCAGCGCGCCGGGCGCGCGGCGCGGCAGGGGCCGGGTGTCGCCTATCGCTTGTGGGAAGAGGCCGCGACGGCCGGGCTGCCACGGTTCGATCCGCCCGAAATTCTCGAGGCCGATCTGTCAGGTCTGGTACTCGATTGCGCGATCTGGGGAGTCGCCGATCCACGCGCGCTGGCGTGGCTCGATCCGCCG
>NZ_BCYU01000086.1 GCF_001598355.1 Sphingomonas asaccharolytica NBRC 15499
GGCGCACCGTCTCGTACACCGGCTCGAGCCGCTCTGGCGCCGCCTGAAGCTCGCTAAGCGCGTTATCCACCAGCCTGGGGGCCAGGCGGGGTCCTTCGCCTTCCTCGAACCACAGACGTTGTCCCAGCGCCCAGGGCACCATCAGGATGTCGGAGAACAGGATCGCGCCATCCATGCCGAAGCGGCGGACCGGCTGCAGCGTGACTTCGCACGCCGCCTCGCTGTCGGTGGCGAGATCGAGGAACCCGCCTTTTTGTGAACGCAGCTCACGATATTCGGGAAGATAGCGTCCGGCCTGGCGCATCAGCCAGATCGGAGGCACGTCCCGGCGCTCGCCGAGCAACGTTGCGAGTAGGGGTTTTTCCGGAATCGGGGCCGTCCCAAGAGTCATATAGATATATAGATAAGAGGGTTGTTGTAGTTGTTGGCGCGTGGATGCCGGGGCTTATGCGTTCGTCCCGTAAATGCCAACAGCTTGACGGCAGCGGACTCACGCAGCCCCGCCGATTCCATTCTTTCGTCCCCGCAATCCACAGCCTGTGTGGGGAAACGTCCCCTGTCGATGAGGTTGTGGATGACCGATGGCTTTGTCCACCGCCGAGCACCGCTTGGCCGGGGGGATGACTTGCGCTAGCGGTTTTCCCGATGTTGCCCACAGGCTTTCCGGCACGCTGAAAAATGCGGCTCCATTTGCACCTCCTGTCCGATTCCACCGGCGAGACGCTGGAGAACATCGCCAAGGCGGCGCTGGCGCAATATGACGATGTCGAGACCATTCGTCATTTCTGGCCGATGGTCCGGAGCGAGGCGCATCTCGAGCGCATCCTGCAGGAAATCGCGCACAATCCCGGGCTGGTGCTGTTCACTTTGGTATCGGGCGAGATGCGGCGGGCGCTAGAGACGCGGTGCCGCGCCTTGGGCCTGCCCGCGGTGGCGCCGCTCGATCCGGTCAACGACGCTTTGTCCAATCTGCTCGGCCAGCAGGCCAAGGCGCGGCCCGGCCGCCAGCACGTGCTCGACGCCGCTTATTTCGCGCGGGTCGACGCGATCCAGTTCACCATCGCGCATGACGACGGCATCGGCTGGGAGAATTGGGAAGAGGCGGACATCGTCCTTGCCGGCGTGTCGCGCACGTCGAAGACCCCGACGTCGATCTATCTCGCCAATCGCGGCTACAAGACGGCCAATATCCCGATCGTGCCCGAAAGCCCGCCGCCGGCTAAATTGTTCGAGCTCCAGCATCCGATCGTCGTCGGCCTGACCACCAGCGCGGATCGTCTGATCCAGGTGCGGCGCAATCGCCTGCTGTCGCTCAACCAGTCCCCGGAAACCGCTTATGTCGACCAGGAAGCGGTGACCCGAGAAGTCGCCTTCGCGCGGCGGATGTTCGCCGATAATGGCTGGCCGGTGATCGACGTCACGCGGCGATCGATCGAGGAAACTGCGGCGGCGATCGTCGCCTTGATCAACGACCAGGCGGGCGACGAATGACCTTGATCCTTGCTTCGCAAAGCGCGTCTCGGCGAGCGATGCTCGATGCCGCCGGCGTCACCTATGTCGCCGAGCCCGCACGAGTCGACGAAGATGGCGTCAAGGCGGCAATGGCAGGCCAGCCGGCGCGCGACATTGCCGACGCACTGGCCGAGCTGAAGGCGTTGAAGGTGTCGCAGGCGCATCCCGGTGCGCTGGTCCTCGGCAGCGATTCGATCGTTGCGCTTGCCGACGGCAGGCTGCTCGACAAGCCGCTGACTCGCGACCAGGCCGGCGATCACCTCCGCGCCATGTCCAATGGAGAACATGCCTTGTGGAGCGCGGCGGTCATCGCCGAACAGGGCCGCCCGGTCTGGCGTCACGTCGATCGCGCGCGACTGTTCGTGCGGCCGCTGTCGGAAGCATTCATCCAAGCCTATCTCGACCTCGAATGGCCGGCGATCGCCGGCTGTGTCGGCTGTTTCCGCATCGAAGGTCCAGGCGTCCAATTGTTCGGCCGGATCGAGGGCAGCCATTTCACCGTGCTGGGCATGCCGTTGCTTCCGGTGCTCGACTATCTGCGCACGCGGGGGGAAATGACGTCATGAAATACGCCGAAGTGATCGGCGACCCGATCAAGCATTCCAAGTCGCCGCTGATCCACGGTTTCTGGTTGAAGGCGCTCGGGCTCGACGGCGATTATCGTGCCACCCACGTCACGCCAGCGGGGTTAGCGGATTATTTCGGCGCGCGCACGGCCGACCCCGACTGGCTCGGCTGCAACATCACCATCCCGCATAAGGAAACCGCGCTCGCCTTTGTCGAGGATCGCGGCGGAGTGAAGCAGTCGATCGGCGCGATCAACCTGGCGTTCCGTTCGGAGGGCGCTCTGATCGGGACCAATACCGATGCGGCGGGGTTCTACGCGCCGATTTCGGGGCTGGATCTGGCCGGCCAGCCGATCGTCGTGGTGGGCGCGGGCGGCGCGGCGCGTGCGATCCTGTTCGCACTGTCTCGCATTGGGGTGGGGCGAGTCACCTTGCTCAACCGCAATCCGCTCAAAGGCGCGGCGTTGCTCGCCAGCTTCGGGCTCAAGGGCGATGCGCTCAAGCTCGATTCGCCGCTGCCGCCCGCGGCCTTGCTGGTCAACGCCACCTCGCTCGGCATGGCGGGGCAACCGCCGCTCGATCTCGATCTGGCGCCGCTGCCGGAGGATGCGGTGGTGTACGACATCGTCTACGCGCCGCTCGAAACCGGGCTGCTCAAGGCGGCGCGGGCGCGCGATCTCGATACGGTCGACGGGCTCGACATGCTGATCGGCCAGGCCGCTTTGGCGTTCGAATTGCTGTTCGGCGCCGAACCCCCGCGCGATCGCGACGACGAGCTCAGGGCGCTGCTGACGTCATGAAGACGATTGGCCTTACCGGCTCGATCGGGATGGGCAAATCGGCGGTGGCGCAGATGTTCGCCGATGAAGGAATTGCGGTATTCGATGCCGACGCGGCGGTGCGCCTGCTTCAGGGCCCGGGTGGTCGATTGTTGCCGGCGATCGAAGCGGCGTTCCCCGGCACCACGGGTCCCGACGGCGTCGATCGCGCCGAACTCGGCGCCCGCGTGTTCGGCGACGACGCGGCGATCAAGCGGCTCGAGGCGATCGTCCACCCAGCGGTCGGCGAGGAGCGCGCCGCGTTTCTGGCACAACATGGCGACGACGATATGGTCGTGTTCGACATTCCCTTGCTGTTCGAGACCGGCGGCGATCGTAACGTCGATGTCGTCGTGGTGGTGTCCGCCGACGCCGCAACCCAGCAGGAGCGCGTCCTGGCGCGCCCCGGCATGACTCGCGAACGGTTCGCCGACATTCTCGCTCGCCAGACTCCCGACGCGGAAAAAAGGGTGCGCGCGGACCATGTTATCGCGACCGATTGCCCGATGGATCAAACCCGTACCGCCGTGCGTAGGGTGATAGCTTGCGTCCGTGCCAGCCAAGACCGATAAAAGGACAAATGCGCGAAATCGTCTTCGACACCGAAACCACCGGCCTCTCCTTCAGCGGGGGCGACCGTATGGTCGAGATTGGCTGTATCGAGATGGTCAATCGTGTCGAGACGGGGCGCAGTTTTCACCTCTATTTCAATCCCGAACGACCGATGCCGGTCGAGGCATTCCGTATCCACGGCCTGTCTGATGTCTTTCTCTCGGACAAGCCGCGCTTCCACGAAAAGGTCGACGAGCTGCTCGAGTTTCTCGGCGATTCGCGGCTGGTCGCGCACAATGCCAGTTTCGACTTCGGCTTTCTCAACGGTGAGCTCGGCAAGCTGGGGCGCGAGGTTATCTCGCTCGACCGCATGATCGACACCGTGGCGATGGCGCGCCAGCGCCATCCCGGCGCCAAACATTCGCTCGACGCGCTGTGCACGCGCTACGGCATCGACCGCAGTCACCGCGTGCTCCACGGCGCGCTGCTCGACGCGCAATTGCTGTCGCAAGTCTATATCGAGCTGACCGGCGGCCGCCAGATCGGCCTGACCCTCGTCAGCGAGGTCGAGGAAAGAATCGAAATCTCCGTGATCGACACCGATCCGCGCGCCGCCCAACCGCGGCCGATGCGCGTATTCGAGCCGAGCGCGGAGGAACTGGCGCGCCACGCCGGGTTCGTGGCGACGCTCAAAAACCCTTTATGGGGGGCCGAGGCGTCCGGTTGACGCGCGTTGCGAGGGACAAGGCGAATGCGCCACCGTCGCCAAGAATGGAGAAGAGAAAATGGATATCCGTGTCTCGGGACATCAGGTTGAAACGGGCGAAGCGCTGAAGAGCCATGTCCAGGATCGCCTCCAGGGTATTGCGGACAAATATTTCTCGCGCGCCATCTCAGCTCAGGTGACCTTCGGGAAAGGCCCGCACGACAATCGATTCAAATGCGATGTCGTCGCGCATGTCATGCATGGCCTGGTGCTCAAGGCCAGCAACGACGGTAATGACGCGCATGGCGCGTTCGACGGATCGGCCGACAAGATCGAGAAGCAATTGCGCCGCTATATGCGCCGGCTGAAGGATCGCAAGGCAGCCGGGACGATCGTCAACGGCGAGGCCGAACCCGACGCCAATGCCGGTTATACTTTGTTCCAGGAATCGACCGATGAGGACGAAGCGGGCGATGCGCCGCTGATCATCGCCGAAACCCGGGTCGACGTGCCCGAGGCATCGGTGTCCGACGCAGTGATGATGCTCGATCTGCGCAATACCCAGGCGCTTATGTTCAAGAATAGCGGGACGGGGTCGTACAACATGGTCTATCGCCGCGGCGACGGCACGATCGGCTGGGTAGAGCCGCAGCGCGCCAGTTAAAAGCCAAAAGCCGGAAGAAAGCGCGATATGATCGACCTGTCGGACCTGGTCCGGCCCGAGGCGGTTGCCGAGGGGCTGGCGGCGGCGAGCAAGAAAATGCTGTTCCAACAGCTCGGCGCGCTCGCCGCGACGGCCTATGGCATCGACGCCAAGGCCGCGGCCGAGGGACTCGCCCAGCGCGAGAAGCTCGGTTCGACCGGTTTCGGCGGCGGCATCGCCATTCCGCACGCGCGGATCGAGGGAATCGATGCGATCCGTGGCCTGTTCGTCGAGCTCGCGCGCCCGCTCGATTTCGCCGCGGTCGACGATCTGCCGGTCGACCTGGTGTTCGCTTTGTTTTCGCCGCCCGATGCCGGCGCCGCGCACCTCAAGGCGCTGGCGCGGGTGTCGCGGCTGCTGCGCGACGCCGCGTTCGTCGCCAAATTGCGCGGCGCGGGATCGAAGGACGCACTTTATTTCCTGCTGACCCAAGATGAGGCCAGGGATGCCGCCTGACCCGGGCGGGACCGATTCGGGCGCCCGGGCGCATTTCCGTGCGCTCGAATCGCTCTATGCCGCGGCGCCGATCAACCAATTGTTCAAATCGCGCCTGGAAATCCCCGAAAGCGGCATCGCGCGGATCCACTTCGAGATCGGTGAGCAATATTATCATGCCGGCGGTGCGGTCCACGGCACGAGCTATTTCAAGATGCTCGACGACGCCGCTTTCTATGCCTGCAACAGCCTGGTCAGCGATCGCTTCCTGCTGACCACCGCGTTCAACCTGCTGTTCACCCGGCCACTAAGGGCCGGACCGGCGATCGCCGAGGGCAAATGGGTCAGCGGCCAGCGCCGCGTGTTCGTCGGCGAAGCGCGGCTGATCGACGAGCAGGGCGAGGAAGTCGCGCGCGGCACCGGCACGTTCATGCGATCGTCGATCGCGCTGGCCGGTCTGCCGGGCTATCGTTCGGCGTGAGCGCGCGGCTGGCGACCGGCGCGCTGGTCAATGCGCTGGTCCGCCGCGCAAACCAGGCAGGCGGTTTCGCCACCGTCCTGGCCAAGGGCGACGCGACCGCCGGCGCCGTGCTCGTCGTGGCGCAGGATCGCGGCCAGAATGCGCGGCTATGGGAACGCGGGATCGGCCCGAGCGGCGATGTCGAGCTGATTGCAGTCGGACCGGAAGGCGATTCGCAGGCGCAGACCGACTATTGGACGAAACGCCGCCGAAACGACCCCGATCTCTGGGTAGTGGAACTGGATATCCCGCAAGCGGAACGGTTCGCCGCTGAAACCTTGGTCGGCGATTGACTTGCTGCGCTGCACAATACAAGGGATTATTCACCAATTATCCGCGTTGTGCCGGAATGGGGTGCGATCCCTAACGGTTACGCAGTCGGGTGGTGGTCCGGGCGATCCTTTTCCTTGCGATCGAGTCCGCGCCCCAACCGCACTTTAGCAAGTCTAAATGCTGTTTTCCTCTCGCGCCGCGAACCTCGCGGCGACGTTCATTGCACTAACCACGCTCGCCGGTTTCACCGTCTCGAGCAAGGCCCTGGGAGCGGATCGCGACGCTGCGCTGATCCCGGCAATCGCCACCACGGCTACCAGTTCCGCCATCAACCCATCAGTCCCCAAGCCGGTTCCATCGATCGGTCAGAGTGACGGTGCGCCGACCTCCTCCAACGAGGTCCGTTCGGCGGCCCCGGCGCCCGCGCCGGGCTTGCAGTTCGCCAGCCTGGCCGCGGCAGTCGCCGGTCAGGATGTTGGCGACGATGTCGATTCGGAGCTGTCGTGCCTTGCCGGCGCGGTCTATTTCGAATCGAAGGGCGAGCCGCTCTCCGGCCAGCTCGCAGTCGCCAATGTGATCATCAACCGCACCAATTCGGGCCGCTTCCCGCGCTCGATCTGCGGCGTGGTCAAGCAGCCGGGACAATTCTCGTTCATCCGCGGTGGCGCGATTCCGGCGATTCGCTCGGCCGCGCAATATCGTACCGCGATGGCCATCGCGCAGGTCGCTATGGACAAGGAATGGGACAATCCGACCCCCGGCGCGCTCTATTTCCACGCCCGCCGCGTCTCCCCGGGCTGGGCCCGTCCGCGCGTCGCGACGATCGGCAACCACATCTTTTTCCGGTAAAAACGCGCGTCGGGTCTTCCCGATGTTCCGGTGATGTTCTAAAGCGGGGGGATGCTTGATGCGTCTCCCCGCTGTCCCCCGACAGGAACCGAGGCGCTGTGCGCGGCTGATGTCGCGCGCGGCGTCATTCGCATGCTGGCGCGCCACGATCTCGCGGCGATGACCGAAGTGCCGCTCGATGGCGGGCGCCGTGCCGACATCATGGCGATCGATTCGCGCGGCCAGATCGTCATCGTCGAGATCAAGGTGTCGCGCGCCGATCTGCTCGGCGACGGCAAATGGTTCGACTATCTCGACCATTGCGACCGCTTCTTCTGGGCCGTGCCCGACGGTTTCGACCACGGCCCGCTCCACGGCGAAGCGTTCCTGCCCGAACGCTCGGGCGTGATCATCGCCGACCGCTACGACGCCGCGATCCTGCGCGAAGCAGCGACACATCCGCTGAGCACGCCGGGCCGTAAGAAGTGCACGCTCGCCTTCGCGCGTCGTGCTGCCCGGCGGGCTAGCGGGTTGGCAGATCCTGAGCTTGGGTTTTTGCTGCAGGCGGAGTGAATTTGCTCGCACAAAGACACGAAGCCACGAAGGTTTGCGGGATAGCCTGACCGTTTTCGGCCCGTTCAACTTGCCAAGGCAGGCGAAAAGGAGCCTCGCGCAGCGAGGCTCAATATCGGCCAGTTTTCCGCGCATTCCGCTAGACCAACCAGCCCTTCTTTGTGGCTTCGTGTCTTTGTGCGAGACCTCTTGCAGGAAATCAGTGCCGGAAGTGCCGCATCCCGGTGAACACCATCGCCAGCCCGGCCTCGTCGGCGGCGGCGATGACCTCGTCGTCGCGGATCGAGCCGCCCGGCTGGATCACCGCGGTGGCTCCCGCTTCGACCGCCGCGAGCAGTCCGTCGGCGAAGGGGAAGAATGCGTCCGAGGCGACGGCCGAGCCGATCGTGCGCGGCGTTGCCCAGCCGGCTTTGTCGGCGGCGTCCTTGGCTTTCCAGGCGGCGATCCTCGCGGATTCGAGCCGGTTCATCTGCCCCGCGCCAACGCCGGCGGTGGCGCCGTCCTTGGCATAGACGATGGCGTTCGACTTGACGTGCTTGGCGACGGTCCAGGCGAACAGGCAATCGGCCAATTCCTGCGCGCTCGGCTGGCGCTTGGTCACGGTCTTGAGATCGGCGGCGGTGACGCGGCCATTGTCGCGGCCCTGGATAAGCCAGCCGCCGGTGATCGCCTTGGCGTCGAGCCCGGCGCGCGCCGGATCGGGCAATTCGCCGGTCAACAGCAGCCGCAGATTCTTCTTCGCGGCGAATAGCGCCAGCGCTTCCTCATCGGCGTCGGGCGCAACCACGACTTCGGTGAAGATCCCGGTGATCTGCCGCGCCGTGGCGGCGTCGAGCGGCCGGTTGACCGCGATGATCCCGCCGAATGCCGACACGGTGTCGCACGCAAAGGCCTCGGCATAGGCCGTTTCCAGGTTCGCGGCGGTGGCGACGCCGCACGGATTGGCGTGCTTGACGATGACGCAGGTCGGCGCGGCATCGCGGAATTCGGCGACGAGTTGCAGCGCCGCGTCGGCGTCGTTGAGATTGTTGTAGCTCAGCTCCTTGCCCTGCACTTGCCGCGCCTGGCCGATGCCGCGCGCCGAGGGTCCAGCATGGCGGTAAAAGGCGGCTTGCTGATGCGGGTTCTCGCCATAGCGCAGCACGGTCGGCTGGTTGAGGACCAGCGGCAGCGTGTCGGGAAACATCTGGCCCTGGTCGGCAAAGCCGAACCAGCTCGCGATCATCGAATCATAAGTCGCGGTCGCGGCGAATGCCTTGGCGGCGAGCTTCTTGCGCTCGTCGAGTGTGGTCTCGCCCTTTTCGAGCAAGGCATAGTCGGCAGGATCGGTGACGATCGCGACGAAAGCATGGTTCTTCGCCGCCGAGCGCACCATCGACGGGCCGCCGATATCGATATTCTCGATGATCTCGTCGCGCTCGGCGCCCTTGGCCACGGTTTGCGCGAAGGGATAGAGGTTGACCACGACCAGATCGATCGCGCCGATCGCATGGTCTTCCATCGCCTTGGCATGGTCGGGATCGTCGCGCACCGCGAGCAGGCCGCCATGGACCATCGGGTGGAGCGTCTTGACCCGCCCGTCCATCATCTCGGGGAAACCGGTCAGGTCGGATACGTCGCGGACGTCCAGCCCGGCGTCGCGCAGCGCCTTGGCGGTGCCACCGGTCGAGACCAGTTCGACACGCTTGGCCGCGAGTCCCGTCGCCAATTCGACGATTCCGGTCTTGTCCGAAACGGACAGCAGCGCCCGCCGGATGGGGACGATGTCGGTGGCCATGGCGAATTCCTGTGCTGGGCTGGGAAGCAGACGCCGCCCCCATTGCCGATCAGGTCGCGCGCTTCAAGGCCCAGCTGATATTCTCACCGCCCGCCGCCGCCTCGCCGCTGACCACCAATTGCTGGGTGGAGACCGGCCGCCCGTCGGGGTCGATCCACAAACTCTCCTCGATCGTCAGCGATCCACCGCGGCAGCGGAATTGCCACAGCCGTCCCGAGGGCAAGCGTAAAAGTGCCGCCATGCCGTCAGCAGTCGGCGCCGCCTCGACTCCTGCCCCCAGATGGAAGCGGATCGCGAACGGGATCGTGCCGACCTTGCGCTTGCGTCCGGCCGGCAACAGCATGTCGTCGCCGCGCAATTCGCGGCCGTCGCCTGCCAGCAGCAATTGGCGGCGGTGAAGGAACCCGAACCGCCGGGCATAACCGTCATGGCTCGCCTCGAGCCGGCTGGCGCCGTTGCTTTCCTGCCGCGCCAGTTCGACCTCGGCGACGCCCTTGCCCAAGGTGCCGTCGGCATGGATCGCGGTCGAATTGCTGTCGCCGACCACCAGGGTCGAATGCGCCGCGGTGGTGCGCAATCCTTCGGACAGCGTCGCCGGAATCTGCGCGATCGCCGCGCGCGCGCCGCCGCAATTGACGATCAGCCGCTCGGCGCCGTCGGACATTTCCAGCGCCAGGGTCGACGCACAGCCGCCCTCGGCCAGCCTCGACACCGGCGGTGGGGCGGCATCGACGATCACCACTGCCTCGGCCTGCGCCAGCCGCTGATAGCCCCAGTCGCGCGCCTGACGCAGCGGCCGCGCGCGCACGCCGGTCGCGGCGACGATCTCGTCGATCCGCTCGCCACGGATCGGGCCGCCGCCTTGCCAGCTCGAGAGACCATGATCGCCGTGACACACGCCTTGCAGCGCCGGGACCATCCGGCCGAGCGCGGCGGACAAGGTCGCCGGTGGCGCCAGCCGCCGCGCGGTATAGGCCTCGCGCAGCGCGGTCAGCAGCATGATGATGTCGACTTGCGCCAAGGGCGCGCGCGCGATCACGCCGCCATCCTCGTACACCGCGCCTTCGATCGCCTTTTCCAGCCCATCCTCGCCGATCTGGCGGCGCGGGTCGCCGCCCGGGATCAGCAGCCCGGCGCAGATCACCCCGCACCAGGCGGCGATCCGCGCCACCCCGGCCGGGGCCTTGTCGGCGCTGCGATCGAGATGGCGGGCGCCGCGCGCCAGCGTGTTGAGCACCTTGCTGCGATAGACCAGATCGGACGACGACAGGATCAGCGGCGCATGCGCGGTCCAATGGAGGATGCGGCGGCCCCACAATTCAGGCGTCCAGGCCGGTTCGCTGACCTTGTCGGCGTGGACTTCCAGCCACAGCCGCATGATCGTCTCGGCGATCGGCACCCCGACCGGACGCGTCGCTACGGTCGACAGGTCGCGCAGCCAGGCGAAGCTGTGCAGGTGATGCGCCAGCGGCTTCGACCATTCGGGCTTGGCGAAATCGAGATCGGCGATCGCCACGCTGTCGCCGCGCAGCGCGATGCGTCCGTCGAGCAAGGCATTGCCGCGGCGCGGATCGCCAACGAACGGATCCTCGGGCACCGCGACCAGCTTGAGCGGATGGCGGCCGCGCAGGCGAAGGGCATGGAGCGGGGTGCGCCAGGCGAGCTTGCGGAAGCGTTCGGCAACCCGGTCGGCGAGCGACAGGCCGGCGCTGCTCCCGATGCGGATCAGCCGCTTACCTTCGTCGATGCCGTCTGGCGCGCGCTCGTCGGTCACCCGCCCCTCAACGCCGCGATATTGGCGGCATAGGCGCTTGGCCCGCCGCGGAAAGTGGCAGTGCCCGCGACCAAAGCATCGGCACCCGCCGCGATCACTTGGGGCGCGGTCTCGCGATCGATCCCGCCATCGACTTCCAGGTCGACGTCGAGCCCCTGCTTGTCGATCATCTTCCTGATCGCTTCGATTTTGCGCAGCGCCGACGGAATGAAGCTCTGCCCGCCGAAGCCGGGATTGACGCTCATCACCAGCACCAGGTCTATTTCCTCGAGCAGATAATCGAGCGCCTTGGCCGGGGTCTGCGGGGTCAGCACGACGCCGGCGCGTTTGCCCAGGCTGCGGATGTGGCGAACGCTGCGATGGGTGTGCGGCCCGGCCTCGACATGGATCGAGATGGTGTCGGCGCCCGCTTCCGCGAACTGGTCGAGATAGGGATCGACCGGCGCGATCATCAGATGGACGTCGAGCGGCTTGGCGGTGTGCGGGCGAATCGCCTTCACCACTTGCGGCCCGATCGTGATGTTGGGGACGAAATGTCCGTCCATTACATCGACATGGATCCAGTCGGCGCCGGCGGCGTCGATCGCGCGGACTTCCTCGCCCAGTTTGGCGAAATCGGCGCTCAGGATCGAGGGGGCAATGCGGACGGGATGAGACATGCCCTGCTCTAACCAGCCCTCGCGAATCGGGCAATGAAGAAGCCGTCGCAACCGCCCTGTTCTTCCAGCGCACCTGGCAGAATGCGTACCCAGCCGTGTGGATTGGGGGCAATTCCGGCGGGAAGCTCGTCAGCACGGACCGGATCGAGGGCGAAATCGGGGTTGGCGGCGAGGAAGGTCTCGACTTGCTCCTCGCCTTCCTCGCGCTCGAGCGAGCAAGTCGCGTAGACCAGCTTGCCGCCCTTTTTCACCCAACCTGCCGCCTGGACCAGCAACTGGCGCTGCAGGTGTGCCGCTTCCTCGATGATCGCGGGGTGGACGCGGTGGAGCACGTCGGGATGGCGGCGGAAAATGCCGGTCGCGCTGCACGGCGCATCGAGCAACACGGCGTCGACAGGTGCCGGCGGCGACCAGAAAGCGACGTCGGCGGCGACTATCTCCGCCGTCAAATGCGTCCGCGCCAGATTGTCGCGAAGTCGTGCCAGACGACTTTCCGACGCGTCGATCGCGGTGACCGCCCACCCCGCGGCGGCGAGCTGCATCGTCTTGCCACCGGGCGCGGCACAGGCGTCGATGACGCTCCCCTTCCCCGGCCCGAGCAAGCGCGCGGGGATCGCGGCGGACAGATCCTGCACCCACCAATCGCCGTCGGAGAACCCGGGCAAATCGGGAATCGCGGTGCCACGCGGCAGGCGGCGCTGGCCGGGCATCAGCTCGAGACCCTCAGGCCCCTCCTCTCCACCCAGGGTCAGGTCGACTGGCGGTGGCTCGGCGATCGCGCGGCGCGCCGCCTGCACCATGTCGTCGCCCCAGGCCGCTTGCCAGCGCGCGGTGACGGCATCGGGCAGAGTCGGCGGTTCGGGCAAGGTCGCCTTGCGCCGGTCGAGCGTACCGAACACGCCATGGACCAATTTGCGCGGGCCGCCATCGACCAGCGGCAGCACGGTCGAGATCGCGGCATGCCCCGGCGTCCCCAGCCGCAGCGACTGGGCGAGTGCGATGCGCAGCGCGAAGCGCGCCTTGGCGTCATGCGGCAATGGTCGCTGCGTCGCCGAATCGATCAGCGCGTCTAGATCCAGCAGGTGCCGCAGCACTTCGGCCGCGATCGCCCGGGCCAGCGCACGGTCGTTATCCGCCTTCAGGCTGGACAGCACGCGTGGTGCCGCCTGGTCGATCGTCTCGCCGCGGCGAAGCACGGCGTCGAGCAGGCGAAGTGCGGCTTGGCGGGCGGGGACTCCAGGAGGAAGCGGGGAATTAGACAAGCAGGAAATATCCGATCGTGAAGAGCGCAGCGATCCCAACGAGCCAGATGATCAGGCCGAGGACAGTGGCGGCGATTTTATTGACTGGCCGATCCGGTCTGATCACTTTCAGCACGAATGCGCCTGTGCCCCACATCAACGTGTCGAGGATCGCGTCGACGAACAATTCTGCTATTAGACTGCCCAAAAGGCCCTCCGGCACGATCGGCTATTGCGCCGACCGCTTGCTGCTCCAATGTGGCCCGTCGACGACCAGCGTTCAATCAATGGACCCATCATGCCCCGCCCGCCGCACGTCAAGCCGCCCGCTTACCTCACGCCGAGCCCGCCGGTGCCCGAACCGGAAAAGGTCGAGCCGTCCAAGGACGATCCGCTGGGCGAGGATCCGACGCGGTACGGCGACTGGACGCTGAAGGGCATCGCGGTCGATTTTTAGCCTTCGTCACCCCGGGCTTGTCCCGGGGTCCACCGGGCGGCAAGCCCGGGAAAAGAAGCTCTTGCTATGCGCTAACCTGCACCGTGGATGCCGGGACAAGCCCGGCATGACGGTCAAACCTGATCGTGCTCGATTAAAACTGCTTAAGCTGGGATGAGAGGCGAGGCATCTACCCCTCGTTCACCCACGCCGTCAGCAAGGTATGCGCAATCGCGTAATGCGGGGGCGAGAGGAACGGCGCGGACGAGTCGCCGGCCAGCGACTTGCGGACATCCTCGCGGCTGACCCACATCGCATCCTGCAGCTCGTGCGGATCGATCGTGATGACGTCGTCCTCGGCCTCGCCGATGCAGGCCATCATCAATGACGAGGGGAATGGCCAGGGCTGGCTGGCGATGTAGCGCACGTTGCGGACGCGGATGCCGGCTTCCTCGAAAATCTCGCGCGCGACGGCTTCCTCGATCGATTCGCCCGGCTCCATGAACCCGGCCAGCGCCGAATAGCGACCCGCCGGCCATTGCGGCCCGCGACCGACCAAGGCGCGGCCCGAATGTTCGGCGATCATGATCACCACCGGGTCGGTGCGCGGGAAATGCTCGGCGCCGCACTTGGGGCACAACCGTCCCCAGCCGGCGCGGAACATCGCGGTCTGCGTCCCGCAATTAGGGCAGAATTGATGCCGGCTATGCCAATCGAGCACGCTTCGCGCCGCGGCATAGGTTTCCGCTTCTTCCGGCCGCATCAGGTCGAGCGCGCGGAACAGGCTGGGCGAGCGTCCGGCCGGCGCGCGCATCCCCGGCACATAAGCGGCGAAATGCGGCTTGCCGTCGATCAGCCCGAGCAGGACCAATTCGGCGTCGTCGGGCGCGTCGGCCAGGCTGGTCCAGCCGAGTGTGCCATCCTCCGCCACCTCGGGCTCGAAATTGTCGAGCTTGAGCAGCCTGGCGCGCCAGTCGCCCATCGCCGCCGCCAGTTTCTCGGCGTCGTGACGCAGCGGATCGGCCCGATCGAGCGGGCTGCCGGTGAAGCCGGGGCGAATCACTTGGTCTTGTAACGCTGCATGTCGCTGATCAGCGCCTTCACCGTCTCGTCGCGGATCGGCCATTTGTCGGCGGGGAAGTAATTGACCATGATCGTGCCGCGGATCTTCTTGACCGGGTTTACCCAGGCCGCGGTGCCGGCGGCGCCGCCCCAACCATAGGTGCCAGCGCCCATCGAATTCGCCTTGTCCTCCAGCACCACCGATCCGCCGGCGCCGAAGCCCATCTTCGGCCCCGAGGTTCCGCCGGTCGCGCCGCCCACGCCGCCGAACTCGACTCCAGGGGGCAGCAGGTTGGACATGGCGATTTTGGCTGTCTCCGGCTTCATGATGCGCACGCCGTCGAGTTCGCCATAGTTCTGCAGCATGTGCAGGAACCTGTCGTAATCGCGCGCCGACATCACCAGTCCGGCGCCGCCATAGGGGAAGCTCGGCGTCGTCAAATAGACCGAGGTCGCGGCGGGATCGAATGCGAACATCTTGTCGCCAGGCAGGAAAACGTAATTGGTCGACAGCCGACCGACTTCGCTCGCCGGCACGGCCCAATAGCTCGACTTCATCTTGAGCGGGTCGAAGATGCGCGCCTGGACGAAGGCGTCGAACCGCATCCCGCTCGCTTTCTCGATCACCGCGCCCATCACGTCGAGCCCGATCGAATAGCTCCATTTGGTCCCGGGATCGGCGATCAGCGGCACAGTCGCGACCTTGTTGGCGAATTCCTGCAGCGTCGCGGGCCGCGTCTTGCGCTGGTTGGTCTCGTCCGCGGCGTTGATCTGGCCGGGGGTGAGACCCTTGTCGATGTACAGCTGGAGCAACGGCCCCTTGGTGACGATGGTATAGCCCAGGCCGGCAGTGTGCGTCAGCAGGTTGCGGATCGTGATCGGGCGCGCCGCCGGGCGGCTGTCGATCGTATTCTCGTTGAGCTGGACGCGCATGTTCTTGAACGCGGGCAGGAAGTCGCTGACCGGCTCGTCGAGCTTCATCTTGCCGTCTTCGATCAGGATCATCGCCGCCATCGCTGTGATCGGTTTGGTCATCGAATAGACCCGCCACAGGCTGTCGGGACCGGCCGGCGCGGCATTGGCGTCGGTCGCGATCTTGCCCGCCGAGACGAACGCGGTCGGCAGGTCGCCGCCGCCGAACGCGCCGACGATCCCCGGCATCTTGTTGGCGGCGACGTACGAATCATAGAGCGCCTGGGTCGCCGGCAGCGGGCTGGCGGTCGCGGGGGCCGCGGCCGGCGCGGGGAGCGGCACGCTTGCGGTCTGGGCGATGCCGGCGCCGGCCAGCAAGGCGATCGTCACGGTGGCGGTGAGGAAAGAGGTCAGGCGGATCATCAAGGCTCTCCTGTCGCGCTCGCCGCCTTGGCGAAGACGGTCGGCAGACCTGCTTCCCCCAGCGACTCGATCGGCCACCATAAGGCACCGTCGGGCGCTGCATGGCGATCGATCGCCGCGGTCGCAAGCACGAGTTTCAATCTGAAATGGGTAAAGACGTGCTCGACCGTGGCGGGGAGCAGGTGCCAATCGGCGGGCGCTGGAGCATCGGCCAGGCCAGGCGGCTCGGCGCTCCACGGGCCGGTCGGCAGCGCGCGCATGCCGCCGAGCAATCCCTTGGGCGGACGCCGTACCAACAGCACGTCGCCGCCATTGCGCGCCCAGAAGATGGTCCCGTGCCGCGTCGGCTTGTCGGCCCTGGCCGGCTTGACCGGATAACGCTCCTGATCGCCCGCCGCATAGGCTGCGCATTGCTCGCGCAGCGGGCACAACAGGCATTTGGGTCCGCGCGAGGTGCAAATCGTGGCACCCAGGTCCATCATCGCCTGGGCGAAATCGCCGGGGCGTTCGGCCGGCGTAAGCGTTGCCGCGGCCGGGCGGGTCGCGGCCTTGTCCTCCAGCCGGAACAATCGCGCGACGACACGCTCGACATTGGCATCGACCACGGTCGCCGGCTCGTCGAACGCGATCGCGGCGATCGCGGCGGCGGTATAGTCGCCGATCCCGGGCAGCGCGCGCAGCTCGGCCTCGGTGCGCGGGAAGGCGCCATTGTGCCCTCCGACCACCGCGCGCGCGCAGGCGACCAGGTTGCGTGCTCGGGCATAATAGCCCAGCCCCGCCCAGGCCGCCATGACGTCAGCCTCGTCGGCGCGGGCCAGGCTGGCGAAATCGGGCCAGCGCGCGACCCAGGCGGCGAAGCGCGGCCCGACCGTGGCGACGGTGGTCTGTTGCAGCATCACTTCGGACAGCCAGACGCGATAGGGATCGGCACGCTCGCCCGGCCCGGCGCGCCACGGTAGGGTGCGGCGATGCGTGTCGTACCAGCGCAGCAATGTCGGCGCGACAAAACCGGACAAAGATGGTGCGGAAGGAAGCTTGGCGGCCACCCCGCGGCTATGGCATGGATGGCCGAATGAGCAAACGCGCGACCCCCAAAGGCCCCGCCAAACCTGCGCCTGCCAAAGACCTTGGGCGGCCGCGAGGTGGACCGGCGCGCGCGGTCGGCGACTTGCTGCCCCAGGTCGGCGGCGCGGCGTTCCGCCGCTTCGGCTTCGTCCAGTCGGGAATCGTCACCCGCTGGGCGGAAATCGTCGGCCCCAAATATGCCGGCGTGTCGTCGCCCGAATCGATCCGCTTTCCGCCGGGCAAGAAAGCCGAGGGCGTGCTCACCGTCACGGTGAAGGGCGCGCATGCGGCGATGATGCAGCATATCGCGCCGGAGATCGTCGAGCGGGTCAACCGCTTCTTCGGCTATGCCGCGGTCGCGCGGCTGACGCTCAAACAAGGCCGTGTCGCCGAGCGCCCGGCGCGCGCCGCGCCGCCCAGCCTGCGCCCGGCGCCCACCCCGCCCG
>NZ_BCYU01000087.1 GCF_001598355.1 Sphingomonas asaccharolytica NBRC 15499
CTTGAGATCCCAGCTTTCGCTGGGATGACGAGCTATGGAAAGGGATCACTTTGCCCCCGGGGCATGGGCGGTCAACCTCGCTCCCCGTTTACTCACCCGCCGAGCTTCGGTCGCTTATCATGCCACGGGCAGGCTTGTTCGAGCTGGGCTGCGAGGCGGATCAGTGTCGCTTCGTCGGCGTAACGCGCCGAGAACATCATTCCGATCGGCAAACCCTCACGCGACTGGCCGAGCGGCAGCGAGATCGAGGGCTGACCGGTGAAGTTGAACGGGGCGGCGAAGGGATAGACCTCGCCATTTCGCGTCTGGATGTCCGCCGCCGGCACGTTGATCGGATCGAGATAGCCGATCTTGGGCGGCGGGGTTCCCATCACCGGGCATAGGAATATGTCCCAATCCTCGAAAAAGCGAAGCGTCGCTCGGGCGCGCATCCGGCGTTCCTGCGCGCTGTAGAGCGCGTCGACACCCGACACCGAGCGCGCGCCGTTGAGCGCTGCCCAGGTCAGCGGTTCCAGCTCGTCCGCTGCCGGCTCGCGCCCGATCGCCTCGATCATCCGCTTCATGCCGGCGGCGAAGTTGGCGCCGGCAAGCGGCAGATTGGCGACATAGTCGCTCAGCGTATTGGTGCCGAGCGCGCGCTCCTCCACGTGATGGCCGAGCCCGCCGAGCAATCGCGCAATATCCTCGAGCACTGCTTGCACGTCGGGATGGATCGCGCGCCCGAGCGGCGTCCCGCCCGACCACGCGATGCGCAGCCGTCCCGGATCGCGCCCGACTTCGTCCGCATAGGGCCGCTCCTTCGGCGGAATGGCGTAGGGCGACCCCGGCTCCGGATTGCCGGTCACGTCGAGCATCACCGCGGTATCGCGGACAGTGCGGGTGATCACATGCTCGACGACATTGCCTTGGGCGAAATCGTAGCCGTCGGGCAAATGCGGGTTGCGGTCGCGCGTCACCTTCAGCCCGACCAGGCCGCAGCAAGAGGCGGGAATCCGGATCGAGCCAAGGCCGTCGCCGCCATGCGCCATCGGCACCATGCCGCTCGCCACCGCTGCCGCCGAACCGCCCGACGATCCGCCGACGATGTGTCCGAGATTCCATGGGTTTCGACAGGCCCCGAACAGCGCCCCTTCGGTCGTGCCGGCGATCCCGAACTCGGAAAGGTTGGCCTTGCCCAGGGTCACGACCCCGCTCGCCCGGTAGCGGCGCATCAGGCCACTGTCTTCCGCGTCCGCGAGGCCTGCGTTTGCGGCATAGCGGCTGCCCGACGTACGCGGCCAACCCGCCACCTGCAGCAGCAAGTCTTTCACCAGGAATGGAACACCCGTGAACGGACCTTCCGGGAGCGGCCCGGCAGCTGTCGCCCGTGCCTCATCGAATGCGCGATAGACGACGGCGTTGATGTCGCCATCGTACTGCTCGATACCCTCGATCGCGGCGTCGACAACCTCGAGCGGCGAGACCTCGCCATGCCGGATCAGCTCCGCCAGGCCGACGGCATCGTGGGCCGCATATTCGGTGAATTTCATCGCCCTTATTTGCCCGATAACGGTGCGTCCTCAAAGGAGAACCATCGGAAGTGACGGCCGGTGTCAGCTTCGGATCGCTGCGGCCGGTTTCGCCCGGCGTGGTCGGTGGACCATCGTGGGTGGCGCGCTTGGCGGCATGGCGATCGCCGGAATCGTCAAACTGCTTGGCCTCGATGTGGCGCAGGATCGCTATCGCCGGTCTGATCGGAGCGGTGGGTGGCGTGCTGGTGCCGCTATTGGGCGGGAGGTTGATGGGCGGCAGCCTCGACTTGCTGGCGCGAATCTTTCCGGGCTCGCACCTCTGGCTTCGTCAATTGGGCGCGGCGGTGGGCGTGGACTTCGGCATCGCCACTCAACTGGTGACCGGAGGAGTGGAGGGCGCGCTGTTTCGCGCACGCGATCGACTGAATATCGCCACTTGACTAATATATAACTGCGTGGTTATGGGTTAAATCCATAGCCCGTGAGTTATACGTTTTCATGCCTACTCCACACGACGTCATTTTCAGCGCCCTGGCGGATCCCACGCGTCGTGGGATTTTCGAGCGGCTGTGCCGTGGCGGCGAGCAGACGGTGGGCGGACTGACCGCACTGGCGGGGGTCTCGCAGCCGGCGGTGTCGAAGCATCTCGGCGTGCTGAAAAAGGCCGGGCTGGTGCTCGATCGGCATGAGGGGCGCCAGACCCATTATACCGCGCGGCGACAGGCGCTCGCGCCACTGGTCGACTGGACCCGCCAGATGACCGAATTCTGGGAAAGCCGGTTCGACGATCTCGATGATTTGCTCAAGAGGATGGACCAATGACGACGACTTCGACCGAAACCCGTTCCGTCGTGATCGAACGCGAGTTCGCGCATGCGCCCGACAAGATCTGGCGCGCGCTGACCCAACCGCATCTGATCGCGGAATGGCTGATGAAGAACGATTTCGTGCCGACGGTCGATCATCGCTTCACGCTGACCGGCGATTGGGGATCGGTCGATTGCAAGGTGCTCGAGATCGAGCCGCAGCGGGCGCTCGCCTATAGCTGGGACGCGATGGGGCTGGAGAGCGTGGTCAGCTGGACGCTGACGCCGTCGGCCGCCGGCACGCACGTGCGCATGGAGCAGGCGGGCTTCCGCCCGGATCAGCAGCAGGCCTTCGCCGGCGCCAAATTCGGTTGGCAGAAGTTTCTCGGCAACCTGGACGAGGTCGTGGCGCGGATCGACTGATCGGCAAGTTTTCGAATACATAGGGAGGAACGGATGAACGGGAATTCGGCTATTCGGCAGTTTCACCGCTGGACGTCGATCGTCTTCATGGTGGCGGTGATCTTCAATACGGTGATGCTCGTGCTGGGCCGCCAGGCGACATGGGTCGGGCTGACGGCACTTTTTCCGTTGATCCTGTTGATGATCACCGGCCTCTATATGTTCGCGCTGCCCTATCTGGCGAAGAGCCGCACGCCGTCGCCCGCACGCGATGCCGCCTGAGCGATCGAGGAAGGAAGAACGATGACCACGACCGAAGCCGATACCAAATCGCCATCCGAACTGATCGACGATCGGATCGCATCTTTGGGCGACTGGCGCGGCGCGACGCTGGCGCGGATTCGTGCCCTGATCCGCGACGCCGAGCCCGATGTCGTCGAGGAATGGAAGTGGCGCGGCGTGCCGACCTGGTACGCCAACGACAAGATCATCTGCACCGGCGAGACCTACAAGAACGCGGTCAAGACCACCTTCGCCAAGGGTGCGGCGCTCGACGATCCCAAGGGGCTATTCAACTCGAGCCTGGACGGCAATGTCCGCCGCGCGATCGACTTTCACGAGGGTGATGCGATCGACGATGAGGCGTTCAAGGCCCTGGTCCGCGCGGCGTCGGCGGCAAATGGAGGCGGCAAGCGATGACCGAAACCGCCCCGGCTGGTTATTTGAGCCAGGGCTGACCAGCGACGTTGATTTTGGCGCCGTTCAACTCGACTTCCTTCTGCCCTGAGAGGAATTTGGCGATGTCCTTAGCGCTTGGCTCGTAGACGTAAACTTTCCACATCGGCGCACTGCCCTGCTGACCGAGCCCTTTACGCTGCAGTTTCAGAATGATCGATGATTTGTCGCCCTTCAGCGTAAGTTCGCTCTTTTCCGGCTGTGCGTAGTAGGTGACCTCGGGCAGCACATAGCGCTTGAGCCCGGGGACGTAGTCGATGCACAGGCGAGCGCCCTGAGCGTCGTTGCTCATCACATCGAAATCGCCGCTCTGCGAGCAATATTTCTGCGTCGGATAATTGTCCGTGTTGTCGTCGGACCCGGCAAACTGCCAGCCGGGCGACGGCGGCGCTGGGGGCGTTGCGTTGTTCGACGCAGTGCATCCGGACACCAAGCACGCCGCTGCAACGATCACGCCGGACAAAGTCTTCATAATTGGCCTCCCCTGTTTGTGGCAATTCTGCCGGTTCTCGCTAAGTCATGCAACCGGCTGTAAAATATGCCAAGCATTGACGTCTGTGGCGTGGGGGAGCCCATCGGGGTAGCTAGCGACATCAAGGGGAGAATCGCCGATGCCCGCCGTCAGTACTTGTCTCGCGCCGTCGTGCCGCACCACGGCGGAAGGAACCGTCACCGCCTGTCCGACCTGCGGGGGGAAGATGCGGACGCCGCGCACGATACGCGCTCTCGGCTGGCTGCTGCTTGCCTGCGGTGTCTTTCTTGTCGGGCTGATGAGCTATCTCTGGACCGTGCTAGCTCCCGCAATGGCGCATCCCGGCGACCTGACCGGCGGCACCACCTTCACCGGCACCGCGGAGCAGGGACGGACGATCCTGACTGTATTCGGCGCGGTGATCGTGTTCGGACTGGGATCGACCGTTTACGGCTTGTGGATGATCGTCACCGGGCGACGCAGCATCGCCATGATGATCGCCGTGCTGGTCCTGGCCGCGGCGTTGATCGCGATCAGCTGGCGAGCAATGACGGTGTTGCCAGGCTAAAGGTCCTCATGGCAATTCCGCCTTGGGAAACCCCGACCAGACCTGATCATAATCCTCATCGAGCGCGCCCGTTTCCAGCGCATAGTCGGTGCAGTGGAACACCCAGCGGCTCTCGATCATGAAGGCCATCGTGCCGTCGATCTTGTGCGGCTTGAGCTCGGTCTCGCTGGCGCCTTTCCACGAGGCGAGATCGGGGCCGTGGCCCGACATCTGGTTGTGGAGCGACATCGCGCCGGGGCGGAAGCCGTCGGCCTTGGCGTCATAGGCGCCGTAAAGCAGTCCCATACACTCGCTCATCGTGTTGCGGTGGAACCAGGGCGGGCGGAACGTATCCTCGGCGACCATCCAACGCGGCGGGAAGATGACGAAATCGGCATTGGCGGTGCCGGGCACATCGCTGGGCGAGGTCAGCAATGTGAAGATCGACGGATCGGGATGATCGAAGCTGACCGTGTTGATCGTGTTGAAGCGAGTGAGGTCGTAGCGGTACGGCGCGTAATTGCCGTGCCAGGCGACGACGTCGAGCGGGCTGCGGCCAAGCTCGGTCTGCCACAATGCGCCCTCGAATTTCTGGATCAGCGCGAAATCGCCTTCGCGATCCTCGAACCAGGCGATCGGCGTCTCGAAATCGCGGGGATTGGCGAGGCCGTTCGACCCGATCGGGCCGAGGTCGGGCAAGCGGAACGGCTGGCCGTGATTTTCGGCGACATAGCCGCGGGCGGGGCCGCCGGGCAGTTCGACGCGGAAGCGCACGCCGCGCGGGATCACCGCGACCTGGCCCGGCGCGAGGTCGATCCGGCCCATTTCGGTCAGCAGCAGGAGCGCGCCCTGTTCGGGCAGGATCAGCAACTCGCCATCGGCCGAGGCGAAGGCGCGGTCGGTCATGTCGCGCGTGGCGTGATAGAGGTGCATCGCCACGCCCGCCTGGGTGCGCGGGCCGTCGCCGGCCACGACCATCGTCGTCAGGCTGTCGAGCCAGTCGGCATCGGTCGCTTCCTCGAGCGGCCGCCAGCGCAAGCGGTTGGGGGCGAGGGGGGATTTCGACAGGCCCGGGGCGAATCGCTTGGCGCCTTCGTACCGGGTGGAGGCCGGGTGCGCGGCGGAGGGGCGCAGGCGATAGAGCCAGGTGCGGCGGTTCTCGTGACGCGGCGCGGTAAACGCGGTGCCGCTGAGCTGCTCGGCATAGAGGCCGAACGCGGGTTTCTGGGGCGAATTGCGGCCGACCGGTAGTGCGCCGGGAATCGCCTCCGTCGCGAAATGGTTGCCGAAGCCGGTTTGGTAGTCGGGCATCGCTACTCTCCAGCCCCTCCCCTTCAGGGGAGGGGTTAGGGGTGGGGCAGCGGCGACGGGGCTCGATGCCCCGGCGTCGCTTCGGTTCTACGGCAGGACGCTCGCTGCGCTCGCGACCCACCCCAACCCCTCCCTTGAAAGGGAGGGGCTGTATTGATCAAGCCTCCGCCTTCGCCGGTACGACGCCGCGGCGGATCTGGTCGAGTTCGATGCTCTCGAACAGCGCCTTGAAATTGCCTTCGCCGAAGCCGTCATTGCCCTTGCGCTGGATGATCTCGAAGAAGATCGGGCCGACCATATTCTCGGTGAAGATCTGCAGCAGCAGGCCGCCGCCGGTCTCCGGCGATCCGTCGATCAGGATGTGGCGCTTGCGCATCTCGGCGACGTCATGGCCGTGACCGGGCAGGCGCTTGTCGATCAGGTCGAAATAGGTGTCGGGCGCGGTCTGGAACCGGATGCCGTTGGCGCGCAACTGATCGATCGTCGAGAAGATGTCGTCGGTCGCCAGCGCCAGATGCTGAATGCCTTCGCCCTTATAATCCTTGATGAATTCCTCAATCTGCGAATGCTCGTCCTGGCTTTCGTTGAGCGGGATGCGGATCTTGTCGTCGGGCGCGGTCATCGCCTTGGAGAACAGGCCGGTGGACTGGCCCTCGATGTCGAAATAGCGAATCTGGCGGAAGTTGAAGATCCGCTCGTAATAATTCGCCCAATAATCCATCCGCCCGCGGTTGAGATTGTGGGTCAGGTGATCGAGCGTGTGCAGGCCGACGCTATGGTCGTCGGCGCCCGCGCCGGTGGGGACGAAATCGGTCTCGTAAATCTTCGACTTCGCATCGACGAGATAGAGATTGGCGCCGCCAATCCCTTCGATCGCGGGAATGTCGAGCTCGCCCGGGCCGTGCTCGCCCTTCACTTCGGTCGCGCCGCGCTCCAGCGCGAGGTCGCGCGCCTTTTCGCCGTCGGCGACGCGGAATGCCATCGCGTTGGCGCTCGGGCCATGCACGTTGCGGAATCCCGCGACCTGGCCGGCATCGTCCATGTTGAGCAGGAAATTGATGTCGCCCTGGGCATAGCGGCGCACATTCTTCGACTTGTGCGTGCCGACATGGGTGAAGCCCATTTTCTCGAACAGATCGGCCATCTTTTCCGGGTCGGGCGAGGTGAATTCGACGAATTCGAATCCATCCAGGCCCATCGGATTGTCGTGCGCGTCGGTCATCGGAACATGCTCCAGAGGGAAAAGTCGTTTCAGTTGAAACTATATCGCGTTTCTGCGGCTGCGTCCACCGTTCTGAACGCATGTCACGCAATGCTTGTTTCGCGCCGACGAACACCGCAAAGTGACCGGAAATGGCCGATTTGAAGCTCGATCAGTTCCTGCCGTACCGCCTGTCGGTCGTGTCCAACCGCGTGTCGGCGGCGATCGCGACCGCCTATGACCGGCTGTTCGGGCTGCGTATCCCCGAATGGCGCCTGATCGCGGTTATTGCCGAAGGGCCGGGGATCACCCAGCAGGCGCTGGGTGTGGCGACGCGAATGGACAAGGTGACGGTGAGCCGGGCGGCGCAGGCCTTGGTCGAGCGCGGGCTGGTTGCGCGCGCACCGAACGAAGGCGACCGGCGGTCGCACTTGCTCGCGCTGACCGCGACCGGGCGGCTGCTCTACGATCAGGTCGCGCCCAAGGCGCTCGAGCTCGAGGCGAAGGTGCTCGAACAGCTCGACGCGGGCGAACGTGTTGCCTTGTCGGCGATGCTCGATCGCATCGAAGCGGCAGCGAGCGAAGTCGCGCCCGAAGGCGTCGGGGCGGATTGAGCGTGAACCGATCGGGCTGCGGCGCGTTGGCAGGCGCGAAGGGGGCGAAGGACGACCCCCGAAAAGGGGCCGTCGTGTCGCGTCTGGTATCGCATTGTTGTCTGGCTATCGCGGCGTGCGCCGTCCTTCCCGGCGCGCTGGTCGCGCAACAGGTGCCGCCGTCCGCTCGCACCGATAGCGCCCCAGCCGATCCTGCGAGCCAGGATCAGGCGCGGCAATCGGGCGAGCCCAAGCCGGTGCCGACCCCGACCAGCGACCCGCTTGGCGATAAGCCGATCGTGCCCGACGACCAGTTCGACAAGTCGCTGCCGCCGTTGTCGAGCGACATAAACGCACCGCTTGAGCCGATCCCGCAGGAAGCACCGTTCACCCCGCAGACCGCGGACAAGGCGCCGCCCAGTGTCATGCCGCCGGTGATCGCGCCGGCACCCGACGTGCCGCCGGGAACGCTGCCGCCGGCACCCGAGCCCGCGCCCGAACTCGCCGCGCCGCTGCCGACGCTCGACAGCTACAATACGACGCCGGTGACCGAAGTCGCCGACGTGCCCGGCGGCAAGAGCGCGGAGATACGCTACGACACGGTCGTCAACGGACTCGGCGATCTCGACCTCGACGGCGATTTCAAGACCTTCTCGTCGTTGAAGAAAGGCGGGGGCAAGGCGGCCAACGCCGCGATGGTGGCGGCGCGCGGACGCGAGGACGAGGCATTGGCGGTCAGGCTGATGCATTCGCGCGGCTATTACGACGCGACCGCTTTGTCCTCGGTCGAAAGCATTCCCAACCAGCCCGGGCGCGTCCGCGTGGTGATCAATGCGGTGCCGGGCAAGCAATATACGTTCGCGTCGATCAACGTCGATTCGCAGCCGGTGGTACCGGGCGACCTGATCACCCGAAACCTGCCGCTCAAGGTCGGCGAGCCGATCGATGCTGTCCGCGTCCAGGGTGCCGAGGCCAATGTCACGCTGGAGATGGGCCGCAACGGCTATCCATTCGTGCGGCTGGGGACGCGCGACGTCCTGCTCGACGATACTGCCTTTACCGGCGATTATACCCTGCCGGTCGATACCGGGCCGCGGTCGAGCTTCGGCAATGTCAGCACGAGCGGCCGGCTTGCTTTCGGGCCCGATCACATCCGCATCCTGCGGCGGTTCAAAGAGGGCGAACTCTACAATACCGACAAGGTCGACGATGTCCGCAAGGCACTGGTCGCGACGGGGCTGTTCTCGACCGTGACGGTCGAGCCGGTCGATACCGGTCAAAACGCGCCCGACGGCACGCGGATCGTCGACCTGGCGGTGACGCAACGGGTCGGGCGGACGCGATCGATCGCGGCGACCGGCGGCTACAGCACCGGGGAAGGGATCAAGCTCGAAGGCACGTTCACCGCGCGCAATGCCTTCCCGCCCGAAGGCGCGTTCGTCGTCGGTGCGGTCGCCGGCACGCAGGAACAGAGCGGCACGGTCTCCTTCCGCCGCTCGAACTGGAAGCAGCGCGATCGCACACTGTCGTTCGGGCTGAGCGCCGGGCACAACAATTACGATGCCTTCGACGCCGCCACCCTGTCGCTGTTCGGCCGCGTCTCCTACGATTCGACGCCGATCTGGCAGAAGCGGATCACGTACGGCTATGGCTTCGAACTGACCGGCACCAACGAGAGCGTCTATAATTTCAACGCCGGCAAGCGCCAACGCGGCACCTATTTCATCGCCGCGCTGCCGCTCAACATCCAATGGGACACGTCGAACGATCTGCTCAATCCGACCAAGGGCTATCGCGTGAAACTGACGCTGAGCCCCGAAACGTCGGTGCGCGGGCCGATCCGCCCCTATGCCCGCACCCAGATCGATGCGAGTGTCTATTATCCGGTGACCAGCAGCATCGTTATCGCCGGGCGCGGTCGGGTCGGATCGATCCTCGGCATCGCCCGCGACGACCTCGCGCCGTCGCGGCGTTATTATGGCGGCGGCGGCGGATCGGTGCGCGGCTATGGCTATCAGCGGCTAGGCCCGTTCGATCCCAATGGCGATCCGGTCGGCGGGCGCAGCGTCAACGAATTCGCGCTGGAGGCCCGCTATCGGTTCGGCAATTACGGTATCGTGCCGTTCATCGATGCCGGCAATTCCTACGCCAGCTCGATGCCCAAATTCACCGACTGGAAATTCGGCGCGGGCATCGGCGGGCGGTTCTATACCAATTTCGGGCCGATCCGCGTCGACGTCGCGACGCCGCTCAACAAGCGCAAGGGGGACTCGCGCATCGCGCTGTACATCTCGATCGGTCAGGCCTTCTGATGGCCGACGAGACGCCCCCGGACGAGACTCCCGAGAACGTCGTCGTGGTGAAGCGGCCATGGTGGCTGCAGCTTGCGCGCGGCGTGGTCATTTTTTGCGTCGCGATCCTCGCGCTGTTGACGATCGTCTATTTCGGGCTCGACACCGCGCCGGGGCACCGCTTCATCGTCTCGCGGCTGGAAAGCTACAAGACCGAGACCGGGCTCAACATCAAGGTTGGGCGGATCCGCGGCTCGATCTACGGAAAGATGGAGTTGCTCGACCTCAGGGTCAGCGATCCTCAGGGCATTTTCCTGACCGCGCCGACGGCGACGATGGACTGGAATCCGTTCCAGTTCTTGTGGAACCATATCGACGTCAATTCGATGGTCGCGCCGACCGTGGTGATGCACCGGTCGCCGTCGCTGCTGCCCAGCGCGCCCAACACGCCGATCCTGCCCGATATCGACATCGACATCGGCAGCCTGAAAGTCGACCGGCTGTGGCTAAAGGCGCCGGTCACCGGGCAGCAGCATATCATCCGGCTCGACGGCGTCGCGCATATCGCCGACCGCCGCGCGCAACTGATCGCCAATGCCGATGCGGTGCGCGGGCCGGGGATTGCCGGTGGCGATCGATTGCGGCTGGTGCTCGACGCCCAGCCCGACGCAAACAAGCTCGGCATCCGCGTCAGGTTCGACGCGCCGGCCGACGGCGTCGCCGCCAGCATGACCGGGGTCAAAGCGCCAATGGCGATCCGCATCGGCGGCGCTGGCGACTGGAAGTCGTGGAAAGGCAAGGGCGTCGCCGCGCTCAATGGCCAGTCGCTCGCCGATCTCGATCTCGGCGCGCAGAACGGCACCTTCACGATCAAGGGCGTGACCCATCCCGGCCTCTATCTGAAGGGGCCGGTCGAGCGGCTGACCGCGCCGGGGCTGAACGTCGACATCGTCTCCACCCTGGAGAAGCGCAAGGCGACGACGCGGATGACGCTCAAGTCGGACGCGCTGGCAGTGGCGGCGAACGGCCTGCTCGATCTCGGCGAGAACAAATTCGGCAATTTCGTGATCGACGCGCGGTTGCTGACGCCGGGCGCGATGCTGCCCAATCTGTCGGGCCGCGACGTGATGACGCATTGGACGCTCGACGGGCCGTTCGCGACCCCCACGATCGGCTACAATCTCAGCGCCGCGGCGATCGCGTTCAGCGGTACCGGCCTGGAGGGGCTGACCGCCTCGGGCAAGGCGACGGTCGATGCCAAGCATATCCTGATCCCGGTCAATGCGCGCGCGCGCCGCGTCACCGGATTGAATGCGGCTGCCGGCATGTTGTTGACCAATGTCACCGCGGTCGGCGATTTCGCTTATTCGAACGGCAAGCTGCTGTCCGACAATCTGAAGATCAAATCCGACAAGATCGACGCGACCGCGATCGTCGTCGCCGACCTCCCGAGCGGCCATTATACCGGCGCGCTGAAGGGGCGGGTCAATAATTACACGATCGACGGGATCGGCATCGTCGACCTGACCACCGACGCAAAATTGGTGTCGATGCCCAAGGGCGGGTTCGGCATCAAGGGACGGATCGCGGCGAGGACGCGGCGCATCTTCAATTCTGGCGCGGAAAGCTTCCTCGGCGGCCAGGCGATCGTCACCAGCGACATCGGTTACGGCACTGACGGGGTCTTTACGTTCTCCAACGTCAAGCTCGCCGCGCCGCGCCTCAGCATTTATCGCGGCTCGGGCAGCTATCGTCCAGACGGACGGATCGTCTTCGTGGGCGACGCGCATTCGAAGGATTACGGTCCGATCAATGCGCGCGTGACCGGGACCGCCGCCGCGCCGGTGATCGTGATCCACGCCCCCCGCCCGGGAGTTGGCGTCGGCCTCGCCGGGCTCGAAGCCACGATCCGCGGCAAGGGCGACGGCTATGCCATCGTCGCCAAGGGCACGACCAATTACGGGCCGTTCGCCGCCAACGTGCTGGTGCACAGCGGCAAGACGCTGGCGATCCAGGTCAACCAGGGCAGTACCTTCGCCGGCATGAACCTGACCGGCGCGCTGCAACAGACCGCGGCGGGGCCGTTTGCGGGCAAGCTGCAATTCGCCGGATCGGGGATCAACGGCACCGCCACGCTCGGCGCGGAGGGCAAGGTGCAGCGCGCCGACATCGCCGCACGCGCCTATAATGCGACGATTCCGGGCAATACGGATTTCACTATCGGCCGCGCGATCGTCAGCGCCAGCGTCGTGCTCTACCCGAACGCGCCGCGCGTCCTTGCCGATATCCAGGTCGGCAACATGCGCTACGGCGCGACCGTGTTCCAGGCGGCGCGCGCCAAGATCGACTATTCGAACGGCAGTGGTACCGCCCAGGCGGTGCTGGCGGGATCGTCGGGCGTGCCGTTCACCATGGGCATCAATGCCCGGCTTCAGCCCAAATTGTGGCTGGTGGCGATATCGGGCAAGGCCAACGGGATCGGTTTCCGTACCCCGCGCGCGGCGCAGATCGAACCGCTCGATGGCGAATACCGCCTGCTCCCGAGCCAGGTCGATTTCGACAAGGGCAGCGCGCGGATCGCCGGCTCCTATGGCAAGGGACTGTCGCTGCAGGCCCGGCTCGACAAGCTCGATCTGTCGGTAGCCAATGCACTGTTTCCCAATCTCGGCATCGACGGCAGCGCTACCGGCAGTATCGACTATGTCCAGCCAGCAGGCGCGGCGGTGCCCAATATCGATACACGCCTGACGATTGCGAACTTCACCCGGTCGAGCGCGGTGATCGTATCCGAGCCGGTCGACATGCAGGTCGTCGGCCGGCTGACCGAGGCGGGTGGGGATGTGCGTGCGCTGGTCAAACGCGGACTGACGACGGTCGGCAGGCTGCAAGCACGGCTGGCGCCATTGGGCGGCGGCGGGAGTTGGATGGACCGACTCTATGCCGCGCCGCTGTCGGGCGGGATCCGCTATAATGGCCCGTCGGGCGTGCTGTTCTCGCTCTCGGGCCTGGCGGGCCAGCAGGTTGCCGGCGGCGTCGTCGTCGCGGCGGATTTCTCCGGCCGGCTGGGATCGCCGCAGCTCAATGGTATCGTCCGCGGCGACAATCTGACTTACATCAATTCGAATTACGGCACCAAGCTGACCCAGATGAAGCTCGCCGGGCGGTTCACCAACGACCGGCTCGAGATCAGCCAGCTGAACGCGAAGGCGGGAGACGGCACGGTCGAGGCGAGCGGCTGGGTCGGGCTGTCGGCCGATCAGAATTTCCCGATGAGCCTGACGGCGAAACTCAACAGGGCCACGCTGGCGAGCGGCGATTCGCTGGGGGCAACCGCTACCGGCACGCTGGCCGTGACCAATGGCAAGGACGGCGGACTGGTCAAGGGCGACCTGACCATTCCCAACGCCCGCTACCAGGTGGTCTATCAGGGACAGGCCGAGGTCGAGGAACTCAAGGGCATCCGCCGCAAGAGCGATCCGCCGCGGCCGCACATCGCGCCCAAGCCGCCGAGCAATTTCGCGCTCGATATCCGCATCCGCGCCAACGACCAGGTCTTCGTCGAGGGCATGGGCCTCGAATCCGAATGGAGTCTGGCGATGCGTGTGTCCGGCACCGCGACGACGCCGAAGGTCAATGGCAGCGCGACGATCGTGCGCGGTACGTATAATTTCGCGGGCAAGCGGTTCGACATCAATCGCGGTAACGTCCGCTTCAGCGGCGGCGTGCTGTCCGATCCGACGCTCGATATCTCCGCCTCGACCACGACCAACGGCATCAACGCGATCATCAACATCACCGGCACCGGCCAGCGTCCGCAGGTGGCGTTCACGTCGTCGCCTGCCTTGCCGCAGGACGAAGTACTGAGCCGCCTGCTGTTCGGCTCAAGCCCGCAGAATCTGTCGGCGATCGAGGCGCTGCAGCTTGCCGCCGCGCTGAATTCTCTGCGCGGCGGGGGCGGGGGGCTCAATCCGCTCGGCAAACTGCGCGGCGCGGCCGGCATCGATCGCCTGCGGATCCTGGCCGCCGACCAGGCGACCGGCCGCGGCACCGCACTCGCGGCGGGCAAGTACATCACCGACAATATCTATGTGGAGATCATCACCGACGCGAAAGGTTTCACGGCGACCCAGCTGGAGATTGCGCTGACCAAGAGCCTCAGCATCCTGTCGCAGACGGGATCATTCAGCGGGACGGGCGCGAGCGTGAAGTATCAGAAGGATTTCTAAGCCTTCAGATTAGGTGGCGGCGCGGCTGGGAGGGACCCTGATTGGATCGCGGCAGGCTCACCGCAGTCGTCATCCCGGGCTTGTCCCGGGATCCGCCGTGCAGCGAGCAATGTCCTTCAAAACTGGAGCCATGACCTGCGGCTCGGCGGACCCCGGCACAAGGCCGGAGTGACGGTGGAAGTTGGGCGAGGGAAGTCGTTCACCACCAACAATTTTCGTCTCGCTACCGCGTGAGCGTCTAACTGACACCAGTGTAAACAGCCTCTTTGCAACCCGCGCATAATCGAATATCCGGTATGGCGGAGAGGTAAGGCATATGGAGCATTTCGACGTCCTGGTCGTCGGCGCGGGCATTTCAGGGGTCGGTGCGGGCTATTATCTGCAGTCGCAGAGCCCCGATCGCAGCTATGCGATCCTGGAAGGCCGCCCGCAGATGGGCGGGACGTGGGACCTGTTTCGCTATCCGGGTATCCGCTCGGATTCGGACATGTATACCCTGGGCTATTCGTTCAAACCCTGGACCGATGCCAAGGCGATCGCCGACGGGCCGGCGATCCTGAGCTACCTCAAGGAAACCGCCGCCCAATACGGCATCGACAAGCACATCCGCTTCAACCACCACGTCAAGAAGGCATCCTGGTCGACCGAGGACGCGCGCTGGACGGTCGAGGCCGATACCGCCGACGGACCGGTCACCCTGACCTGCAATTTCCTCTTCATGTGCTCGGGCTATTACAATTACGCCAAGGGCCATTCGCCCGACTTCGCCGGCGTAGAGGATTTCAAGGGACGCATCGTCCATCCGCAATTCTGGCCGCAGGATCTCGATTATTCGGGCAAGAAAGTGGTGGTGATCGGCTCCGGCGCGACCGCGGTGACTCTAGTCCCGGCCATGGCCGACAAGACCGAGCACATCACCATGTTGCAGCGATCGCCGACCTATATCGTGGCGCGGCCGGCCGAGGATGGAATGGCCAATTGGCTGCGCGGCAAATTGCCCGGCAAATTGGCCTATGGCCTGGTGCGCTGGCGCAACGTGCTGTTCGGGCTGTTCTTCTTCAACCAGGCTCGCAAATATCCGGCCAAGGCGAAAGAGCGGATCATCGACATGGTCCGCGCCGAATTGCCCGACCATGACATCGAGACGCATTTCACGCCGCGCTACAATCCGTGGGATCAACGCCTCTGCCTGGTGCCCGACGGCGATCTGTTCCGCGCGATCCGCGAGGGCAAGGCCGATGTCGTGACCGACACGATCGAGCGGTTCGTGCCCGACGGCATTCGCCTCCAGTCCGGCAAGACACTGCCAGCCGACATCGTCGTTACCGCGACGGGCCTGGAACTGCAGTTGCTGAGCGACGTCCAATTCTCGGTCGACGGCGAGGCCAAGGATTTGTCGCGGACGATCAACTACAAGGGGATGATGTATTCGGGCATTCCGAACATGGCGTCCTCGTTCGGCTATACCAACGCGTCCTGGACACTGAAGGCCGACCTGACCTGCGCCTATGTGTGCCGGCTGCTCAACACGATGCGCAAGCGCGGGCTGCGCCAGGCGACGCCGCAGCCGAGCGCGCCGGTGGGGGAAGAGCCGTTCCTCGATTTCACCTCGGGTTACGTCCAGCGCTCGATCGACAAATTCCCGCGCCAGGGCGACCGCAAGCCGTGGCGCGTCCACCAGAATTACGTCCGCGATTTGATGGCGTTGAAGTTCGGATCGGTCGACGACGAGATGCAATTCTCCAATCCGGTGCCGAAGCCGGCGAGGAAGGCGGCTTAGGAAGTAGCCGGTGGAAATAAGCCGTCGAGGGTAGTTGTCGGAGGTAGTCGTCACCCCAGCGAAAGCTGGGGTCTCCAACCGTATCGCGATGCCGCTCGAGACCCCAGCTTTCGCTGGGGTGACGGATTAGTTTCGCTGGGATGACCGTTATATTTGCCGGAGCAGTGTCACACGGGCTTTGCCGTAGGTCTTGTCGGCGTCGACCGCGAACCCCGCCAACTCGACCTTTTCGTTTTTCGCCGTTTCGATGCTGATCCAGCTCGCCGGGCCGACCCAGCCGAGCCGCGCCAATTTGTCGAGCGCCACGATGCCGGCGCCGGTGCCGTAGGGCGGATCCATCAGGATCAGGTCGAGCGGCGCGCGCGCGGGGCCGAGCGCCATGACCGATTGCGCGCGGACATCGGCCTTGGCGCCGAGCTTGGCGATATTGGTGCGCAGCGCGTCGAGCGCTGGCTTATCCTGCTCGACGAACAAACACGACGCCGCGCCGCGCGACAAAGCTTCGAGCCCCAATGCGCCCGAGCCGGCGAACAGATCGGCGACGGCAAGCTCTTCGAAACTGCCGAGTCGGCTGGTGAGCATCGAGAACAGGGCTTCGCGCGTGCGATCCGCGGTTGGGCGAGTCGCGTCACCCTTGGGTGCGATGAGCGGACGACCGCGCCACTGACCGGCAATGATCCGCATCTATCGCGGCTTTCGCGGCGGCCGCGGTCCGCCGCGGGGGGCGGACGGGCTGCGCGAGCCAGATGGACCCATAGGACGCCCCGGTGCCGATGGGCGCCCAGGGCCACGCGAGGAAGTCGCGCCAGCAGGGCGAGCGGGGCGCTCCGGCCGTTCGGCGGTGTCACGGTCGCCGCGGTCATTACGAAAATTGCGAGAACGATCGCTTCGCGCGCCGGTCGAGCGTGTCGCTAGCGTTCCATCGGCGCGTTGCCGCGGGCCCGCTTTGGGTTTGCCTGGGCGACTGGGCCGAGTCCCTTCTCCCTCCCCCCTCGGGGGGGAGGGTAGGGGAGAGGGGGAGCGGTGTCGGGGGCTCGATGCCCCCGGCGCCGCCACATTCGAGGCCGCCCGCCTGTTGGACTGC
>NZ_BCYU01000088.1 GCF_001598355.1 Sphingomonas asaccharolytica NBRC 15499
TGGCCACGGGCGACAAGCTCGGTGAGACTGATACGCCCCACCCCCAACCCCTCCCCTGAAGGGGAGGGGCTAACCAACGCCAATCGTTCGATCCTGAGCGCCGTGAACGGGGATGCCCCTTGATCTACCCGACGCGCTTTGCGGTGATGGCGGCGGCGGCGGGGGCTCCGGTCGCGCTGTTGATTGCCGTGCTGGCGCCAGACCATTGGTATGCCGGGCTGGCCTGGCCCGCGGCGATTCTGCTCGGCGCACTGATCGACGCGATGCTCGCTTTGCCCGCGAGCCGTATCGCTGCCGGACTGACCCTGCCGCGCACTGCCAGCGTCGGCGAAACGGTCGACGCGGTAATCAGCGTCGAGGGGCCGGCGCGTGGCGGCCCCGGCACTGTCCAGATCGCGATCGCCGCCGATCCGCTGGTCGGACTGGAGGATGACGGCCGCGCGAGCGTCCAGCTCGACCAGGGCAAGGGCGCGGTGGCGCTGCCCGTTGCGACACGCCGTCGCGGCACCGCGCATTTCGCGACCTTCTGGGTGCGCTGGCGCGGGCCGCTCGCGTTAGTGTGGCGGCAGAAGCGGATGGCGAGCGAGGCGGCGCTCAAGATCCTGCCCGACATTCGCCCGGTGCGCGAACGCGGCGCGCGGATCTTCCAGCGTCACGCGCTGCAAGGACTGATGACCCAGCTCGACCGCGGCGACGGCACCGATTTCGACGCCTTGGTCGAATTCCGCTCGGGTATGGATCGCCGTGCGATCGACTGGAAACAATCGGCACGGCATCAGAAGCTGCACGCCAAGGAATATCGCACCGAGCGCAACAACCAGATCGTCTTCGCAATCGATTCGGGGCGCCAGATGTCCGAGCCGGTCGCTGGCATTCCGCGCGTCGACCGCGCGGTCGCGGCGATGCTGCTGACCGGCTGGGTCGCGCTCAAGCTGGGCGATCGCGTCGCGCTCCATTCGTTCGATTCGCGCCCGCGCATCGCCAGCGGGCTGATCTCGGGCGCCTCAGCCTTTCCCGAGCTCCAGCACCTCGCCGCCGGGATCGATTATTCGGGCGAGGAAACCAATTACACTTATGCGCTGACCACGCTTGCCGCGCGGCTGACGCGGCGATCGATGATCGTGATGTTCACCGAATTCACCGATCTGACCAGCGCCGACTTCATGATCCGCGCCGCAGCTCGGCTGGTCGAAACGCACCTGCTGCTGATCGTCGTGCTGCGCGACGAGGAACTCGAATCGCTCGTCGATCATGCCCCCGACACCGCCGACGATATCACCCGCGCGGTGACCGCGGCGGGGCTGCTCAAGGACCGGCTGCTCGCGCTGACCCGGCTGCGCCACCTCGGTGCGCATGTCATCGAAAGCGAATATGACCGCGTCGCCGATCGCCTGGTCGAGGGCTATGTCGACCTCAAGCGGAGGAACCTCTTGTGACGGCCTATGTCGAAGCCCGCACGCCGCTGGTCAATGCGACGCGCTTCCGCGCGGTGCACGAGGCCGATTGGGATCAGCTCGACAAGATCCTGACGCTGATCGAGAAACGCGGCGTCGGCGCGGTGCCCGACCAGCAATTGCTCGTCCTGCCGTTGCTCTATCGCGCTGCCTTGTCGTCGCTGTCGGTGGCGCGCGAAACCTCGCTCGACCGCGCGCTGATCACTTATCTCGAACAGCTCTGCACGCGCGCCTATTTCCAGATCTACGGCGTCCCGACCTCACCGATGAAGCAGCTCGCGCATTTCTTCGCGCGCGGCTGGCCTGAGGCGGTGCAGGCCTTGTGGAAGGAGACGTTGGTGTCCTTCCTGCTGACCGTCGCTGGCGCCCTGGTCGCCTATCTGCTGATAGCGCACGATCCGGCCTGGTTCTACGCGATGATCCCCGACGGCATGGCGCAGGGGCGCGATCCGACCGCCAGCACCGAATTGCTGCGCCAGACCATCTATGACG
The DNA here is from genome assembly GCF_001598355.1 of Sphingomonas asaccharolytica NBRC 15499. Classification (GTDB taxonomy): domain Bacteria; phylum Pseudomonadota; class Alphaproteobacteria; order Sphingomonadales; family Sphingomonadaceae; genus Sphingomonas; species Sphingomonas asaccharolytica. The sequence continues at coordinate 1,947 of NZ_BCYU01000088.1, forward strand.
GCGGCAAGGACGCGCAGCAGAGCGCGCTCGCCTTGTTCGCCTCGTTCCTGTTCACGCACAATTCGCAGATCGCGATCTTCTCGTTCGCCTTGGGGTTTATGTTCTGCGTGCCGACCGCGGGGCTGATTGTCTATAACGGCCTGATGCTGGGGGCGATGATCGAGGTCTTCGCGTCAAAGGGGCTGGGCTATGGTTTCGTCGGCTGGCTGTTGATCCATGGCACCACCGAATTGTTCGCGATCATGATTTCGGGCGCGGCGGGGTTCCGCATCGGGCTCGCTATTGCGTTCCCGGGCCGGCTGTCGCGAACCGACGCGGCGGTGGCGGCCGGACGGTCGGCGGCGACCGCGATGGGCGGCACGGTGGTCATGCTCGCCGTCGCCGGGCTGCTCGAAGGGATCGGGCGCCAGACGATCACCAACGACGAACTGCGCTATGCGATCGGGCTGGTGATGCTGGCCGGCTGGCTGCTCTATTTCTACATGCCGAGGGGGAAACGCGATGGCGCGCCCGCCTAGGAACGTGGTGACCGCACTCCGGCGGCGTTTCATCACGCCCGAGGGAGTCGACCTCAATATCGAGCTCGGCACGGCGGGGGCGCGCGCCGGGGCGTTCCTGCTCGACGGCGTGATGATGCTGGGGGTGCTGATCCTCGCCTCGATCGCGATCGGTCTGATGGCGATGGCGTCGCAGTCGATTCTGATGGTCGGACTGTGGATCGTCGGCTTCTTCATCCTGAGGAACGGCTGGTTCACCTTGTTCGAAATGGGCGCGCGCGGCGCGACGCCGGGCAAGAGGATCGTCGGGCTGCGCGTGGTGGCGCGCGACGGCGCGCGGCTGACCGGCGGCGCCGTGATCGCGCGCAACGCGATGCGCGAGATCGAGGTGTTCCTGCCTCTATCGTATTCCTTCGCCTCGCTGGGCGCGATGTTCACCGGTGGCGACATCCTGCTGCCGCTGCTCGCGCTCGCCTGGAGCATGATCTTCCTGTTCTTTCCCTTGTTCAATCGCGACCGATTGCGCGTCGGCGACCTGCTCGCCGGAACCTGGGTCGTGCACCGCGCGCGCGCGCAGCTCGGCCATGACCTGGCCGCGTCGGCGGCGCAAAGCACACGCCCGCGCCGCGTCTTCACCGACGCCCAGCTCGACCTCTATGGCGTCTACGAACTGCAGACGCTGGAGGAAGTGCTGCGCGGCGGCCAGACCGAGGCGATCGTCACCGTCGCCGCCGCGATCCGGCGCAAGGGCGACATGCCCGACGATGGCGACGACTACGGCTTCCTGTCGGATTATTACGCCGCGCTGTGCGGCCGGCTCGAGCGCGGGATGATGGTCGGGCTCAGACGCGAGGACAAATATTCGAAGGCGACGCGGGCGGCGTAAGCCCTCAAATTGGGGTGGTTGCCGCCCCTTCAGAGGAGGGACCTAGTATATCTGTGCGACCCAATCTAAGTCGGGTCTGTAGTCGGCTCGTCGAGTTTTGTGATTTTGAAGCTGCGCAACGCACTTCCCGCCGCGATTGCAACAAAGAGTGACGTGATGAAGATAGACGGGGGATCGGCGCGGCCCTGCCATATGTCGTACGCGCCTACCGCGATCAGATAGCCGGCGGCGAACGATAAGATCGTGGACAGGAAAGAGCGCAATGGCAGAGGCAGTCGGTTCCACATGCGGTGCAGGCATACCACGAAAAAGCCCGGCGGGTTAGGCCGCGCTTGGCCTTCATGACCCTAAGCCTCTTAGGCGGGTTATTATCCACCTCCTCGGGCTGGGGGCTGCGCTGGCGGCTCCCGGTTTTGTTTTGCGGCCGCAACATTCTCGGCAAGTTCTTTAGGTCTGTGCCGATGAAGCGACGTAGGGCTTCATCAAAATGCGTATCCAGTCCGAGCGGGGGAGCGGTGTTTTCCCTTTTAAGCCTCCAATCCTAACCAAGCCCGGACTAGGACGTCGGCTTGCGCAACAGCCTGTCCCGCAACGCTTCCAGATTGACCTCGGCGATCGCGGCCGCGCGGTCCTTCGCCTTCAAGATTGCGGAGAGCTGGTTCAGTATCTGGCAGGCATTGTCGAAAAGCTGCAGCGCTTCGCCATGACGTTGCAGCAGCGCCATGTCGCCGATCAGATCCCCGGCCACCTCATCCAGCATCCTCTGGACATGATCGAGCTCCTCGGCGACGCGCGCTTCGGGATCGGTGATGATTTCGGCAGCACCGGCAGCCGGCGCGCCCTCATCGAGGATATCGCGCCCGCCACGGATCGCGGCCTGAATCTGATCGACCCGCGATTGTCCCTGACCGAAGATCGTGGCTGGCGCGCGGCGGCCGGCGACCCATTCGTCGACCGACGCGGCGCCCTCGAACTGGATTCCGCAGCGTCCCTCCGCTCGCCAGGCGACGACGCCGCGCATTTCGACCTCGAGACGCTGCAGGATGAGCGACGCGCCCGGCTCGGGCAGCGCTTGGCCATCGACCATCGCGCCCTTTTCGGACAGGTTGCGGATTCTGACCGGCGCACTCACGCCCTGCGAGCGGATCGTCGCTGTCAGCAGCAGGTTCTTGCGCGGCGCGCGAGCGCGAGCGCGAGCCGAGCTACCGGGGTCGCCGGCCGCACCGCCCTGATCCTGGTCACTCATGCCGATCGATTCCGTCGCGACCCGTCGGACGGCCCGCAACGGCAACCGGGCGCCTCAACATTCGCCATCTCCACCATATCCGTAGGTGCTACAGCAAAGTATGACGGTCGGCGATAGCGCGCACCCACTCCTATGGACAAGCTGTGCACCGCGCACGCGTACCTGCTATTTCGCCTCGGCGAGCAGGCCCCGCGCGGTCGGGCTGGTCCAGTCCATGCCACCGATCATCCGCCACACTTCCTTGCCCGACGAATCGTAGAGGATCGTCGTCGGCAGGCTGGGATTGCCGAACGCCGCCGACATGTGCAGATCGGTGTCGGTATAGGCCTTGACCGATTTGAGCCCCGCTTTGGCGAGATAGGGGTCGACCGCGGCCTTGCCGTCCAGATCCTGGCTGACCGTTACCACCTGCACCTTGCCCTCGCCCGCGACCTTGTCGAGCGTCGGCATCTCGGCCTTGCACGGCCCGCACCACGTCGCCCACAGATTGAGCAGCACCGGCTTGCCGGCGAAACTTGCCAAAGTCAGCGGCTTGCCGTCGGGACCAGCGAAGCCGGCGGTAGGCGCCGCCTCTCCCTTATGGTCGCGGACCAGCTTGCCGATCACGTCGACCCCAGTATCGGGCGCGGACGGCGCGGGCGTCATGTTCGACGCTTCGTCGAGAGTCGGCAGCGCGGCGCTGTCGTTCGCTTGCCCCTTGGGAGTGGACGGCCTATCGCAGCCACCGATCAAAGCGGTGGCCGCGAGGAGAAGAACGATAGAGCGCAAACAGACCTCGAACGCGATGTGGGGCGGTCGGTTCGCTGAGGGACCGGCGGCGGTGATGCGCGAGATAAATGCCTCGATACCGTTCGACAAGCGTTTGTGGCGTCAGGACATCGCCGGGTCGAAGGCGCATGTCGCGATGCTGGGCGCGCAAGGCATATTGAAAGCCGACGATGTCGCCGCGATTGACCAGGGGCTCGACGCCGTTGCGGAGGATTATGCGCGCGACGGCGTGCCCGACGACCTCAGCCTTGAGGACATCCATATGCTGACCGAGGCGCGGCTGGCCGAGAAGGTTGGGCCGGTCGCCGGGCGGCTGCACACCGCGCGCTCGCGCAACGACCAGGTCGCGACCGATTTCCGTCTCTGGGTGCGCGATGCGATCGATCAGGTCGCCGCCGCTTTGGGCGAACTCCAGGATGCGCTGATCGCGCGCGCCGAAGAGCATGCCGACGCGGTGATGCCCGGCTTCACCCATCTCCAGTCGGCGCAACCCGTGACCCTGGGCCATCATCTGATGGCCTATCACGACATGGTCGCGCGCGACCGCAGCCGCTTCGGCGACAATCGCGCACGGATGAACCGGTCACCGCTCGGCGCCGCCGCGCTGGCCGGCACCAGTTTCCCGCTCGACCGCGATGCGACGGCAAAGGCGCTGGGGTTCGACGGTCCGACCACCAATTCGCTCGATTCGGTCAGCGACCGCGACTTCGCGCTCGATTATCTGATGGCAGCGACGCAATGCTCGCTGCACCTGAGCCGCCTGGCCGAGGAATTCGTGATCTGGGCGTCGCAGCCGTTCGGTTTTGTCGCCATGTCCGACCAATGGTCGACCGGCAGCTCGATCATGCCGCAAAAGCGCAATCCCGACGCCGCCGAGCTGGTGCGCGGCCATGCCGGGCGGATCATGGGCTGCATGACCGCGCTTTGCGTGACGATGAAGGGCCTGCCGCTGGCTTATTCGAAGGACATGCAGGACGACAAACCGCCGGTGTTCGAGGCGCACGATCTGCTCGCTTTGTCGATCGCGGCGATGACCGGCATGATCGAGAGCGCGACCTTCCGCACCGACGGCATGCGCGCGCTCGCCGAATCGGGCTTCGCCACCGCGACCGATCTCGCCGACTGGCTGGTGCGCGAAGCCGGCCTGCCGTTCCGCGAAGCGCACCACGTTACCGGACGCGCGGTCAAGGCGGCGGAAGAGGCCCAAGTCGCGCTCGACCAATTACCAATCGAAACATTGAAAGCGATCGATGCGCGGATCGACGAACGCGTCTATGATGTGCTGAGCGTCGATGCGTCGGTCGCGAGCCGCACCAGTGCTGGCGGCACCGCGCCGATACGGGTACGGGAGGCTATCGCGGCCGCGAAAGCGGTGCGCGCAACCGAAGCGCCGGCGGCGAAGGCCGCGCGAGCGGGAGAAAAGACGTGAAACGGTTTGTCATCCTCGGCCTGGTTCTGGCGCTGTCGGCATGCGGTGCCGCGCGCGATTTGAAACCGGCCGCGGGCAAGGCGTTGCCGGTCGCACCTTATGGCGCCACCGCTACCCCGACGCCGAACCAGCTCCTTTCCGCGTCGATCCAGGCACGGCCGCAGCGCAGCGACGACTTGTTGACCAGCTCGCAGGAGCGCCAGGGTAACGAATTCGATCTTCCCCCCGCCAATTGAGTTTTCATGGACGATTTCAACCTGAGGAACGGCGAGCTCTACGCCGAAGACGTCCCCATGACGCGCATCGCCGCCGAAGTTGGGACTCCCGTCTATATCTATTCGCGCCGCACCTTCGAGCGCCACGCGCACGCTTTTCGTGACGGCTTGAAAAACCTGCCGCGGGTTCATCTCGCTTATGCGATCAAGGCCAATCCCAACCTCGCGGTGCTGCGGGTGATGGCCAATGCCGGCTATGGCGCCGACGTCGTGTCCGGGGGTGAGCTGGAACGGGCGCTGGCTGCCGGGGTGCCGGCGCGGGACATCGTCTTCTCGGGCGTGGGCAAGACCCGCGGCGAGCTGGCGCAGGGGCTCGACCGTGGTATCGGCCAGTTCAATCTCGAGCTCGAGGCCGAAGGCGTCGCGCTGTCGGATATCGCCGCCTCGCGCGGAATCAAAGCGCCGTGCGTGCTGCGGGTCAATCCCGACGTCGACGCCGGCACCCACGCCAAGATCTCGACCGGCAAGGCGGACAACAAATTCGGCGTCGCGATCGCCGATGCGCCCGCCATCTATGATCGGCTGTCGAAGCTTCCTGGCCTCGAATTGCGCGGCGTCGCCTCGCATATCGGCAGCCAATTGCTCAGCGTCGCGCCGATGGAAGCGACCTATCGCCGGATCGGCCAACTCGTCGCCGAGCTGCGCGCCGCCGGTCATCGCATCGACCGCGTCGATCTCGGCGGTGGGCTGGGCGTTGCCTATCGCGCCGAGGACAAGCCCGAAAGTCCCGCCGCTTATGGCGAGATGGTGGCGCGCGTCACCCGCGACTGGGACGTCGAATTGATGTTCGAGCCCGGCCGGGTCATCGCCGGCAATGCCGGGGTGCTGCTGACTCAGGTGATCTGGGTGAAACCCTCGCCGACCAATCCCTGGGTGATCGTCGACGCGGCAATGAACGACCTCGCTCGACCGGCGCTGTACGATGCTTGGCACGATTTCGTCGCGGTGAAGTCGAGCGGCGAGCGGTTCGTCGCCAATATCGCCGGGCCGGTGTGCGAAAGCGGCGACACTTTCGCCAAGGCGCGCGATATCGATCGGGTCAAGGAAGGCGACCTCGCCATCTTCCGCACCGCCGGTGCCTATGGCGCGACCATGGCCTCTACCTATAACAGCCGCGCTTTGGTTCCCGAAGTGATGGTCGACGGCGACCGCTATGCCGTCGTCGCCGAGCGCATCCCGGCCTATCGCGTGATGTCGGAGGAACATGTCCCCGACTGGCTCGGGACGGTAGCCGCGTGACCTTACACAGCCTGCCGGTCTTCCTCCGGCTGGCGGGGCGGCCGGTGATGCTGATCGGCGATGGCGACAGCGCGGACGCCAAACGGCGTCTGCTCGACCGCGCCGGCGCGATGATCGTCGGCGAAAACGATGAAGCGGTGCTCGCGATCGTCGCGCTAGACGATCCCGACGAGACGGTCGCTCGGCTCAAGGCACGCGGCGTGCTGGTCAACGCGGTCGACCGGCCCGATCTGTGCGACTTCACCCTTCCCGCGATCGTCGATCGCTCGCCGGTGATCGTCGCGATCGGCACGGGCGGTGCCTCGGCAGGGCTGGCAGCGGCGTTGCGTCAGCGGCTCGAATCACTGCTTCCGACGACACTCGGTGGACTCGCCGACGCGCTATATACGGTTCGCGCGCGGCTCAAGGCTTCGCTCCCCGATATGGATGCCCGCCGCCGCGCTTTGGCGCAGGCGCTGAGCGAAGGCGGCGCGCTCGATCCGCTGGCCGCCGATGCGGCAAGCGTCGATGCGTGGCGCGGCGACGCATCGCGTCCGCGCGCGATGGAGGCGATCCGCCTCTCCTCCCCCAGCCCCGACGACCTCACCTTGCGCCAGGCGCGCTTGCTCGCGCAGGCCGATCGGGTGGTCCACACCCCCGACGTGCCGCCCGCGATCCTCGACCGCGCGCGCGCCGACGCACCGCGGATCGTTTCGGTTGCACCACCCGTTGATCCGGCAGAAGGGCTGACCGTGTTTGTGGAGATGGCGCGATGAGCGGCTTTGCCTATCATGTCGACGAGAGCGGGAAATCGACGCGCTGCGAGATCAAACAGGCGCTCGATATCGACCACGGTTTCGTCTGGGTCCATCTGACGACCAATAACGAACATGCCCAGGCATGGTTGTCCGACGTTGCCAAGCTTGACGACTATCTGGTCGATGCGCTGACCGCGACCGAGACGCGGCCGCGCTGCGAGCAGTTCGGCGAAGGCGCGTTGCTCAACCTGCGCGGGCGGTCGGAGGACGAACTGGTTTCGTCCGATCCACTCGCCTCGGTCCGCATCTGGGCGATCGCCGGGCGCGTCATCTCGGTCACGCGCAAGACATTGAACGCGATCAAGCTGGTCGAGCAAAGCGTCGAGGCCGGCCAGGTTCGCGACCCCGGCGACCTGATCACCGAGTTTGCCACCGCGATTACCAGCGATCTCGATCCCGACGTCGCGCAATTGGGCGACGATCTCGACGAGTGCGAGACGTCGCTCGACAATGAGAAGATCTTCGAGCTGCGCCGCACCGTCACCCGCGTCCGCGTCCAGTCGATCGGCTATCGCCGCTTCCTCGCGCCGCAGCGTACCGCGCTCGAAAAGCTCAGCACGTTGCAGGTCGGCTGGCTAGGCGATGACGATCGCCTGCATTTGTCGGCGGCCGCCGACCGCGCCGCGCGCATGGCCGAGGAACTAGAGAGCATCCGCGAGCGCTCGGCGCTGACTCATGAGGCGCTGACCGACCTGCGCGCCGAACAGATCGACCAGCGCGCGCTGATCATCTCGATCGTCGCGATGATCTTCCTGCCGCTGACCTTCCTGACCGGGTTGTATGGGATGAACGTGCGCGGCCTGTGGCTGGCGGACCGACCCTGGGCATTCGACGCGATCGTCGGGATCTGCGTGCTGACCGCGGTGAGCGTGACGGCCTATTTCGTGCGGCGGCATTGGTTGCGGGGGTAAGCCGGAGATGGTCGCAACGATGAAAGGCCGGCTGAGCTCTTTCCCGCGGTTTCCGCTGCTCGATGGGCCGACTCCGATCGAACGGCTGACCCGGCTGGAGCAGGTGCTGGGCGCGGCCGCGGGCGGCGCGCGTTTGTGGGTCAAGCGCGACGATGTCATGCGGGTCGGCGGCGGCGGCAACAAGCTGCGCAAGCTCGAATTCCTGATCGGCGAGGCAGTCGCGCAGGGCTGCGACACGTTCATCACCACTGGCGGCCTGCAATCGAACCATGCGCGGCAAAGCGCGGCCGCGGCGGCGCGCGCCGGACTCGCCTGCGAGTTGATGCTGAGCGATGTCGTGCCGCGCCATGACGAGGCCTATCGGACGAACGGCAATCTGCTGCTCGACGATCTGTTCGGCGCGACCGTGCATCGGCTGCCGGGCGACGTGAATGCGCTGGCAGCCGCGCAAGCGCGGGCCGAGGAAATCGGACGCGAGGGGCGCAGGGCCTATGTCGTCGGCAGTGGCGGATCGTCACCCCTGGGATGTCTCGGCTATGTCGTCTGCGCAGCGGAAATCCTCGAGCAAGAGCAAGCCGTCGACCGACGATTCGAAGCGATCGTCGTTCCGAATGGGAGCGCGGGCACGCATGCCGGACTCGCGGCAGGGCTGAGTGCCGCGGGCGACGATCCACGCCGAATTCTGTCCTTCACGGTGCTTGCGCCGCTCGACAAGGCGATCGAGGACACGCGCCGCTTGGCCTCGGAAGCGCTCCACCTCATCGCGCCGGACCGGAATTTGGCCGGCGACGCGATCCGCATCGATGGTTCGCAGCGCGGTGAAGCCTATGGCCTACCAACCGACGCGATGGTCGGCGCGCTCCGGATCATGGCACGGAGCGAGGGCTTGCTGCTCGATCCGGTCTATAGCGGCAAGGCCTTTGCCGGCGTGCTCGACGGGATGCACAACGGTGTGTGGGAGGACCGCGACGTCCTGTTCGTGATGACGGGCGGCACCCCGGGTCTCTTCGCCTATCGAGATGCCATCGCGCGCGACGACTGATCCAATCGTCGGTCGATGTCGGTTGGCTTCTAGCCCTCTCCCGCAAGCGGGAGAGGTGTTAAGAACGTTACGCCCGCAGCCGCTCGACTTCGTCGTGCAGCGCCTGGAGCGAGACGATCAGCCGTTGGCGGTCGGCGCGGATGTCGGCGAGTTCGGCGCGGGCTTCGCCCAATTCCATCGCGCGCGCGGCGATCCGCGCGTCGAGCGCGGCGTTCGATCTTTTGAGGTCGCTGATGCGGCGGGCGCGGGCGAGCGTGCGTTCGATACGGGCGTGCAGCACGTCGAAATCGAACGGCTTGGCGACATGATCGTCGGCGCCGGCGGCGAGTGCCTGGACGGCCGCTTCGGGATCGCTGCGTCCGGTGACGACGATGACCGGCAAATCGACCGTTTCGAGGCGCGAGCGCAATTCGGTCAGCACCTGAAGCCCGCTCATTCCCGGCATCACCAGGTCGAGCAGGACGAGATCGAAGCCGCGCGCGGCGATGAGATCGAGCGCTTCCTCGCCCTTGTCGGCGAGCGCGGTCAGATAGCCGAAATGCGTCAGCCGCTTGCCGATCACGTTCAAATTGGTGCGGCTGTCATCGACCACCAGGATCGTGCGTACGGGTCGGTGAAGTTCGGCCATCGGGTCCTTCCTTTGATCGCGACCCTAAGCTGGCGCCGGTCACGAAAGGGTTAATGGCGCGGCAACCAACTTGCCGGTGCTAGGTTGTTTGTCGCGGCAACCGTTTCAGCTTTGCTGAACCAAAACATTCAGGCTCGGCGCGCCTGCGCCCAGGCCTGGGCGATTTCCTCGAGATTGGATGCAACTTCGAGGAACGGCTGCGACTCGTGTCCCACGCTGGCATCGACGATCGCATTGCGCGCGCCGCGGTAAAGCCGCGCAAGCGTATGCGAGACCTCGCCGCCCTTGTCGAAATCCAGCCCCGCCTCGAGCGCGAACAGGATCGCGGTGGCGCGCGTGATCTTCTCACCCTTCAGCGCATAATTCTGGTTTTCTGTGGCGTGCGCGGCGACGCGCAGCGCGCGGACGAGTTCCTCGTAGAGCAACTGGACCAGCGCTGGCCCGTCCGCCTCGCCAGTGCGGCCGACCAGGTCGATCTGGCGATAGGTCGCTTCGGGATCGCCACGCAGCGCGGTTGCATAGCCGGCCATCAATTGTTGCCCTTCGCCCAAGCGTCGATCTGCGTCTTGAGGAACGCCTGAGTCGATTTGTAGGCGGCGACCTTGGCATTCATGCTGGAGAATTGCTGGGTCAGCCGGGTCTTCATCTGGTCCGATTGGTTGGACAAATCGTCCTTCGCTTTCGACACGTTCGACTGCTGCTGGGTGTAGCGCGTCAGCGAGGCGCCAAGGCCATATAGCGTGCTGGTCGAGGTCAGCGAAATGCCGTTCATCGCCGCGGTGATGCCGTCCGAGCTCGAGGTCGAGAACGAGAACATCGCCTCGACCGATGCCGGATAATTGTTAAGCGCGTTGGTCACCGCCGCATCGTCGACCGACAAGGTGCCGTCGCGATTGGTCTTGATGCCGATCTCGCCCAGGGTCGTCGGCGTTCCGGCCGCGGCACCCGTCAGCAGGCTCCGCGTCGTCAGCGAGCGCAGCGAATTGATCAGCCCGCGCGCCGCGGTGTCGCTCTTGAGCGGCCCGTTTTGTGGGTCGATCTGGGTGTTGATCGTGTTCAGCACCTCATTGTAGCTGTCGACGAAGTCGGAAATCGCCTGTTTCAGGCCACTGGTCGGCGAACTCGCGGTCAGCGACACCGCGACCGGGCTGATCCCGGTCAGCTGTAGCTTCACGCCGTTGATCAGGTCGGTGACCGTGTTCGATGCGCGCTCGACCGACACGCCATCGACGGTCAGCTTGGCGTTCTGCGCAACCGAGGACATCTTGGTGCCGGTCGCGCCGACGCCAACATTGAATTGGGCAAGATTGCCGGTGGGATCGGTCGTTGCGGCGAGCGTGAAGGCCTGTGCCTGGCCGGTCACTCCCTTGAGCGAAAGGTAGGCCTTGCCGTCGGCATCGGTGACGACCGAGGCGGTGACGCCGGCCTTCTTGGCGTTGATCGCCGCAGCAATGCCGTCGAGGCTCGAATTGGTCAGGTCGATCGTGACCGGCGTGCCGGCGCCGGCGGTGAAGCCGGTCATCTGGCTGCCATCGGCCGAATAGGTCGCGCTGCCCAACGTCAGCGTCAGCTGGCCCGATCCGATCACCGCGGTACGGTCGGTCACCGCGACCTGCGTCGTCGCGACCTGCGCGCTGGCGAGCTGGCTGACGGTGATCGATGAGGTCAGGCCGTTTAGCGCCGCGCCGGTCTGCGCGCTCGCGGTCAGCACGTTGCTGTTCGAGCTTTGCGGCTGTGACTGCAAGGTGCCGTTGGTGGTCAGCGTCTTGAGCGCGCTGGCGAATTGCTGGATCGTGCTCTTGAGTGACGACACACCCGAAATCTGCGCGGTCAGCGCGTCGCTCTGTGCCTTCAGCGCGTCGGTCTTGTTGGCGAATTGCGCCTGAACCAAAGAGGTGACGAGCGATGCGGTATCGACGCCCGATCCGGTCGCGAGCGAGTTGAACAGCGCCTGCGCGGCCGAGCCAATAACGGTCGATGAGGACGGGCTCGGTGTCGGGCTGGGTGTCGGGGTCGGGGTGCTCGTGGTCGAGCTGGTCGTCACCATGATCGTTACTCCGCGCGCGTCAGACCATAGAACGACCGGAGCGAAAGTAATTTTAGGACTTTCCTCACAATTTGACGCCGTTTTCGTCGAACCGCGCGGTGGTCGGCACATCGATCGCCGGTGGCACCGTGCCGGCGCGCTGATTGAGGCCGAACACGAAGGCGAGCACGGTAGCGACGGCGGGGTAGAGATCATCGCGGATCTCCTGCCCTTCGCGGCTGGTATAATAGACCGCGCGCGCGAGCATCGGATATTCGAGGATCGGGATTTTCTCGTCGCCGGCGACATCGCGGATCGCCAGCGCAGTGGTGCCGCGGCCCTTGGCCACCACCACCGGCGCATTGTCGTTGACGCGATCGTAGCGCAGCGCGACCGAGAAGTGCGTAGGGTTGGTCAGGATGACGTCGGCAGTGGCGACCGCTTTCCTGACCGACCGCCGGCTCATCTCGCGCTGGCGCTGGCGGAGATGCTGCTTGGCCTCGGGCGAGCCTTCGGTTTCCTTATTCTCGTCCCGCACTTCCTGCTTGCTCATCCTGAGCTTGCCGAGCAGCCGGATGATCTGGATCGGCAGGTCGACACCGGCGATCAGCACCAGCCCGCCCGCCATCGTGAACAGGATCCACACGAACGTCCCGCCGAGATTGCCGACCACCCCGGCAACGTCGGACGAGGTCGACAGGCCCAAGGTCGGCTGCGCCGTCTTCCACATCAGCCAGGCGCCGATCGACCCGAGCAAGGCTACCTTGAGCAGCGACTTGCCGAGTTCGATCCAGCCGGTCGGACCGAAGATGCGCTTCAGCCCCGATGCCGGATTGACGCGCGAGAATTTGGGTTGGAGCAGGGTACCGTTGAAGCGGAACGACCCCAACGCCGCCTGGCTAAGCACCGCCGCGATCATCGCGATCAGGAACAGCCCGCCGACCGTCGGCGCGAAGCCCAGGCCGGCCTGGATCAGCGGCCGCATCGGCGACCAATCCTCGATATCGGCGCGGCCGAAGCGGAAGCTGGCGGTCATCAGCCCTTCGCACGCCTTGACCATTTGCGGCCCGAGCATCGCGATCCAGCCGCAGCCGGCGAGCACGATCAAAGCGGTAGCGAACTCGCGCGATTTGAGGACATCGCCCTTATCGATCGCGTCCTTGCGACGCTTGGCTGTTGGCGCTTCTGTCTTGTCGCCTTCGTATTCCGCCATCAGCCGAACACCAGGCTTTGCGCGGCATCGAGTCCTTCCTGGACGATGACGAGCATGTAATCACCCATTGCGGGCATCGCGAGCGCGAGCGCGACCACGCCGACCGCCAGGCTGGCGGGCAGGCCGATCGCGAACAGATTGAGGCTGGGCGCGGCGCGGCTGACCATGCCGACGATCATGTTGAGGCACAGCAGCAGGAAGCCGACCGGCAGCGCGAGCAGCAGCCCGGCGGCGAAGGTGTAGCCGCCGAAAAAGGCGATGTCCTTGAGCCGGTCGGGCGACAGCCAGGCGCCGCCTGGAGGCAGCACGGCATAGCTGCGCACCAGCATGTCGACGAGAACGAGATGCCCGTTCACCGACAGGAACAGCAAGGTCATCAGCACGGACAGGAAATTGCCCAAGGCGGGCGTCGAGCGGCCATTCTGCGGGTCGATCGCCGAGGCGAAACCGATCCCCATCGAGGTGCCGATCACTTCGCTGGCAACCGCCGGCGCGGCGAACGCGATCTGCAGGATGAAACCGATTGCCAGCCCGATCAGCGCTTCGGCGACCGCGCTCAGAATGGTGGCGATCGAGAAGATATCGGCGGGCGGGACGATCGGATGGACCGCCAACACCAGCACGCCGATCGCACCCGACAAAGCGACGCGCACCGGCAACGGCACCGCCACCGCGCCGAATACCGGCGCCGCGACGAACGCCGCGCCGATCCGAATCATCACGAAGAGCAGCGCCCAGAGCTGCGCCTCGATATTCAGGCCGAGGCCGAGCATCCTTTTACCGCACCAGGTCGGGAATGCGCTGGAAGATATCGATCGTGAAGTCGGTCAGCAGGCCCATGATCAGGCTGCCGAAGATCAGCAGCGACAGGCCGACCACGGCCAGCTTGGGGACGAAGGTCAGCGTCTGTTCGTTGATCGACGTCGCCGCCTGGACCATGCCCAGGATCAAGCCGGCGAGCAACGCCGGGATCAGCACCGGGGCAGCGGCGAGCGCCAGCACCCACATCGTCTGATCGGCCACTCCGATAAAATAGTCGGCGTCCATCGTCAGTTGATCCAGTTGCTTTTATCGTCACCCCAGCGAACGCTGGGGTCTCCCACCGTATTACCCTCCATGAGATGCCAGCGTTCGCTGGCATGACGGTTGGAGGAGAGCCACAGCATCGGCTTGCGCCTCGGCATGGCGGGCGGCGGCGCGCGGAACGGGTTCGGCGCGGGCGGCGGACAGGCGGGCATCATGTCGCGAAACTCGATGCCAGGCTGCCCATCATCATCGCCCAGCCATCGACCAGCACGAACAGCAATAATTTGAACGGCATCGAGATGATCGTCGGCGACATCATCATCATGCCCAAGGACATGAGCACGGTCGCGACCACCAGGTCGATGACGATGAACGGCAGGAAGATCAGGAAGCCGATCTGGAACGCGGTCTTCAATTCGCTGGTAACGAAGGCCGGCAGTAAGACGGTATAGGGCACATCGACCGAGCTCTTGTACGGGCCCGAATGCGCCATGTCGGCGAACATCTTGAGGTCCTTCATCCGCGTCTGCTTGATCATGAAGGCATGGAGCGGCTGGCCGGCGCGCTGGATCATCTCGGTCCCGCCGATCTGGCCGGCGGAATAAGGCTGGATCGCCTGGGTGTTCATCTGGTTGATCGTCGGCGCCATCACGAACAGCGACAGGAACAGCGACAGGCCGATCAGCACCTGGTTGGGCGGCGTCTGCTGCAGTCCCAGCGCCTGGCGCAGGATCGACAGCACGATGATGATCCGCGTGAAGCTGGTCATCATCAGCAGGATCCCGGGCAGGATCGTGAGCAGCCCCATGATGATGAGGACTTGCAGGCTGAGCGACAGCGGCGCCTTGCCCGCGCCATTGGTCGCGGCAGCAGCGCCCGGTCCGCCGAGCTGGCTGAGCGCGCGATCGACCGCGTCGCCAATGCCGGGCTTGGCCGCGGCGGCCGGCGCCGAGGAAGCGGCAGTCGCCGCCGGCGCGGCGGG
>NZ_BCYU01000089.1 GCF_001598355.1 Sphingomonas asaccharolytica NBRC 15499
CGAATAACGCACCATCAAAACCTGGGATCAAACATCTAACCTCAAGTTGGGCGACAATCAGATAGGTATGTCACAGAAACGGATTAGCTATATCTCCTGAGAGAAGGCGCCGACCTGCAGTAGGATGCATTTACATGTGCGGATATTGAGGCCGAAAGCCGCGCTCGCAGGCAACCGCGCGATCGTGAAGCCTCATGTCGTCAAGTCGAAAGATACCAGCGCCGGTCGCCCTCCAGCGCCAACGCGGTCAGCTTGCCGGTCACATAGGCTCCAGTGTCAACGCCGATCCGGAATGGGCGTTCCTCGACATTTTCGCTGATAGTGTGACCATGAACGATGATGCGGTCGAAGGGCCCCGGACTATCGAGGAAATCTTTGCGGATCCAGCGAAGATCCTCGGTGCGTTGGCGGTCCAGCGGAATGTCGGGGCGGACCCCGGCGTGGACGAAGGCATAATCGCCGATCGTGATTAAGTCCTTAAACGTTCCCATGAACTCTAGATGCTCGCGCGGGACGGCATCGATCGCGAGACGGATAAGGTCGTTATAGTCGGCTGCGGCGATCTGGTCCTCGGAAAGTCCGTAGCTAACCAACGTGGCGAGCCCGCCTATCCGCGCGAACAGGCGCATCGCCGGTATTTCACCGCCAAGTGCCAAGAGGAATACCTCCTCATGATTGCCTAGGAGCACCGATACGCCGTCGCTGGCTTCCGCCAGCTGGCGCGCGCGCTCGACTACCGCCGCCGAATCGGGACCGCGATCGATCAGGTCGCCCAGCAGGATTAGCTGGATCCTTGCCGCCGGTAGTTTCTCGACATCGGCTTGGATCTTGGCGAGCAAAACGTTAAGCAAATCAACACGGCCGTGGACGTCGCCGATAGCGTAGACTCGCTGCCCGTCGGGAATTCTGCCGTTGGGGCAGACCGGTGGGCGGCGACGTAACCGAAACATGGTTTTCAGCGATACTCGACTAGGGCCTGATTAATTCGGACTGACGCTTCTTGTCCGCGAGGGGAGACAAGAGCAAGAGACGTCTAGCATTTTAAATCGCTATTTGGGCACTCACGGGGGACAATGGCACGCGACGCGGCCTCGCCGGAATTCGAGCTGATTGCAGCCTGCTGCCGATGGCCGATCGATCTGGGCGGCATTCGAAGCGCCTGTACACCAGCAATCGACCGGCAGCGATTGGTGAAGTTAGCGCGGCGCCATCGCGTGGTCGGGTTGGTCCATCATGGCCTCGCCGCGGCGGGCATCGCGATTCCGCCGGTGCTCACCGACGACCGGCGGCGGCTGGTGGTGCGCAACCTGCTGCTGGCGGCGGAGGCAGTGCGGGTCCACGCATTGCTTACGGAGGCTGGCGTGCGGCATCTATTCCTGAAGGGCGCTGCCGTGGGAGAAATCGCCTATGGCACTCAGACGATCAAGCAGACGCTGGATAACGACCTGTTGGTCGATCCTGCCGATGTCCCTGCGGTCTTGGATCTGCTTAGCGCGGCCGGCTATGAGCTCGTCGAGCCTGTCGCATCGCTCGACCGGCGACGGTTGACGGTGCTAGTCGATCTGCTCAAGGAATGCCTGCTGGTCCATCGCGAGCATCGCGCTCAAATTGACTTGCACTGGCGAGCGCTGGCGGCGCGCGGGCTGGTGGACGCGCCCGACCTGACGCGCGACGTGCGGAAAATTGGCGTCGAAGGCTATGGTTTGCCCACACTCGTTCCCAGCAAGTTGATGATCTATCTGGCGATGCATGGCGCGCGGCACGGCTGGCACCGGCTCAAATGGCTGGCCGACTTCAACGCGTTGCTGGCCGGAATGCCCGCCGAGGACGTCATAGCAATGCGCGATTTGGCCAGGAAGGAAGGCGCCGGGCAAGCGATGGAGCTGGCCCTACTACAGTCTCGCCGACTCTTCAGTACGCCGATTCCCGAAGGGATCGGGAGGTCGCGTCGGGTACGATGGCTGGCTTTCCTATCCGACGAGATGATGCGCGGTCGTGACGAGCTCGTCAATCAATCTGATGCGCCCCAACGATACAAGATGATGGCCCATGCGTCGGGCCTGCTACTGAGTTCACGTCCCCGTTATTTGTTCGACTACGTCTGGGCTGGGCTGGTCGCGACCGATCACATCCTAGCGCTCCCTTTGCCGCGGGTGATGTACGGGTTTTATTTTATCGCAAGTCCCCCATTTCGGATTGCTGGTGCCGCGGGACGATTTGTTTCACAGGGTATATCGCGGCTGTCCCGCAGCGCCATGCGTGGGGGCCCGGAGAATTGATTATTGGTCAGATTGCTATGCGAACCTTTGCCTGGCAGCGCCACATTGCCGGTGAGACCCAAGTGATCGCGCGGAGCGTATGAGGCGCTTTGAAATAGTGAGCTGCATCGGACATGAGTCGCCAGCGGACGCCGTCTTGCATATGCCAGCTAATCGCGCGTCTTCCACGATCCCGTTCATTTTTAACCCAGAAAGTAGTCGTTTTCGTGTGGAGTTGAAGCTGTGGTTGCTGGCGGCCGACGAGTTTCAGGTGGATTCATCCGATCGATCGCGTCTTTGCCTACTCGCGGGCTTATCCGAAGCTTCTCAAATGCGAAGCAAAGGATATCGGAAAGCGCAAGCCGCGATCGGTTACCGGCAGCGTCATCTGCGTACTGGCGATAGCGGCATTCAACGTTACTGGATAAGCTCGCTGGGCGTCGCTCTCATGCTGCTCAATGTACGCCCCCGCCAGGGGATGGTTCGGGTGAACGGAGGCGGCAGTCGTTTTGCGAAAGCCAGTGCAATCTCGCGCTCGCGGCGTTAGTTTCCGATGGTCGAGCCTTTTGATCTGACAGTATGCTTTGACACGGTTGAGTTCGAAGAGAATCGAGGCCGGGATGATCAAGCGACGCGAAATGATGACGATGAGTGGCGGCGTCCTTGCCGCAGCAGCCTTCCCCGCGATTGCCGAGCGCCACAGCGCTGCGCGGGATGAGACTCTGCCTGTCGTGGGCCCTAATATTGGACGCGCACCTACCGTCCCGGGTACCGATGGCGTCAGTAGCGATCGCGGCGCCAGCATTCTGGCGGTAGGGCGAGCCAGCCAATTGACGACGATCGCGGCGCCTCCCGGGGTCGACATGATCGTTACCTCAGGATTTTCGCAGAAGGGTCTCGGTCATGCATGGTACAAGCTGCTCGATCCGGTGAGCGATGCCGTCGCCTATGCCGCATTGTCGGTAGTCAATACGCCGCAGGCGGCTGGGCAAGGCATCTGGTGGTTCCAGATGGCCGGCCACAAGCGCGCCGTACTGGCCGAGCCCGATCCTTGCGCCGAAATGATGGGGGCGATCGGTGACGCGGTTTACTCCCCTCGTACCGGGCTATGGAGCGGTACCGACAACACTTTGGCGCTCCAAGCGTGGCTCGACTACTCTATCTACGTTGCGAAGTGCCCTGCCCGCATCGGGGCCGGGGCATTCCTCCATTGTGCGACCCTGCATGCTGGATATGGCAACCAATTCGTTTCCGCTCATATAGTCGGGGCGGGCTTGCGCTATGCAGGCAACGAAGCATTTGCAGGCACAGCGCTGGTCAACAATTTCAGCGATCAGCCCGCGCTCAACTTCGCTGGGCAGCGAAATGGCTCGATTACGGGCATTTCCTTTGTTGGCAGTTTTTTCAAACATATCAACGACGGGGACGCTTGTAGCCACAGATCAATGCCATCGTTTGACGATACCGTGATGCGCAATTGGTTGCCTTCGACCGCCGACGCTCGTGCGCTCAATAGGTACTCGACCTATGCCGCGATAACGATCGACGGATTCAACGACAATCAAGGCGCGATCACAGGGACAGATGCTGAGACTGGCATTCCCTATACGACCTATGTAACGCCGACTTGGCCGGCTTGGACTGGCCTCTCGGCCGGTCGTGGCGCTAAGAGCCTCAGTTCGGGCGTCGTCATCGAGGCGTCCTTCCGTGGCTTCGGGGCGGGTTGGATCGTTCACCCTGGCAATACTGACGGGAATGGCGACTTTATCGAAATTCGTCACGCCTCGGTCGATTATTGCGTCTATGGCGGTTCCTATTGCAATTCACAGGGCCGTAACCAGCGAATTGGATACCTCTCTGGCGCTCTTTGTTATTGCGCCATTACGACCAATCGGCACGGCCGGCGAAATGGCAGGCTCGGGGGCACGCTGGAGAGCATAAGCTTCTCGGGCCTGATACGACTAATGGAAATCCATACCGCCTCTATCGTGACGTCAACCATCTTCCAACAAACGTATGTCGAGGGCGGCTGGCAAATTGGGACATGCAATGGCTTGTCATCCAGCGAAGTCGAGATCACACTTGCCTCTGCAACAATCGACCTCGGCCTGCAGGATACGGCCGGCCGCGGAGTCCCGCCGTTCGTCTGGGGCCATCCCTCCAGCGCTGGAGGCTGTTCTACCGCGTTACGACTTTCAAGCGGCCAAATAAGCAACTTTCCCTACGTGGCAGATTTCCGCACGATCAATTTAAGATTGGACGGAGTTGCCATTGCCCCCTCGCGTTTCAGCTCGGCAAATGTAGAGAACATCCCTCCGTTCATGGCGCATGTCGCGAATGCGACGCTGGGTGTCACGGTGCCGGGATTGATGGGCAAGCGTGCTGAGCATCGAGTCTTTGCAGCTCTTCGTCACCTCGGCACGGGCGCGAATATGGCGCAAATCATGCTCGACAGCCAGAGTCAGGATGTCGGAACGCGCGACACCGGAACCCCGATATGGGTTCGCGGTTTGCGGCCATCGAGTATCGCGCCGTACGAATGCGTATCGATGCTGCCATACGCGGGTACGCTGAGTCCGACAGGCCTGACGGTCACATCCGACCCTACAAAGTTGTTGGGGGATGTTGACCCGATTCGTCTGCGTCTTGAAGGCAACATTGGCGCCGGCAATGATGCCTTCTTTGCTTATCAGGGTGGGAGCGCGGGCTCGGTTATTCGGCATGCGGCCAGCGGGACGGTGTTTGCAATATACTCCTACGACAGCCCAACCGGCGCATTCAAAGCGCGTGCGCTCAATAACTACCGTTTTGTACGGGGAGGGTATGAATTTTTCGACGGAACTGTTATGGGGGACGCCGATGCCTTTGCGTGTTACTATTCGGGCTACTCCACTCCAGCACTTCCTTCCTTCGCAACCTATTTAGGCGCCAGCTCCAGTGTAACTGCATTCGAGCGCGGGAACGGCTCGCCGCTCGGGTCAATCGAGGTTGCCGACGGGGACCGAGTCTTCGTTAACCCCCACCTCGAAACGCATATCAATTACCTGCAAAATCTGATTTTGTCGCTCGATCTCGCCGGCAAAACCTTCACGCTGCCGCAGGGCGCTGCGGCCGGTGCTACGCGGCAGCGCGTGTATGGATTGCTCCGCGCGCCGCCAACAAATTTGTGACGGATGAACCGAGGTTGCCGTGCTCGATTTTTTATGGCGATAAATCAACTGATTAGCGGGGAGATGGCGTGCCGCGGCGGTCGTCGTGGTCGTCGCTAGCATGGTGGCATGAGTAGAGGGCAAATGGCATGTGCGGCATCTTGGGGGTGGCGTCGAGGGACGCAATAGACCGTGGGAACGCGCACGCAGCGCTCGACCTGATCGCACATCGCGGCCCGGACGGCGACAACAGCTGGCATGATTCGGCCGACCACGTCTGGTTCGGCTATCGCCGCTTGTCGATCATCGACATCACCCACGCCGGCGATCAGCCGATGCACTCGGCCGATGGCCGCTACGTGCTGATCTTTAGCGGCGAGATCTACAATTATATTGAGCTTAGGAGCGAGTTGCTTGCCGCCGGCGCGACCTTCCAATCGGCAAGCGACAGCGAAGTCATCATCGAGGGCTATCGCGCCTGGGGCGTCGGTGTGCTGTCGAAACTCAACGGCATGTTCGCGCTGACGCTGTACGACCGCAGCCAGCGGATGATGCTGTGCGCGCGCGATCGCTATGGCGAAAAGCCGTTCCTCTACACGATGCGCGACCGCTTCTTCGCCTTCGGATCCGAGTACAAGGCACTGCTCGCGTTGCCGGGCGTGCCCCACGATCACGACGAACTGCGCGTCGCTACCGAAACCTGCCAGCCCGGATCGAGCGCCGACCGCCAGCGTCAGACCGTCTTCACCGCGATCGAACAATTGCTCCCGGGCGAGGCGATGGTGGTCAATTGCGCCACGCTGGAGAGCAAGACCTGGCGCTATTTCGACATCGACCTGACGCGCGAGCGCAAATTCGCCGACCCGAAGGACGCGATGGCCGAGTTTCGCGACCTGTTCGTCGATTCGGTCCGCATCCGCATGCGCTCGGACGTCGAAATCGGGTCGTGCCTGTCGGGCGGGCTCGATTCGTCGGCGATCGTCGGCGCGGTACGCCATCTGCTTGGGCCGGACGCGGTCTATCATACCTTCACCGGCCGCTTTCCGGGCACGCCCGCCGACGAATGGCATTTCGCTGAGCATGTGGTGAACGCCGCGGGCGTGGTCAGCCATATCGTCGAGCCAACCGCCGACCGCTTCATTACCGATCTGCCCAGCTTCATGTGGCACAACGAACTGCCGGTCGGATCGTCGAGCCAGTTCGTGCAATGGTGCGTGTTCCACCTCGCCAAGCAGCGTGACATCACCGTGCTGCTCGACGGCCAGGGCGCCGACGAGCTGATTGGCGGGTATGAGCAATATTTCGCTTTCTACATCCGCTCACTCATGGCGCGCGGTGAGACCGCGCGGCTGGCGCGCGAACTGCCCGAGATCGAACGCCGCTATCCCGCCGCGCAGATCGGCCGCGCGATGCGGATGAAGTCCGCGGTGCCACAGCGGCTGCGCCACGCGCTCGCGCACATACTCAATCGCGGCTCGGACATTCGCTTCGGATTGAAGCCCGGCTATAGCGAGGCGGTGTCCGAGCAAAGGGGGCGCAACGACCATGGCGGCGGCGATCCGCTGCGCGACGCGCTTTATGAAGACAGTTTCGAGCGCTTCCTGACCACGCTGCTGCGCTATGGCGACCGCAATTCGACGGCGCATTCGCGGGAGGTGCGCCTGCCGTTCTGCGACCATCGTCTGTCCGAATTCGTCCTGTCGCTGCCGCCCGAGCTGATCATGGGCGATGTCCAGACTAAGCGCCCAATCCGCGATGGCCTGCGCGAATTCCTGCCCGAAGCGATCGCCACGCGCTGGAACAACCAAGGTTTCCGTCCGCCGCACGACCACTGGTTCACCTCGCCCGCGTTCATCGAGCTGATGCAGGATACGCTGACCTCGACCCCGTTCCGCCAATCCGACATCTGGGACCATAAATGGTGGCTCAAGGTGCTCGATCGCATCCGCACCGGCGACCTCGGCCTCGGCGGGAATTTGTGGCAGCCGTTCATCCACGAAATGTGGAAGCAGCATTTCCTCAAGCCCGCGACGCAGGGCACCGAGTCGAGGCGTCTCGTCGCCTGACACATAACCGTGCGCTAGAGATTTTTTTGCATAAACGACTAGGGGCAATCCGGGCTCGATCTAAGTCGACTAATCGCGGATGTTGCTGGGTAAGTGCTCTTACGCGATCTCGCGCACTTCGTCTCGCGCGATAATCGATCGCCCACCTAGTTCGCTATAACTAGGATTCAATCGCAGCGCCCAAAGTCGGAGCCCTTATCGAAGAGCGCCGCGAAATTTGATAAGAATGCGCTTTTCGCGGAGGGCGCGGAGCCCTATGCGCGCCCGCCAGGAGAATTGAATGTCGATCAAGCCGCTGCGCAAGGCCGTGTTCCCCGTCGGGGGGCTCGGTACCCGATTCCTGCCCGCGACCAAGGCGCTTCCCAAGGAGATGCTGCCGATCGTCGATCGCCCGTTGATCCAATATGCGGTCGACGAAGCGCTCGAGGCGGGGATCGAGCAGATGATCTTCGTCACCGGCCGCGGCAAATCGGCGATCGAGGATCATTTCGACATCGCCTACGAGCTCGAAACGACGATGGCGCATCGCGGCAAATCGCTGGAAATACTGCATCAAACGCGTCTGAAGCCCGGCGCCGTCGCCTATGTCCGCCAGCAGGAGCCGATGGGGCTGGGCCATGCCGTGTGGTGCGCGCGCGATATCGTCGGCGATGAGCCGTTCGCGATCTTCCTGGCCGACGAATTGATGGTCGGCCAGCCCGGCTGCATGAAGCAGATGGTCGACGCCTATAATCGGGTCGGCGGCAATCTGGTTTGCGGCTATGAAGTCCCGCCGCAGGAGACCGACCGCTACGGTATCATCTCACCGGGACGGCAGGACGGCAATCTGGTCGAAGTGACGGCATTGGTCGAAAAGCCTGCGCTCGGGACCGCGCCGTCGAACCTGATGATCCCGGGTCGTTATATCCTGCAGCCGGAAGTTATGCGGGTGCTGGAGACGCAGGGGAAGGGCGCGGGCGGCGAGATCCAGCTGACCGACGCGATGGCGCAGATGATCGGCGGCCAGCCTTTCCATGCCTATAAGTTCGGCGGGCGCCGCTTCGACTGCGGCGACAAGGCCGGCTATATCCAGGCGAACATCGCGCTGGCGCTCGATCGCCCGGAAATCGGCCCGGCGGTGCGGAAGTTCATCGACACTCTATAGGGTTCTGCCGCCTTGCGCTGGGCTTGCGCGTCCCAGCTGACGTCGTCCCTTTTCCTTGCTTTAACGCTTCGATGCTAGGGCTGGCGGGATGAGGGGGATCATCCTAGCGGGCGGGCGCGGCACTCGCCTTTATCCGGCGACGCTGGCAGTGTCGAAGCAGTTGCTGCCCGTGTTCGACAAGCCGATGATCTATTATCCGCTGTCGATCCTGATGCTGGCAGGCATCCGCGAAATCCTTATCATCACCACGCCGCGCGACCTTCCAGCGTTTGAGGCGCTGCTGGGCGACGGCAGTGCGTTCGGCCTTTCCTTGTCTTATGCCGAACAGGCCGAACCGAGCGGCCTGCCCGAGGCGTTCGTCATCGGGGAGCGCTTTCTCGATGGACAGGGCTGCGCCTTGATTCTGGGCGACAACCTCTTTCACGGCGACCAACTGGGCACGCGCTGCCGTGAGGCGGCGGCCCGGTCCAGCGGCGCGACCGTCTTCGCTTATCAAGTCACCGACCCGGGACGGTATGGCGTGGTATCGTTCGAGCCCGACGGCACAGTCACGTCGATCGAGGAAAAGCCTGCCGCGCCCAAGACTAATTGGGCGGTCACGGGACTTTATTTCTGCGACCCCGAGGTGGTCTCGATCGCCAAAGGACTGGAACCCTCAGCACGGGGCGAGACCGAAATCGTGGACGTCCTCAACGCCTACCGGGCACGCGGCGACCTGACGGTCAGCCTATTGGGGCGCGGCAACGTGTGGCTGGACACCGGCACGCATGACAGCCTGTACGAGGCGTCGAGCTTTGTCCGCGCAATCGAGTTGCGCAGCGGGGTCAAGATCGCTTGTCCAGAGGAGATCGGCCTGCAACTCGGCTATCTCGATCGGGCGACGATATTAAATCGTGCGACGCAAATGGGCGTCACCGATTATGGCAACTATCTGCGGAAGATGGCGGTGTGACTCTGCACGTGGGATTTGGGGCGCCGACGCGGACCGTGCTTGTCACTGGCGGCGCAGGGTTCATCGGGTCCGCGCTGGTGCGGCGGCTCATCGCGCAGGGGATGCGCGTGATCAATCTTGACAAGCTGACCTATGCCGCTGCGCCTGCCGCGATCGGAGAGGCTGCTGGAAAAGCCAATTACCGGTTCGTGCGGGGCGACATCGCCGATCGCAGGCTGGTGTCGGACCTGCTTGGGGGCGAGCGCATCGAGGCGATCGTGCATCTCGCGGCGGAGAGCCATGTCGACCGGTCGATCGACGGTCCTGGCGCTTTCGTCGAAACCAATATCGTGGGAACCTACGAACTGTTGCAGGCAGCGCGCGGCTATTGGGAAGGGCTAGGCGACGCGGCAAAGCGCAAATTCCGCTTCCATCACGTGTCGACCGACGAGGTGTTCGGCGATCTGGGCTCCGCCCCCGGCACGTTCAGCGAGATATCAGCCTATCACCCTTCGTCGCCATATTCAGCGTCGAAGGCGGCCTCCGACCACCTCGTTCGAGCGTGGCATCACACGTATGGGCTTCCGGTCGTCGTGACCAATTGCACCAACAATTACGGCCCTTTCCAAGCGCCCGAGAAGCTGATTCCGCTCACTATTCTGAAGGCGCTGCGCAACGAGATGCTGCCGGTCTACGGCACCGGCGCCAATGTCCGCGACTGGCTGCATGTCGACGATCATGCCGCCGCTCTGCAGGCAGTATTCGAACGCGGACGGGTTGGGGAGACCTATGCGATCGGCGCGCGCGAGGAGCATAGCAATGTCGCGATGGTCGCGTTGATTTGCGATTTGCTCGACAAACGCCTGCCGATCCGACGGCGGCGGCGCGACTTGATCCGGTTCGTCGATGATCGCCCCGGCCATGATCGTCGCTATGCTATCGACCCGACAAAGATTGAGCGCGAACTGGGATGGTCGCCGGTGATCGGCTTTACCGAAGGGCTGGCGGCGACGGTCGATTGGTATATCGCTCATGGCGAGCGCTGGACCGCCGATAACTGGAGTTTGGATCGGATCGGACGCGGTTAATCTTTCCAGCTTCGTTGCTTCGATGCCGATCCTTGGCAACCGTTTAAGTTGTGCCGCAACCGCGTCTAGTCCGCGCAGCCCGGACAGCCCGGATCCTTTGGCAAGCGGATGGTACGGAACCTGAGCGACAAGCCGTCGGCGAGCAGCAAGGTGCCGGCGGTGTCCTCGCCGAACGGCACGATCGCCCGGATGACCTCAAGAGCAGCCAGGCTGCCCATCACGCCGGCCATCGCGCCGAGCACGCCGACATCGGCGCAGCTGACGCCCTCGCGGTCGGGGTCGTGTCCGACGAAGCAGCGATAGCAGGGCTTGTCGCTTTCCCAGCCGCGATAGACGCCGAGCTGGCCCTCAAACTGGCTGACTGCGGCCGAGACGAGCGGGATATGCAGCGCCAGTGCGGCATCGGCGACGGCCAGGCGCGTCGCGAAATTGTCGGTGCCGTCGAGCACGACATCGGCCCCGGCCAGAATCTCGCGCACATTGTCGGGATCGATCCGCGCGCGGCGGCGGTCGATCGTCACATCTGGATCCAGTCTGGCGAGCGCGGCGGCCGCGGCATCCGTCTTGGCCGTGTCGATATCGGCGGCGCCGAACAAGGTCTGGCGCTGGAGATTGGAGAGGTCGACCGCATCGTCGTCGACGATCGTGATCCGCCCGATACCGGCTCCGACGAGATATTGCAGCGCCGGCGATCCGATCCCGCCCGCACCGATCACCACGACATGGGCGCGGCGCAAGGCCAACTGCCCCGCCCCGCCGATTTCCTTCAAGACGATATGCCGGGCGAACCGCGAGAGGTCGGTATCGGAAAGAATGGTCGTGGAGAGGCTCACGGTCCCCATGTAAGGGTGACGCCGGTATGGTACCAGCTGTCGGCGGTCGGCGGCGGACCGGCGATGTTGCCGCGCGTCGCCTTCTGGATGACGCCCGCGGCGAATTGCTCGACGGTCGGGCAATTGATCGCCCTGGGCACGATCTTCACCGCCTCGCCACTGGCCGACGATATGAGCACCACCATGTCGACCTTGATGCTCGTCTTGCCGTTGACCGGGGCGGGCGTGGCACACCGGCCCGCGGCGATCTCGTCATGGACGAACTTGGTCATTATCGCCGCATAATCAGGCGTCGTCGTCAGCCGGAGGTCGGGCAGTTTCGACCAGTCGCTGGGGACAGCCGTCGGGACGACCGTGGCCACGGCCGCCTGAAAGAGCAGCAAGAATCCGAACATCATTCGCCGATCATCGACCAGTAGAGCCGAAACCGCCACTACCTCGATCAGTGTCGTCGAGATCGGCCACTTCGTCGAGCGTCGCGCGTTGGACCGGGGCGGGAACGAGTTGGGCAATGCGGTCGCCGCGGCCGATCTCGAACGGCTCGTCGCCCAGATTGGCGAGGATCACTTTCACCTCGCCGCGATAGTCATGGTCGATCGTGCCCGGCGTGTTCAGGCAGGTCACGCCATGCTTGAGCGCCAGGCCCGACCGCGGCCGGACCTGAACCTCATAGCCTTCGGGAATGGCGATCGCGAAGCCGGTCGCGACTGCGTGGCGGGCGCCGGGGGCGAGCGTCAGGGATTCGGCCGCGACCACGTCCATTCCGGCGGCGCCGGCGGTGGCATAAGCGGGAAGCGGCAGATCGCCGCCATGAGGCAAGCGCTTGACGGCGATACGAATGGGCGAAGTCATCTGGTCAGGGTCACCTTTGCGACGGCAGCAGCGTCAATGCGGCATAGCCGAATCGAGATCATGGCCAAGCGTTGTAGGGGCCAGGGCGGCGAAGGGGAAAGATGAGTTGCAAGCGCCACACAGATGGCCCCACAATGTGCACATGATCGATCGATTCCAGATAGATACCGCCACTACGACGGACGACTTACGCGCCGTCTCCGACCTGTTCGAAGGCTATGCGGCGTCTTTGCCGGTCGATCTCGCCTATCAGGGTTTCGCGACAGAGCTCGCCGAGTTGCCCGGCAAATATGCGGGCCCCAAGGGCGCGCTGCTGCTGGCTCGCGATGAAGGTGGCGCGCCGCTCGGCTGCATCGCGTTGCGGCCGCTCGACGATGAGACGTGCGAGATGAAGCGGCTATTCCTGATGCCCGAGGCGCGCGGCCTGGGGCTCGGCCGCGCGTTGGCCGAAGCGATAATCGCGGCGGCGCGCGATCGCGGTTATCGCGAGCTCCGGCTCGACACCTTGCCGTCGATGACCAGCGCGATCGCGCTGTACGAAGGGCTCGGGTTCGGGCGGATCGAACCTTATTACGCGCCGACACCGCCGGGCACCGTGTTTATGGCGATGACGCTCTAATCGAGCGCGGCAGCGATTCGGCCCGCGAGCCGCGTGGCGACATCGCCCTTGGGCAGCTTGTCCCAGCTCTCGACGCCGTCGGTCGAGACGATGTGCACGGTGTTCGCGTCGCCACCCATCACGTCGCCCGACACGTCATTGGCGACGATCCAGTCGGCGCCTTTCCTGGCCAGCTTGGCGCGGGCGTGGTCGACCACATGCTCGGTTTCCGCGGCGAAGCCGACGACCAGGCGCGGGCGGCGTGGGTTGCGGGCAAGCGCCGCGAGGATGTCGGGGTTTTCCACCAGGTGGAGAATAGGTGGGCCGTTCGCGCCTTTCTTGATCTTCTGTGGGGATGGGGCGACTCGCCAATCCGCCACGGCGGCAACCATCACCGCGGCATCGGCGGGGAGGGCGGCATCGACCGCGGTACTCATCTCGAGCGCGGTTTCGACGTCGATACGGTCGACGCCCGGAGGTGTGGACAGAGTTACCGGGCCGGCGATCAACGTTACGCGCGCACCAAGCGCCGCCAACGCTCCCGCGATCGCGAATCCCTGTTTCCCTGACGATCGGTTGGCGATGTAGCGCACCGGATCGATCGGCTCGTGGGTCGGGCCGGCGGTGACGATGATGTGCTTGCCGGTCAGCATTCAGCCGGCGAGCTTGTCCTGGATCGCGGCCAGGATCGCCGGCGGCTCGGGCAGGCGCCCGGGACCGAATTCGCCGCACGCCATCGCGCCCTCGTCGGGCTCCATCACCGTGACGCCGTCGCCGCGCAGAGTCGCGACGTTGCGTTTTGTCGCCGGGTGCGTCCACATCCGCCAGTTCATTGCCGGCGCAGCCAACACCGACTTGTCGGTCGCGAGCAGCAAGGTGGTGGCGAGATCGTCGGCGATCCCCGCCGCCATCTTGGCCATCAAATCGGCAGTAGCGGGCGCGACGACGATCAGATCGGCCTCTCGGCTGAGCTGGATATGCCCCATCTCGGTCTCGTCCTTGAGGTCCCACAAGGTCGTATAGACCTGTTCCTCGGACAGAGCGGCGAGCGTCATCGGGGTGACGAAATGCGCTCCCCCCGCGGTCAGGACGCATTTGACGCCGATCCCGGCCTTCTTGGCCAGCCGGATCAGCTCGCAAGCCTTATAGGCTGCGATGCCGCCGCCGACGATCAACAGGATGCGCTTCATGGAGTGAGCCTCGTGACCGTGATCTTGCGGCGCTTGGGGAAGGCAGCGACGACCAGGTCTTTCACCCCGTCAGGCGCAAAGGCCAAGCCGATCAGGATCGCGGGCGCCACCATCAGTCCCCAATAGAAGGTGTCGACCCGCCCGAACAGGCCGATCAACGCGGCATAAGCGGTAAAGGTCGACAGCGCGCGGATGCCGGTGAGGTCGCGCCACGCCGCCCAGCCGAACAAGGTGAACCCCATCAGCACTGCCGCCAGCCACATCGGCGCCAGGCGGAGCGCCGTCGACAGGGTCAGCGCCTCGACGAAGAAGCCGAAGCCGAGCATGCCGGCCCAGCCGGGCGAGGCGGGGTCGACCGGCGTCACGACCTGGGCGACGGCATAAGCATGCGCGGCGACGGCGATCGCGAGCAAGCCCAGCGCGCCGGCCCAGCCGAGCGCCTCGCGCCGGTCGCCTTCGAGCCAGGCGAGCACGACCATGATCCCCACATAAAGCGCGCTGGTCTCGCGGATCAGCAAGGCGATTGCGCCGATGCCGACGGCGGCGACCCAATGGCCCGGGCGGCGCACCGCGAGGCTGAGCGCGATCAACAGGCCGGCCCACACTTCGTGGAACGCGGCGAGATCGGCCTGGATGAACGCGCCCATCCCGCCCGCGAGCAGGACCATCGCGATGAACAAGGGCGGCGGTCGCGCGAACGCGGGACGCAGTCGATTGAACCAGGCGACCATGACGCCGGCGGCGAGCGCCCAGAGCAGGCCGACCACCGCCCAATGCGGCATCAACGCCTGGACCACCGCCAGCGTCGGCAGGCGGAAGGTGATGAACGGCCGCAACGGATAATCGCCCCGCCGCAGCTCCTGCGCCGCGACCGCGTAATAATTGCCGCCATGGCGCACGCCGTCCACGATCGCTTCGTAAAGGACGATGTCCGCCTGGTCGTCGCCGCGCTTGGCCGAATCGCCGCTGACGGCCGGCGGTCCGGGCACGGTGAGCGCGGTCAGCGTCGCGAGCAGCAGCAGGACCAACCCGACAAGCGCGAGCCGCGCCTTGCCTTTCGACAGGCCGGCGAAGCGCGACGGTTCGGCCAGCCAGACGCTCATCCGTGGAGGAACCACCAGGTCGCGGCGACCGAGATTGCGGCGCTCAGCAGTGCGACGGCGACATAGCGCCAGCCACCGCCCAAGCGCACGACCTCGATCTCGCGCAAAGGAGGCGCAGGCGGCGCGCCGCCGGGCGAGGGAAAGCGCGCTTCGATGTTGCGGATCAGTTCGGGCAGCCGCATCAGCGTGCGCAAATCGGTGATCAGCCGGTCGCCGATCGCCGCCTCCGGACCCAATTCGGTCCGTATCCATTCGCGGATGAACGGTGCGGCGGTGTCCCACATGTTGATCTCGGGATCGAGGCTGGTGGCAACGCCCTCGACCATCACCATCGTCTTCTGCAGTAGCAGCAGATGCGGCTGGGTCTGCATGTCGAAATCGCGGGTGATGCGGAACAGCCCGTCGAGCATCATCCCGACCGACATATCCTTGACCGGCAGTCCGCGCATCGGCTCACCGACCGCGCGCAAGGCGGTGGCGAACTCGCCGACATTGTGATGCGGGGGAACGTATCCCGCCTCGAAATGGATTTCGGCGACGCGCTGATAATTGCCGGTGATCAGGCCGTAGAGGATTTCCGCCAGCCAGACGCGCGCGCGCCGATCGATCCGTCCCATGATGCCGAAATCGATCGCGGCGATATGGCCCTGGGGAGTCGCGAACAGATTCCCCTGATGCATGTCGGCGTGGAAGAACCCTTCCGAAATCGCCTGGCGCAGAAAGGCGTTGACCAGGATTCCGGCGAGTTTGCTGGGATCGTGCCCCGCGGCGATCAGCGCCTCGCGATTGGTCAGCTTGATCCCGTCGATCCATTCGAGCGTCAGCACGCTGCCGGTCGTGCGCTGCCAATCGATCGCCGGAACTTGGTAATCGGGTTCCGCGCGCATCGACTCGGCGAGTTCGGATGCGGAGGCGGCCTCGCGCCGCAGGTCGAGTTCGCGCAAGGTCCAGCGCTTGAACGTCTCGATGACCAGGCGCGGGCGCAACCGGGCGAGTTCACCGCCCAACCCCTCGACCTGCGCCGCGGCCCATTGATAAGTGTCGATCGCCCGGGCGAACTCGTCTTCGACGCCCGGACGCAGTACCTTGACCGCGACCTGACGCCCGTCCGGGGTGACGGCGCGATGGACCTGCGCGATCGAGGCGGCGCCGACCGGGACCTCGTCGATCGAGGCGAACACCTCGTCGACCGGGCGGCCCAGGCCGCGTTCGATCGCCGCCTTGATCGTCGCATAAGGAAGCGGGGGCAGCGCGTCCTGCAAGCGCATCAGGTCGTGCGCCGCTTCCTCACCGACCAGATCGGGGCGAGTCGCCAGCGTCTGGCCCAGCTTGATCGCGGCGGGACCGATTGCCTGGAAAGCATCGGCATAGCGCGGCACGGCGGGTACCCGCGCGCCGAACCGCGCGACTCGAACCAACCGGCGCACACTGGCCGGCGTATTGGGATCGCGCTCGATTCCCTTGAGCGCCCCGTGGCGCGCGAGGATGCGGCCCCATTTGAGCAGGCGCCAAAGATGGATGGCAGGGGCTGTCATTATCTAGGCCCCTCCCCTTCAGGGGAGGGGTTGGGGTGGGGCCTTTCCGCGGGCGACTGGCTTGAGGCAC
>NZ_BCYU01000090.1 GCF_001598355.1 Sphingomonas asaccharolytica NBRC 15499
AATCGCTCGACCAGGAACGGCTTGGCGGGATGGTACGGACGACGCTGGCGCAGCGGCTGCGCTCGCTCGAAATCTCGCCATTGTTGGGCAATGCGCTGAGCGCGGCGATCGCCGACAACCGCCATGTGCCTCTGCTCGACGGCATCATCAAATGGGCGGCCAAGGTGCTGTCGGCCAACGAGCCGGTGATCCGCGCGATGGTGCATGAGCGTGCCGGGTCGCTGATGCGCTGGACCGGGCTCGACGAGACCTTGGCCAACAAGATCATCGCCGGTCTCGACGGTATGATCCAGGACATGGCGTCCCAACCTGACCACCCGTTGCGCGCCAAGGCCGAGGAAGGCCTGGCGCAACTCGCGCATGACCTGCAATTCGACCCGGTGATGCGCGAGCGGGTCGAGGGATTCAAGGCCGAGATGCTCGACAATCCGGCGCTGTCGGACTGGTGGCAGGGCATCTGGGAGCAGATGCGCGGCGCCATGCTGAAGATCGCGCGCGATCCCGATGCGATGATGGCCGGACGGTTCGGCGAGGCACTCCACCAGCTCGGCACGACGTTGCAGGAGGATCCCGAGCTCGCCAGCACGATCAACCGTTTCGCGCGGCGCGCCGCGGTCGGCGCGGCGGCCGATTATGGTGACGCAATCGTCCGGCTGGTGTCGGAAACGGTGCGCGGATGGGACGCGCAAACGATCACGCGACGGCTGGAGAATGCGGTGGGGCGCGACCTGCAATATATCCGGATCAACGGCACTTTGGTCGGCGGGCTGGTCGGGCTCGTCATCCACGCTGTGGATGTGCTTCTTTAGGCGTCGGAACTCCCCTCTCGCCAAGCGAGAGCCGACTCTATCGCCAGCGCAGCACGTCCCAACCCTTCTCCCGGGCCAGCGCTAGCAACGGCGCGTGCGGATTGACCGCGAAGGCTTCGTCCGCCCAATCGAGCGTCGGGGCATCGGACACGTGATCCGAGTAGAAACGGACATGCGCGTCGGCGCGCGCGATCCCCTCCCGCGCCATCCACGCCTCGATCATCCTTAGCTTGGCGTCGCCATAGCAATTCTCGCCCGCGATGCGCGGCCGCAGACGGCCATGTTCGAGAGTCGACGGCGTGGCGATGACATCGGTGATGCCCAAGGCAGCGGCAATCGGACGGACGTAGAAATCATAGGAGGCGGTCGCCATCACCACGCGATAGCCGGCCGCACGGTCGGCCGCGATTTGCGCGCGCGCATCGTCCCACACTTTCCCAGTGACAATGTTGGCGGCGAAGCGCCCGGCGACGCGTTCGACCGCGGCGGTTGCGGCCCCCTGCCCCATCACCAACCGCTGGGTCATTTCCTTCAATCGCGCGCGATCGATGCGTTTGCCGAGATAGAGCGCGGCCGGCGCGGCGCTGGCCGCCAGCGCCGCGAGCCGCCACGGCCGCCGTCTGACCCAGGCGCGCAGGAACGGCATCCAGGTCGGCGATCGGGTGATCGTCTTGTCCATGTCGTAAATCGCGAGCCGTTGCATCGCCCCTGCCTTAGCGGGCATTTCGGCAAGCTCAAACGACCCGCCTGCCAGCCGCGCTGAAGGCTGCGGATACCCGAGCGAGGCTGGGCAACCTACCGCTTGCGATCGTCGCGCACCGCATAGGACAGGGTCGCGATGCCGTTGGCCGGAACCACGGTCGTCCAGAAAGAGGCGCCGTCCTTCCTCCCCAGCCGGCTGCTCGATCGCGCCATCTTCTCGTAATCGTAGAGATGGATCTTGGCCTCATAGGTTACCGGCCAGGGCTGGTCGTTGGTGACGGTCAACGCATAAGCGATGGTGCGGTCGTCGGGACGGCGGCGTGTACCCACCACCTGCGCCGATACGCTCTGCGGCCGGCCCATGCGGAATTCGACCAACTCATCTAGGGCCTTGTCGTCGATCGCGGATTCGCCGACCAGCAGCATCTGTCCGCCCACGTCGCTGAAAACCGCGGCCTTGCCCGCCGGCATCGCGGCACCGAGCCCGTTGGCGGCATTATTCTTGCCGCGGAGTAGCAATGCCGTCTGGGCGTTCTCGCGCATGATATCGCTGACATAGACCGGCGCGAGTTTGACGCCGGGCTTGTTCATCAGGCCGACCTGCTTCTGCGATTGCGAGGCGACGGTGACGCGGGTCGGGAAGCGATAGAGTTTGAGGTCGCCGAGCGCCTCGACCGTCGCCACTTTCGCGTCGGCCATAAACCCGGCCCGGCTTGCGGAGACTACGAGTTCCATCGGTTCGGGGGCCGGCGGTGGCGGCGGCGGCGGCGGCGCGGGCACCGATTGCAATTGATCGCTGACATTCTCGTTCTCGAGATCATATTCCGGCAATGGCCAGCATTGCAGCGGCAGGTAGCTGGCCGAGACGGAATTGCGCGGGCCGTAATTGCTGTTCGCGGTGCGATTGATCTTGCCCGCGACGACCTGGGTATCGGCGTCGACGAAGCTGGTGACGTCGGTCGACGCCAACGTGATCCATGCGAACAGATCGGCGCTTTGCCCGTCCTTGCGCATCGCGATGACGTAATCCGCCTGCCAGTCGAACCCGCCCGACAAATAGGACAAGGTCAGCGTCACCTGGCGTTCGGACTTGGCCGTCGTCCTCACGGCCAGCGTCGGCTTGGCCGACAAGCCTTCGGGCACGCCGTCATAGACGATCGTTTCGGGCAGCCCGGAACATCTGAGGTCGCCATAGGCGCCGCCGAACTGGAGCACAGCGGCTCCCGCCGACGACGACCGCAAGGTCGCCTGTAGCAAGTTCGCCTTGCCCGTCGCCGGATTGGTGCGGCGGACGAGGACGCGGCGGCCCAGCGCGCGGTCGAACAGCGATCGCGGCGACAACAGATTGGCGTCGAGATTCTTCTCCTCGACCCCACCGGGCAGTCCCGACACCAAGGCGCTTTCCGGCAAGATGTTGCCCGCGACGCCTTCGAACCGGATCACCGCCGGCCCGGCGGGGATGGTCACCGTGCGCGTCTCGGTGATCAGCGCGAAGCCCTGCGGATAGGACCGGTTGATCGCGCGTTGCGTGTCGCGATTGGGGTCGCGATAGAGTGTGACCGACACCTTGTCGGGACCGGCGGACGTGACGACCGTCTGCGCGCGCGCCGGCATGGCGCCGGCCAGCACGAGCAGCAACAGCAAGGCGGCGCGCATCGCGCAGATCCCGCCGTCAGTACCGGGTGTCGAACGCGACGGTCAGCACGGTCGACCCATTGGCCGGCACCGTCACATGCCATAGCCGCTCATCGAGCGACCGCTGCTCGCCCTTGATCGATTCGCTCGAGACGCGGGTGTCGTGCCAATAGCTGCGGTCGAGCCCGGCCTGGACCAGGTCGACGGTGACCGGCTCGGGCCGCGCGTTGGTGACCGTATAGCTCATCGTCGTGCGCCAATAAGTGACTTCATCTTCACGCTCGACCGTGGTCGGCTTTCCGCCGTCGATTGAGACGCGGAATTTCTCCGTCCGCTCCCATTCGCCGCTGTTGATCTTCTCGCGCTTGTCGACCGCCGGCTTGACCTTGACGTCGAACGCTTCGCCGGTGCGGATCGCCAGGGTCGATCCCATCGGCGTGTGGTCGATCCGGTTCTCGCCGATGAACTGCGGCTGGCCCTTGGCGTCTCGGATATAGACGCGGACTGTGCCTGCGGGCAGCGCGTCGCCGAGCCCGCCATCCTTCGAGCTCGAGAAGCTCAGCACCGTGGCCGCGCTGACCGGATCGCTCGACGATCCGTACCAATCGTTGCGATATTGATAGAGCTTCTTCGCCGGCACCCCGCCGACCGACAGAAAGCTCACCTGCTTCTGCTGATTGGGCGCGATAGTGATGCGGTGCCCGACCGGATAGAGGTAGAAATCGCCCAGCCGGGCACGCCCCGAACGCTCGGTACCCGGCAGGGTACCCGGCGCCATGCCGGCATTGCCGCCGCCTTGCCCCGGTGCCCCCGCAACCAGCACGGTATCGGCATTGGTGAACGCGACATTGTTTTCGTTGCGCAGCGTCACCCAACCCTGGACGTCGATCGTGCTCTTCGCTTCGTCGAACAAGGCGACATAATCGGCGTTCCAGCCGAGCCCGGTAGTCAAATAGCTGAGCGTCGCCGGCCGCGTGCCACCGCCCGAGGCATCGAGCGAGATCGACAGGGTCGGCCGCGCGCGCAGATTGGGCGGCAGCGAATCATAGACCACGCGCACTGGCAGCCCGTCGTCGCGCAGCACCTCGATAGCGCTGCCGATCTGGAGCACGACGCCGCCATTGGTCGCCAGCACCTTGGCCCGCTCGCGCGTCTCGGCGCCGGTCGCCGGGTTGGTGCGGACCAGCGTGATGGTCTGGCCGACCGCTTTCTGGATCAGCGCGCTCGGCGACAACAAATCATAGTCGAAATTCTGCTCGACGATCGACGCGCCGTCGACCGACAGCCGCACCGTCTCCGGCCGGATGCGGTCGGAGACGTCGGGAAATTCCTGGCGGTTGACGCCATTGGCTAGGGTCAGCCGCCGGGTATCCTGGATCAGTGCGAGGTCGTTATTGTAGATCGTGACCGAGACGTCGCCCTGCGCCGAGGGCTGCGGCGCGGTCTGCGCCAACGCGGCGCCCGGCGCCAGCAACAAGACCGAAACCGCCAGTGCGCGCATCTTCATCCCCTTGTCTTGTTTGGGGCGAAGCTAGCGTGTTGGCGGGCGAACGGAAGCTGAAAGATCGCGAAAGGTGCGATGTCGTATCATTTCGAAGCGATCGCGGAGATTGACGCAATCACGCAGCTGAGAGCCGTCACCGGGAGGGCGGAAAAAGCGGTGGCTGCTGTTCAATAGGAGCGTTTGATGATGTTTATACGGGTCGCAAGCGGAGGCTGGTCCGGGTCGTCAAAGACTTCAATTGTCAGCTCTATATCGCCCGCGCTGTCGGTGACCCACTTATAAGAATCGCTCACATCGAGAAGGACGACCTCGGTCTGAAGCGAAGTAGTCTCCCCGCAAGGCGCCGACGCGCGCCGAATTATTGACCTGGCATGATCTGCCCACGAGACTGCTGACATCATAGCCAACCACTCGTCGGCCAACTCGCTTGCGATGGCATCGGCCGTCTTCATACGAGCTATAGTAGCCAAGGCGCCAAGCTCCGCAATTGGGTCGATAGTTGCCTTCACGGACACCGCCCGCGGCACGTCCTCCCGAAAAACAAAACGCCCGGCGGAATGGATCCGGCCGGGCGTTTCATTCCGTCGTCCCAGCGAAAGCTGGGATTTCAGGCAATCGAGATATTGCACGAGACCCCAGCCTTCGCTGGGGTGACGGCAATCATTCGGCGGCGTCGGCGGCCGGTTCGGTCGCGGCAGCGCGCGGCGTGCGGCGGCGGCGTGGCTTGGGGGCGGGTTCTTCCTCGCCTTCGGTGCCGGCCGAAATGCCGAGCGACGGCGGCAGCAGCGAGGCGTCGAACGTCTCGCCTTCGGTCGCCTCGACCGCACGCGGCTCGCGGCGGGGGCGAAGACCACGGCGCGACGGGCGCTCGGGACGGTCCTCGACCGGCGCGGCAACTTCGGCCACCTCGACGCTGTTCACGTCGTCGGTGTCGTTCTCGGCATAGCCGTTCACGTTGCCGTTCGCGCCAGCATCGGCATTGGCATTGCCGTTATAGCGATTGCCACGATCCTCGCGCGGTTCGCGATTGCCGCGATCCTGACGACTGCCGCGGTCGTCGCGATTGCCACGATCGTCTCGATCCTGGTTGCGGCTCTCCCGGCGCGGTTCTGCCTGAATCTCGCGGCGTGGCTCCTGGCTCTCGCCCTCGGCGCCATCATCCTCGTAACCTTCATCCTCATCATCGAACGCGTCCTCGCGGCCGCGGCGCTGCTGAGCCTGGTTCGGATTCTGCTCCTCGAACCGGTTGCGATTCTCGGCGAGCACACGGAAATAGTGATCCGCGAACTGCAGATAATATTCGGTGTTGACGCGGTCGCCCTGACGTTGCGCCTCGGCGGCGAGCGTCTTGTACTTCTCGAAGAGCTGGTTCGCATTACCCCGCGCGCGGTTGTCGATGCGGTTCCCATTGTTGCCGTTGGGATTACCGCCGCCACCCTGGCGCTGGCCACCACGGCCGCGACGGCGGCCGGCCTGACGATTTATGTTCAAAGTCCTGTGGTCCTTGTGTTCAAAACAAACCCGGCCTTGCTCCAAGAGGATGCAAATCCCACGCACCGTCCGCGCCGAACCCGAAACTTGGGTGGAGGCGCGAAAGGCCTGTCATGGCCGCCGGACGAGCGGCCTAATGACGATGGATTGGGCAGGCCCGCGATTTCAACGACTTGTCGATTGAGATCGTCTGCCCCTTCGCGCTCAATAGCGGCTGCGGGGCGTTTGTCCAAGAAGAAATATGTAACCGAAGTATGTCATTTTCAAGGTGTGGCGATGACGCATCGGTCGCGCCCGGCAAGATCGCGGCGAACTTCGACCTTCAGGCCTTGCGCGGTCAGCAACGCGTACACCGCTTCGGCCTGCGTGGCGCCGATCTCGATCGCCGCCATGCCGCCCGGCGCGATCAGCCGCGGGAGCTGGGACGCGATGATGCGATAATCGTCTAGGCCGTCGGGGCCGGCGAACAACGCCGCGCCCGGCTCGTGCTCGCGCACCTCCGCCGGAAGCGATTCGTCGGCGGCGATATAGGGGGGATTGCAGAGGACGAGGTCGAATTGCCCTTCGGTGCCGGCTGCCCAGTCACCTAGCTTGAAGCGGGCACGATCCTCCATGCCCAAGTCATCGACGTTGATTTCGAAATAATCTTGGGCGCGATCGGACTCGTCGATACCCAGCCCCCGCGCCTCCGGCCATTCCGCGAGCGCAGCCAGCAACAACGTCCCGGGGCCCGTTCCCAAATCGAGGATCGTGGCGGGCGCTCGACCAGCGAAATGCTCGACGGCCGCCTCGATCAGCGTCTCGCTATCGGGGCGCGGGATGAGCACGCCGGGGCCGACCGACAGGCTGATCGTCCAAAAATCGCGCGTGCCGGTGATGTAGGCGACGGGTTCGTGCGCCAGGCGGCGCGCGAGCAGCGCGACGAAGGCGGCTGGCGCGGAATCGTCCAGGCGCCGCATCAGCAATTGCTCGCGGGTCGCGCCGAGCGCGTGCGCCATCAGCAGTTCGGCATCCAGACGAGGGGTGTCGGAGACGGCCGCGAGACGCTGAGTCGCTTCGGCGAGGGCTGCTCTAACGCCCCTCCCGCTCGCGGGAGGGGTTGGGTAAGAGCTTGTCACAGATCGCGAGGAGGGAACACGCCCTCCCCTAGCCCCTCCCGCAAGCGGGAGGGGAATTTACCCATCCAACGTCGCCAGCCGCTCAGCCTCGTCCTCGGCGATCAGCGCGCCGATCAACTCGTCCATATCGCCTTCGAGGATCTCGGGCAGGCGATGCAAGGTCAGGTTGATGCGGTGATCAGTCACGCGGCCTTGCGGAAAATTGTATGTCCGGATGCGCTCCGAACGGTCGCCGGTGCCGACCATCGCCTTGCGCGTCCCCGACCGCTCCGCCGCGAGCCGCTCGCGCTCGGCTTCATAGAGCCGCGTCCTGAGCACCTTGAGCGCCTTGGCCTTGTTCTTGTGCTGCGATTTCTCATCCTGCTGGATCACCACCAGCCCGGTCGGCAAGTGGGTGATGCGGACCGCACTGTCGGTGGTGTTGACCGACTGGCCGCCCGGGCCCGACGAGCGATAGACGTCGATCCGCAAGTCGCGCGCCTCGTCGATCTGGACGTCAACATCCTCGGCCTCGGGCAGCACCGCGACGGTCGCCGCCGAGGTGTGAATGCGCCCGCCGCTTTCGGTCACCGGCACGCGCTGGACCCGGTGGACGCCGCTTTCGAACTTCAACCGGGCGAACACGCCCTTGCCCTCGACCGAGGCGACGACTTCCTTGAACCCGCCCGCTTCCGAGGTTGACGCGGAGATCAGTTCGACTCGCCAGCCCTGCCCTTCGGCATAACGCTGGTACATGCGGAACAAGTCGCCGGCGAACAGCGACGCCTCGTCACCGCCGGTGCCAGCGCGGATTTCGAGCATCGCCGCACGCTCGTCGGCGGCGTCGCGCGGCAACAGCGAAAGGGCCAGCGCGCGTTCGGCCTGAGGCAATGTAGCGCGAATCTCCTCGATCTCCTCGCGCGCCATCGCCTTCAACTCGCCGTCGGCGGCATCGTCCTCGGCCATATGGCTCAGGGTCGAGAGTTCGGCGCGCAGCCGCCGCACTTCGCCTGCGGCTTTCGCCACCGGCTCGATCTCAGCATATTCCTTCGACACCTGGACGAAGCGCTCGCCCGACAAATCGCCGGTCGCCATCAACGCCGACAATTCATCGCGCCGCGC
Organism: Sphingomonas asaccharolytica NBRC 15499; assembly: GCF_001598355.1. Lineage (GTDB taxonomy): Bacteria > Pseudomonadota > Alphaproteobacteria > Sphingomonadales > Sphingomonadaceae > Sphingomonas > Sphingomonas asaccharolytica. Next base: position 8,361 of record NZ_BCYU01000090.1, read on the forward strand.
CTCGATCTGCGCGATCCGCTCGGGAGAGATCGAGGTCATTGCGATGGCGTGTCCGCAAAGAAGTCCGCAGGCGCAAAGAGCGTCCATCCTTCCATTGCGCCACGTCCGTGCCGAGCGAGGCCACCACGAATTTGATCGCCCACGGCATCGAGCTCAACTTCCTGCTGCGTGCCGTCGATCAAATCCTTCACCGACGCCACGCCCTTGGCAATTTCGTCATCGCCCAAGATCACGGCAAATGCCGCATCCATCGCATTGGCCTTGGCCAGCCGCCGCTTCATATTGCCTTTATACGCCATGTCGACGGCGAGACCGAAGCGGCGCAGGTCGGCCAACAAGGTCACCGCTTGAGCTTCGGCCGCCTCTCCCATCGGCACGATCACGGCGTCGATCCGTTCGGCTTTGGGTTCCGCGAGCAACATCGCCAGCCGCTCGACACCGGCCGCCCAACCAACGCCGGGCGTGGCAGGTCCACCCAATGACTCGATCAGCCCGTCATATCGCCCGCCCGCCAGCACCGTCCCCTGCGCGCCCAGCCGGTCAGTGACGAACTCGAACGCAGTGTGACGGTAATAATCGAGCCCGCGCACCAGCCGGCCGTTACGCGTCCACGCCACGCCTGCCGCGTCGAGACCCTTGGTCACCTTCTCGAAGAAAGTTCCCGCCTCGCTCGTCAGATAGGCGTCGATATCCGGCGCGGCGTCGGCGATCGCGCGATCGCGCGGGTCCTTGCTGTCGAGGATGCGCATCGGGTTCTTGTCGAGCCGGACCAGGCTGTCTTCGGACAGCTCGCCGCGATGCTGCTCGAAATGCGCGACCAATGCCGCGCGCCAGGCATCGCGCGTCTCGGCGTCGCCCAAGGTGTTGAGCTGCAGCGTCACGCCCTCGGCGATGCCGAGTTCGTGGAGCAACTGGTCGGCGAAGGCGAGCAGTTCGACATCCGCGGCGGGCTCGGCCGCGCCGATCACCTCGGCATCGATCTGGTGGAACTGGCGATAACGCCCCTTTTGCGGACGTTCGTAGCGGAACAGCGGGCCGGAGGTGACCAGCTTGAGCGGCGCATATTGCTGCCATCCCTGGGTCAGATACGCCCGGCACACGCCCGCGGTGAATTCGGGGCGCAGGGTCAGCGAATCCCCGCCGCGATCCTCGAACGTGTACATCTCCTTGGAGACGACGTCGGTAGTCTCGCCGATCGAGCGCGCGAAGACCTGGGTATCCTCGAACACCGGCAAGTCGACGCGCTGGAAAGCGTAAAGCCGGCGGACATGATCGAACGCCTCGAGTACGCGCGCAAAGCGCCGCTGTTCGTCGCCGAAAATGTCCTGGGTGCCTCTGATCGGCCGGGGTGTCTCGATACGCGCCATGTTGGCGGCGCTCTCTAGTAGAGGCGGGCGGCCTACGCTAGCGTTTCATAATGGCGAACATGCATCTCGGTCACCGGCTCGCGCCTCCCCGCTTCATCGCCTTCGTCGCGATCTTCGTGGTGGGGCTGTTCTTTACGATCCCGGCCCAAAGCTACGGACGGGGCGCGATGATCGCGTTCGATATCGCCGCGGCGGTCTTCCTTTTCTCGATCATGCCGCTGTTCATGCGCGGCACCGCCGAGCAGATGCGTGCGGCGGCGCAGCGCAACGACGCCAATCGCGCTTTCCTGCTGCTGCTCACCGTGGTGACGTCGATCATCATCATGGTCTCGGTCGTCACCGAAAAGCTCGAAAAGGCGACGCCCTTCACCATCGTGCTGGTGCTGGTCTCGCTGGTGCTCGCCTGGACCTTTTCGAACATGATCTATGCGCTGCATTATGCGCATCTCTACTATCTGCCGGCAGAGGATAATGAAGACAGCGCGGGGATCGAATTCCCCAATTGCGACGACCCGGATTATTGGGATTTCGTTTATTTCAGCTTCACCCTGGGCATGACGTTCCAGACGAGCGACGTCGACATCAAGAGCCGTCGCGTCCGCCGCGTCGTCACTGGCCATTGCCTCGCCGCCTTCGTGTTCAACCTCGGCGTCCTGGCCTTTACCATCAACTCGCTCGGCGCTTCGTGATTCCAGCGATTCCGTAGCGTTAGCTCTGGACGTCGGGTGTGTCGCCGTCCTACGTCACGCCATCACATAAAAAAGGGGTCGTCCTCCATGCTCCGTCGCGCCGCTCTTGCCGTCCTGCTCGCCTCCACCGTTGCCACCGTCGCCCTCGCCGAGAATTCGAAGCCGCAGCCGACGCCGGTCGAGAACACGATCCCCGTCGCGGTCGACAAGCCTTATCCAGGCACGCTGACGCTCGACGTCGATGCGACCGACACGGCGCGCGGCATCTATGTCATCAAGGAGAATATCCCGGTCTCGGGCAGCGGCGAGATGGTGCTGCTCTATCCGAAATGGGTGCCGGGCGGGCACACGCCGCGTAACGAAATCGACAAGGTAGTCGACCTGCACATCACCGCCGCCGGCAAGGCGGTCGCGTGGAAGCGCGACCCGGCCGAGGTCTATGCATTCCATCTCGACGTGCCCAAGGGCGCCAAGTCGATCGAGATCACGTTCAAATACGTCACCTCGACCAAAGGCGACCAGGGTCGGATGATGGTCACACGCAACCTGCTGAGCCTCGAGCCGATCGGCACCAGCTTCTATCCAGCGGGCTATTTCGTGCGGCAGATCCCGGTTCGCATGACGGTCAAATATCCCGAAGGGTGGACCGCGTCCTCGGCGCTCAACGCCAAGGTGGCGGGGTCGACCTACACGTACGAGCCGACCAATTACGAAATCCTGCTCGACAGCCCGATGCTGGCGGGCCGCTATTACAAGAAGTGGCCGCTGAGCGAACGCGTCAATCTCAACGTCTATGCCGACACCCAGAAGGAGCTCGATTCAGCGACCCCGGCGATGATCGACGCGCATAAGCGGCTGGTCGAACAGGCCGTCCGCACCTTCGGCGCGCAGCATTACGACCATTACGAATTCCTGCTGTCGATCTCGAACGAGCTCGGCGGGATCGGCCTGGAGCATCATCGCAGTTCCGAGGACGGCACGCGCATGGGCTATTTCAGCGAGTGGGATATGAACGCCGGCGCGCGCAACCTGTTGCCGCACGAATACACCCATAGCTGGGACGGCAAGTTCCGCCGCGGTGCGGATCTGTGGACGCCCGATTATCTCTATCCGATGCGCAACAGCCTGCTCTGGGTCTATGAGGGGCAGACCCAATTCTGGGGCTATGTGCTTCAGGCGCGGTCGGGCCTGGTGTCGAAACAGGATACGCTCGACGGCTATGCCGCGATCATGGCCAATCTCGACAATACGCCGGGCCGCAACTGGCGCCCGATGATCGACACGACCAACGACCCGATCATCTCCAACCGTCGGCCTAAGGGCTGGACCAGCAACCAGCGGTCGGAGGATTATTACAACGAAGGCCTGCTGATCTGGATGGAGGTAGATTCGATCCTTCGCCAGCAGTCGAAGGGCAGCAGGTCGATCGACGATTTCGCCCGCGCGTTCTTCGGCATCAATGACGGCGATTGGGGTGAAGTCACTTATACGTTCGACGATGTCGTCGCGACGCTCGACAAGATCCAGCCCTATGACTGGCGCGGCCTGTTGACCAAGCGGCTCTACGGCGTCGGCGAGCCCGCACCGCTCGGCGGGTTCGACCGCAACGGCTATAAGCTCGTCTATACCGACGTGCAGCCCGCGATCGGCAAGCAGGCCGAGCGCGCGCGCAAGGTCACCGACTTCTATTATTCGCTCGGCTTCCAGATCGGCAGCGACGCCAGCCTGGGTTCGGTGCGCTGGGGCAGCCCCGCCTTCGACGCCGGGCTGACCGTCGGCGACACGATCGTCAGCGTGAACGGCCTGGCTTATTCGGACGATCGCCTGAAGGCGGCGGTGACCGAGGCCAAGGGCGGCAAGGCGCCTATCGTCCTTTTGGTCAAGGCGGGCGAAGAAGTGCGCAGCGTGAGCATCGACTATCATGACGGGCTGCGCTATCCGCATCTGGTGAAGACCGGGACCGGGGAGAGCGGTCTCGACCTGCTGCTCCAGCCCCGCTGAGACGGGGCGGCGCGCCACGCCATAGAGGAATGACATGCGGATCGATTTGATACCGGTCGGGGACAACCCGCCCGAGAGCCTGAACGTCGTTATCGAAGTGCCGGTCGGCGGCGAGCCGGTAAAATACGAGTTCGACAAGAAGTCGGGCGCGCTGTTCGTCGACCGCATCCTGCATACGCCGATGCGCTATCCGGCAAATTACGGCTTCGTGCCGCATACCCTGTCGCCCGATGGCGATCCGCTCGACGCGCTGGTGATTGCGCGATCGCCGTTCGTCCCCGGCTGCGTCGTGCGCGCGCGGCCGATCGGCGTCCTCAATCTCGAGGACGAGCATGGCGGCGACGAGAAACTGATCTGCGTCCCGGTCGATTCGACCTTTCCCTATTATTCGGATGTCGGCGAGCGGGGGGATTTGCCCTCGATCGTGCTCGCGCAGATCGAGCATTTCTTCACCCACTATAAGGACCTCGAGGCCGAGAAGTGGGTGCGCGTCGGCAAATGGGGCGACGCGGCGGAAGCGCGCCAGATCGTGATCGAGGCGATCGCTCGCGCCAAGGAAACCGAAGCGGCGTGAGGCCACGGACCGCCTGGCGCCTGAGTGTGCTGGCGGGACTGATCGCCTTTGCCTGTTCCTTTGCGTTCGGCAATATCCCCGGGCTGGTCGCCTGCGGGACGTTCGCCGGGTCCGGACAGCTCGGGCCGATCCTGGCCTTCGAGCTGGCCCGGACACCGAGCGACGTCGCGGCGTTGTTCGGTTCCGGCGCGTGCCGAGCGACGCTAGTCGGCGCCCAGGACAAGGGCCTGTTGCTCGACGCGCTCGGCTTCATCCCTTCCTACACCGCGTTCCTGGTCCTGGCGGCGATCGCCGCCAGCCGCGGCAGGACGCAGCGCGCGATCGTCGCGATGCTGCTGATCGCCGGATTGAGCGACGAGATCGAGGGCATGTTGATGTGGCGGATCATGGGCGACCTGCCCGGGACGCCGGCACAGCTTCACGGCCTGTGGTGGGCCGTCCACGTCAAGTTCGGCCTTCTCGCGATCGGCACCATGCTGATCGGGCTGGAAATGATCCGCGCGTTCAAGCTGTGGCCAATGCTGTTCGGGCTGGTCATCGCGGTTGGCGGCGCGGCGGCGGTCTATGGGTTCTGGCTACTGCCCAACGCGATGATGATGGCTGGGTTCACATACGCCTGGTTCGCAATCCTCGTGACAGCGATCGTCGCGTCGTTTGCGGCGGGGGTGTTTGGGCGGAGGGCGCCGAGAGCGCTGCACTGAGCCTGCTGGCGACCCACTCTTCGCCGCGATATCCACTACTACGCCTGTGATTGCAGACGTTCGTTTATTCGGTAAGTTGTCCTCGGCCCTGACGCTGTCGGAGTGGGCGCACCGAGTTATCGATGCGTTTGGCGGGTTCGAGTCCCGCTCATGGGTCCGCTTGCGAACTATCTTTCGGACATTCGCAACACCGGCGTCAGTACGGTGGAGGTTCTAGACCGCGGATGGAGGGACGTTCGATGAACGGATATCAATTGATCGTGATGGCGTTCGCATCTGCGGTGATCGTAACGATCCTATGGGCGATCTGGGCCATAGTCAGATCGTCCGATCTGCGGCTCAAGCCGTTATGGATTGCGGGATCGCTGTTCGGATTTGTTGGTTTGGGCATCAACTGGACCAAACCTGACGATTTGGTCTTGCTGTTCGGAGTGATGGTGCCGGCGGTCACGGGTTTTACCGTCTTGATCACGGGCCAAACAATTATCAAAGCAGGACTTCCAATTGTAGCCGTCGCCGCCCTGATCAAAATCCACTTCACTGAAAAGTTGGACGATGGCCCCAGAAGTGGCTTGGAGTAACGACCACTTCCACTCAACAGCGCTACTTATCCTTTATTTGCGTGCCCGCCCCCGCGTCGCTGCCCGCGCCGTCCGCCGCGGCGGCGCCTTTTTCGGCGCGCGCCTTCCCGCCTCGAGCGCCAGCATTGCCCAGTGCCTGAGCTCGTCGGCGTCGTCATAGACGTCGTCGGGCGCGCGGCGGTAGTTCATGCTGCCGGTCTTGCCGCCCATATCGTAGGTGAAGCGCGCGCAGCCCGCATCGTCCCACACCGCGTCGCTTTCGGCGTCCGCCTTGAACCACAGCCCGCCGCCGCTCGCGACGATCGCGAAGATGGTGCCGTCGCAATAGAGCGTCGCCCCTCCCATCATCGCGCGTTTGGTGACGCGGCCGATCGGCTCCATCGCCTCGCTCACCCAGTCGATCAGGCCTTGGTCGGCCGCCATCAGCGCGCTCCCGTGATCTTCAGTCCGGCAATGCACGCGACGACACCAAGAATCAGCAGGAGTCGCGGCAAGCTCGCCGGCTCCTGATACCATGCAATGCCAACGATCACCGTGCCTAATGCGCCGATCCCGCCCCACACAGCATAGGCTGTCCCCATCGCGATCGACCGCGAGGCGTATTCGAGCAGTGCCATCGACAGCGTGACCGAGGCGAGAAAGCCCAGTGTCCACCACAGGTTGCGGAACCCATCGACGTGGCGGAGGCAGGTGGTGAATCCGACCTCGAAGCAGCCACCCAGGATCAGCCAGACCCAGGCCATCAGCCGCGGTCCGCGAGCTTGGCCAGCGCCTCGCCGGTGACGCGCCGGATGCGCCATTCGTCCAAGCTCTCTGCGCCCATGGCGGTATAGAAATCGATCGCCGGCGTGTTCCAGTCGAGCACCGCCCATTCGAAGCGTCCGCAACCGCGATCGAGTGCTATTCCCGCCAGATGCCGCAACAAGGCTGTGCCGACACCCGATCCGCGCGCCTCGGGCGTCACGTACAGGTCTTCGAGATAAAGGCCCTTGCGCCCCGTCCAGGTCGAGAAATTGTGAAAGAACAGGGCAAAGCCCATCGGCTTTCCCTCCTGTTCGGCGATCACGGCCTCGGCCGATCGCTCGCCGAACAAGGCATGCCTCAGGCCTTCCTCGGTGGCCTTTACCGCGTCAGGCTCGCGCTCGAACTCGGCGAGCTCACGGATGAAGCGCAGGATCAGCGCCGCATCCTGCGGCGTCGCGGGACGGATAGTAACGGTCAAAACGCAGCCTCCACATTCTCGATCGATTGCCGCCGCGCGGCGATCAGGCAACCGGCGATGATCAGCGCGGCGCCGGCGAGCGTATAGAGCGCGATCCGCTCGCTGAACACGACCCAGCCCCATAATGACGCCCAGATGAAAGCGGTATATTCGGTCGGCGCGAGATAGTTCGCCTCGCCGCGCGCATAGGCCCAGGCGAGCAGCAGCAGCGATGCCGTCGCCAGCACCGCCGCCCCAACGATTGCGGGCGCATGCCGCACATCGGGCACATGCGCCATGAACGGCGCGCCGGCGGCCAGGATGACGAGCACGATCACGCTCTGAAAGAAGGCGACTTCCCTCGGCCCGGCGACCAGGGCCTGCTGCCGCATCAGCACGATGTTATAGGCATAGCAGACCGCGGAGAGCAGCACGGCGACCGTCCCGCGGAATCGGTCCGGCGACGGGGCCGAGGCTGCCTGACCGAGCATGATCACGCCCACGCCGGCGAAGGCGACCAGCGAGGCAATGATCGCCCGGCGCGAGATATGCTCCTTGAGCAGGAACGCCGCGCCGAACAACGCCAGCAAGGGAGCGATGAAGGTGAGCGCGATCGCCTGCGCCATCGGCACGCGGGCGAGGCCCCAGAAAAAGGTGACCGCCATCACCGCCGACACCGATCCGCGTATCAGATGGACACGGATGGTCGCCCGCGACGGCCAGCCACGCCGCTGCGGCAAATAGATCAGCCCGGTCAGGATCGCGCCCGCCAGCGTCCGCCACAGCAAGGTGTCATAGGCGCCGATCTCGATCACCAGCACCTTCATCACCGCGTCCATCGACGAGAAGACGGCGATCCCGAGCACCGCGATGGAAAACACAAAGGCGGGGCTGCGCGGCATGCCTCGCGCGATAGCGGGATGCGATCGTTACGTCACCAGCCGCTTCCCTCATGAGGTGAGAAGGTGGGCTTGTGGAAAGGAGGAGCGACAGAAATCCTCCCCGGCACGGGGAGGAGGACCAAGGCGCGTAAGCGGCTTGGTGGAGGGGGCCCACGACCAACGAGCAACAGGCGAGGAGGATGGTGAGTGGAGGGCCCCCTCCTCGCCTCGCTTAGCGAGCGGTCCCCCCCCCCCCCCCC
>NZ_BCYU01000091.1 GCF_001598355.1 Sphingomonas asaccharolytica NBRC 15499
GTACGCGGGGATGACGGGCTGCGTGTGCGTGGCTCAAAAGGTGCTGATCAGCCGCGGTTCGCGGCGATCCAGCGGGCGATCGTGTCGAGCGGGATCGGGGTATTGAAGGCGAGCCCGGCATTGCTCGCATCGTGCCAGCGCGCGGTGCCTTCGATCGGCGACAGGCCGGTCACCGACAATACGATCGGCCCGTCGATCTTTTCCCAGACATTGGGATCGGCGGACGTGATGCGCGCGCCTCCCTGGGAGATGTCGCGCAGGTCGACGGCATAATAATGCGCGCCGCAGCGCAAGCGGCCCCGCGCGGCGATGTTGATGCGCGGCGCACGTGCGTGGAAGCCAGGCGCGGGATCCTCGTCGCCGCCCAGTACCGTCGGCACGTCGATATCCTCATCGAATTGCACGCCGATGCGATTCTCGCGCCGCCATACGACATGGCCCGGGGCGCGGTGCCCCGACTTGAACTCGGCGGTCAGCAGGTCGCCGATCGCCAAGTCCGACCAGATATTGGCCATCAGTCCGCCGGGCGAGATATTGCGGACCAGGCAGAGTTCCTCCCCGTGCCGCGTATGCAGCTTGGCAACGCGCATGACCGCGATATGGCGGGCTCCGTGGCGGCGTTCCGCATCGAGCGGGGCGCTCGATAGCGCAATGCTCCGGGGCGCATCGTCGCGCGATTCGAACATGCGGCCCTCCACTTCGAAAATGTCACCCCAACGGTGCCAACGCTCGCCATGATAGCGGCGCCCGGCTCCAGCTTCGTCCCACGCGATACACTTCCGGCTGGACGGCGCCTTCTCCGGGAAAGTCCCATCGACCGCAGTCCACCGGTGTCCACTGTGACGCAGGTGTGTTAATGAAGTGCTGACGCGCGGGCCCAAGTAGCGGCGATCATGACGAAAAACCCTCGCATGAACGATTCCGCGCATGATTGTTACGCTTGCCCCACAACCGCGGATGGTCGACAGTCGCGTCCGAACAACAAAGGGATCGTTGATGAACAAGCTCGGACTGGCCGCGATGGCGGCGGCGTTGGTGGCGACAGCGGGCGCGGCGGCACCCAAGACGACGGCGCATCCCCAGGCCGATACCGAGGCGCTCGAGCTTGCCAAAAAGGCGATCGCGTTGCGCTCGGTGACAGGTCCGAACAACCAGACGCCACAGGTCGCGGCGCTCTACAAGGCGGCATTGGTTGCCGGCGGCTTCGCCGACAAGGATATCGAGATCACGCCGGTCGACGACACCGCCTATCTCATCGCGACCTGGCCGGGCAGCGATCCCAAGCTCAAGCCTTTGGTCATTTCGGGCCATATGGACGTGGTCGAGGCCAAGCCGTCCGACTGGCAGCGCGATCCGTTCACCCCGGTGGTCGAGAATGGCTATCTGTTCGGCCGCGGCGCGACCGATATGAAGCTCGACGGCACGATGGCGATCGCCGCGCTCAACGAATTGCGCCGGGAGGGCTACAAGCCCAAGCGGACGATCATCATCGAATTTTCAGGCGACGAGGAAACGCGAATGAAGACCTCGGCGATCATCGCCGAGAGGCTGAAGAATGCCGACCTCGTGCTCAATATCGACGGCGGCGGCGGCATCCTCGATGAGGCGACCGCCAAGCCCAAATACTGGACATGGCAAGGCGCGGAAAAGACCTATGCCGATTTCGAGCTGACCGTGACCAATCCCGGCGGCCATTCCTCGGCGCCGCGCCCAGTCAATGCGATCGTCGAATTGTCGCAGGCACTCGAGAAGATCGGCGCCTATCATTTCAAGCCCGAGCTGAGCGACCTGACGCGCGAGGCGCTGAGCAAGGCCGCGCCGTACGAGGAGCCGGAGGTCGGCGCCGCGCTCAAGGCGTTCGTCGCCAATCCCAATGACGAAAAGGCATTGGCGGTCCTGCGCAACAACCCGAGTACGGTCGGACGGATCGGCACGACCTGCGTGCCGACGATGGTAAGCGGCGGGCATGCGATCAACGCGCTGCCGCAAAGGGCGACCGCCAACATCAATTGCCGAATCTTCCCCGGCCACAAGCCCGCCGACATCATGGCCGAACTGCAACAGGTCGCGGGCGATCCCGCCATCGCGTTCAAGGATGTGACCGAGGGGTCGGTCGCCAACGACGCCTCGCCGATGCGCCCCGACTTCATCGCCGCGGTGAATCGCGCGATGGGCAAGGTCTATCCCGGCGTGCCGGTCTTCCCGGCAATGTCGTCGGGCGCGTCGGACAGCATGTGGTTCCGCTATCACAACGTCCCGAGCTATGGCGCCAGCCCGACCTTCATCAAGGAATCGGAGGATTTCAGCCACGGGCTGAACGAACGCACCCCGATCAGCAACATCGCCCCGGGAATCACTTATTATCTGTCGCTGTTCGCCGATCTGACGAAATAGCTTTCGAGCTGCCGCTCGGCGAGGCCGCGCGCCTCGTCGGCGGTAAAGCTGTCGGGCGACAGGCAGAGTTCGAGCCACAGCCCGTCTACCAAGGCCGTGATCGCGATCGCGGTCAGGCGGCGGTCGGCGGGAGCGATGCCGCAATCGGCCAGCAGCGCCTCCAGATCCTCGCGATAGCGCGCGTAGATTGCGTCGTGGCGTTCGGCGATCTGCGGCTTGCCGGTCAGGCTCCAGAAAGCGATCCAGGTCGCGAGCAGCGCGCGATCGGCGATCGGCGGGGCGAAGCTCGCGGTGACATAAGCAGTCAGGCGTGCGCGCGGATCGTTTCCGGCGGCGGCGACCGCGGCGGCCAACGCATTGCTGACCTGCTCGCCCACCGCCGAATAGGTTGCCGCGATCAGCGCGTCGATGCCGGCGAAATAGTGATTGATCAGCCCGGGCGACACCCCCGCTTCGACCGCGATCGGGCGGACCGATGCGCCGGTCGCGCCGTCGCGCGCCAGCACCCGCGCAGTCGCCTCGATCAGGCTCTGGCGGCGCGCATCGGGTTCGGCGCGTTTGCTTAGCCCCCTTCCGCTCGCGGGGGCATCGGGTTCAAAGTGCCCTTTTAGCCCTCTCCCGCTCGCGGGAGAGGGTTGGGTGAGGGTCTTCTTCCTTCTTTCTCCGCCGCCAGCCAAAAGACCCTCACCGCTGCGACTAGGCAGCAAGCTGCCAAGTCTCGCTCCTCTCCCGCAAGCGGGAGAGGGCTATTGCTAATTGCCAAACCTTATTATACGATCGTTCAACAAGCAACGGGAGTTCGCGCATGGCGCACCAATATGCGGACATCGAGGAGCATGATCCCGACGCCGATTGGAGCCTGCCCGGCTGGCTCTATACCGACCCCGAATATTTCGAGGTCGAGATGGCGCGCGTGCTGCGCCCGTCGTGGCAGATCGTCTGTCACCAGAGCGACATCGCCAAGCCCGGCGATTTCCACACGATCGACTATCTCGGCGAAAGCGTGATCGCGATCCGCGGCCAGGACGGCCAGGTCCGCGCTTTCGCCAACGTTTGCCGCCACCGCGCGATGCGGCTGGTCGAAGGACCGGCGGGCTGCGCGAAGAAACTGGTCTGTCCCTACCATGCCTGGGCCTATGAGACCGACGGGCGGTTGTCGGGCGTACCGATGAAGGGCGACTATCCCGCGCTGCGGCTCGAGGATAACGGGCTCGCCGGAGTAGACGTCGAGATCTGGCGCGGCTTCGTCTTCGTCCGGCTCGAAGACAATGGCGGCCCCTCGGTCGCGGCGATGATGGCGCCGTACGATCATGAGATCGCGCCTTATCGCTTCGAGGATATGCGCTGCATCAGCCCGGTCCGGCTGCGCGAGCGCCAGGTCAATTGGAAGAATGTCGGCGACAATTATTCCGACAATCTCCACATCCCGGTCGCGCATGACGGGCTGACCCGCCTGTTCGGCAAGAGCTATGCGATCGAGGCCCAGCCCTGGGTCGACAAGATGTCGGGCGGGATCGTCGATCGCGTATCGGACAATGTCTGGGAGCGCTTCTATCAGAAGCATCTGCCGCGCGCGGAGCATCTGCCAGAGGCGAACCAGCGGTTGTGGCTATACTACAAGCTGTGGCCGAACATGGCATTCGACATCTACGCCGACCAGATCGATTTCATGCAATGGCTGCCGCTGACGCCGACCACCAGCGTGCTACGCGAAATGGCGTTCGCGCTGCCCGATGCCTTTACACCTGAAGATAGGCGCCGCGAGATGAAGCTGGTGCGCTACGCCAATTGGCGGATCAACCGTGTGGTCAATAATGAGGACACCTGGCTGATCGAGCGCGTCCAGCAGGGCATGGCGAGCCAGAGCTATACCGCCGGGCCGATCGGCGCGAGCGAGGTGTGCCTGCGCAGTTTCGCCAGGAAGATCCGCCAACTCATCCCCGAGGCGCGCCAGCACCGCGCGCCGGCCCCGGGATGGTCGCGGCGGCCGAGGGTTGCATAGTTCCCTCTCCCGCGTGCGGGAGAGGGAGGGGCCCGCCGCGAAGCGGTGGGAGGGTGAGGGTCTTCTTCCTTCTTTTTCAGCTTAATTCGCTGGAAGAAGAAAGAAGACCCTCACCCAACCCTCTCCCGCAGGCGGGAGAGGGCTTAGAAGGGAGAGGGCTTTAAGTGACCAAAAAATACGACGCTCTGATCATCGGCGGTGGCCATAACGGCCTGGTCTGCGCTTTCTACCTTGCCCGCGCCGGCCTCAAGGTCCGCGTGCTCGAACGTCGCGACATTGTCGGTGGTGCTGCGGTAACCGAAGAATTCCATCCCGGTTTCCGCAACTCGACCGCGAGCTACACGGTCAGCCTGCTCCGTCCCAAGGTGATCAAGGACATGCGCCTGCACGAGCGCGGCTGGCGGATCATCGAGCGCACGATCAGCAACTTCTTCCCGCACGAAGGCGGTTACCTCAAGCTCGGCGGCGGCGGGGATCGCACGCGCGCCGAATTCGCGCGCTACAGCCAGAAGGACGCCGATACCTTCCCCAAATATGAGGAAGCGCTCGAACGCGTCGCCGACGTATTGCGCGACCTCTCGCTCAAGACTCCGCCCAATGCCGGCGGCGGCCTGCGCGCGCTGATTGCCGCCGCGGTCCAGGGCAAGAAGCTCGCCGGCATGCCTATCGAGGCGCAGCGCGACGTGATGGACCTGTTCGTCAAGTCGGCGCGCGACTTCCTCGATGGCTGGTATGAGAACGAATATATCAAGGCCGCGTTCGGCTTCGACGCGGTGGTCGGCAATTATGCCAGCCCCGATACGCCGGGCTCGGCCTATGTCCTGCTCCATCACGTGTTCGGAGAGATCAACGGCAAGAAGGGCATGTGGGGCCATTCGGTCGGCGGCATGGGCGCGATCACCAAGTACATGGCCGAGGCGTGCGAGGAGGCCGGGGTCGAGATCAGCCTGGAAGCACCGGCCGCGCGCGTGCTGGTCGATGGCGGCAAGGTCGCGGGCGTCGTGCTCGAAAGCGGCGAGGAAATCGCTGCCTCGATCGTCGCGTCGAACGCCGGACCGGCCTTGCTTTTCCGCCAATTGGTCGACCGCGCCGATCTGCCCGCCGAATTCGCCCACCGCATGGACCGCTTCAAGGCCGGGTCGGGCACGTTCCGGATGAACGTCGCGCTCAGCGAATTGCCCGATTTCACCGTGCTGCCGGGCAAGGAAAAGGCCGAGCATCATACGTGCGGGATCATCATCTCGCCGACGCTCGATTACATGGATCAGGCCTTCACCGACGCCAAGGCGTTCGGCTGGTCCAAGAAGCCGATCGTCGAGATGAAGCTGCCGACTTCGGTTGACGACAGCCTGGCGCCGCCGGGGATGCACATCGCCAGCCTGTTCTGCCAGCAATTCGCTCCCACGCTTCCCGACGGACGGTCATGGGACGACGAGCGCGAGGCGGCGGCCGATCTGATCATCGACACGGTCAATGCGCACGCGCCCAACTTCAAGGCGTCGATCATCGCGCGCCAGATCCACTCGCCGCTCGACCTCGAGCGCAAGTTCGGGCTGATCGGCGGCGACATCATGCATGGCAATATGTCGCTCGATCAGCTTTGGGCAGCACGCCCGGTGCTTGGCCACGGCGATTACCGCTCGCCGATCAAGGGTCTATATATGTGCGGCGCGGGCACGCACCCCGGCGGCGGCGTGACCGGCGCACCGGGGCACAATGCCGCGCACGAGATTTTGCGCGATCGGTCGGTATTAGGCCGGCTGTTCGGCTAGGCGCGTCTTGGGACGCAGAAGGTAGAGCGGGATCGCCGTCAGCATCAGCACCACGCTGAGCCCGGCGGCCTGCCAGCCCGATCCCCAGATCGCCCATAGGCAGAAGGCCGCGCCGGCGATCGCCGCGGGGATGGCGGTGCGCCGTTTGAGCGCGGCGAAGCAGGCGCCGATATAGAGCCACAGGTTCGCGGCAGCCGTCAGCCGCAGCATGAAGTCGTAAAATACCGCCGCGGTGGTCGAGATGTTGCTGAGGATCAGCAGGCTGGCCGCGGCGCTCGCGAGCGCCAGCACGCCGACCGGCACGTCGCGCCGGTCGGTGCGACCGAACCAGGCCGGCAACACCCCGGCGCGCGCCATGCCCAGCGGCACCTCGCCCTGGATGAGCACCCAGCCGTTGAGCGCGCCGATCGCCGCGATCGCGGTGAACGCCGCCACACCGAGCGCCGCCTCATGGCCCCAGAAGGTCTCGACGAACAGCGCGATCGGTGCTTGCGCGGCGGCGATCGTCGCCTGCGGCATTGCCATGATCACGCCGGTGCAGATGATGATGTAGAGCAATCCAGTCATCAGCAAACCGGTATAGGTCGCGCGCCGCACGTTCTTCGCCGGATCGCGCACCCGCTCTGCGGCGACGCTGGCGCATTCGAACCCGACGATCGCGAAGAAGACCGGCGGGATCGCGCCGGTAATCCCACCCCAGGCCAAAGCGGAATGCGGATTGACGGCAAATTGGTGGCCGCCCGCGACCACCATTCCCGCGATCAGCACGACGACTGCCGCCAGCGGCAGCAGCTTGAGGATCGTTGTGGCGACCTGGAATCGCCCTGCGGTCCTGGCGCCGGCGAGGTTGAGCAAGGTGATCAGCCAGATCAGCGCGATCGATGATATCACCATCGCCGCCGGCGTCGCGGTCAGCGGCGGCCAGAACACGCCGAGATAGCGGATCGCGGTGATCGAGATATAGGCATTGGCGGCCCAGACGCTGACCCAATAACTCCACCCGACCAGCACGCCCGGTAACGGACCCAGCTCACGTGCGCAGATCGCGACGATCCCCGTTTCTCCGGGAAAGAGCTGGGCGAGCCGCACCAGCACTTGCGAGATGATCAACGCGCCGGCGATCGCGATTACCCAGGCCGCGACGCTGGTCCAGCCATAAGGCGCAAGCTGCGCGGGCAAGGTGAAGATGCCCGATCCGATCATTCCGCCGACGATCAGCGCGGTTGCGGTCCAGAATCCGAAAGGTCTTTTGTCGCTGGTATCCATCGCCCGGGTTCCCCTCGGGGCGCAGCAAAGCACGTTGGAACGGGCCGCGCTAGAAGAACTGCTTTTAGCCCCTCCGCTTCAGGGGAGGGGTTGGGGGTGGGGGAGTGCCCTCAAGCGATTTGCCTGTGGATAGGCCCCACCCCAACCCCTCCCCTGAAGGGGAGGGGCTTTATTGGGTACGTTGCGGGCCTCGTATGTGCGCCTTAGGGTATCTCCGCATGACAAACGGAGCAGCAGGCGGAACAAGCGGCATGGCGATGGGTGGCCGCTATCATCCCCGCCTGGTCGAGGCGGCGATGGCGCTCAACGACAATGCGCTGCATGTCGCTGAGCCATTGCTCAAACAGCATCTCAACGAAGATCCGTTCGATGTCGCGGCGATCCGCATGCTGGCCGAACTGGCCGGGCGGATCGGCCGCTATCGCGATTCCGAAGCGTTGCTGCGCCGCGCGATCGAACTGTCGCCGGCCTTCACCGCGGCGCGTGCCAATCTCGCGCTGGTCCTGTATCGTCTCAATCGTCCGGCCGAGGCGATCGACGAACTCGAGCAAGTGGTCGCCGAGGATCCCGACAATCCCGGCCACGCCAATCTTCAAGCGGCGGCGTTTGGGCGGGTCGGCGATTTCGACGGCGCGATCGCGCTCTATGACCGCGTGCTCAAGGACGCGCCCAACCAGCCGCGCGTATGGATGAGCTATGGCCATATGCTCAAGACGGTCGGGCGGCAGCAGGACGGGATCCATGCCTATCGCCGCGCGATCGACCTGATGCCGGCGCTGGGCGAGGCATGGTGGAGCCTCGCCAACCTCAAGACGGTCAAGTTTGACGATTCCGACATCGCCGCGATGGAAGCCGCGCTCGGCGAGCCGGGCATTTTGGACGAGGATCGCTTTCACCTCGACTTCGCATTGGGCAAGGCGTTTGAGGACCGTAAGCAGGCGGAGGCCGCGTTCCGCCATTACGATGCGGGTAACGCGCTGCGGCGGACCAAATTGGTCTACGAGCCCGACGAGACCGAGCGCTTCGTCGACCGCTCGACCGGATTGTTCACCGCCGATCTCTTCGCCTCACGCTCGGGCCAGGGATATGACTCGCCCGACCCGATCTTCATCCTCGGGATGCCGCGCGCCGGGTCGACCCTGATCGAGCAGATCCTGTCGAGCCACAGTCTGGTCGAGGGCACGACCGAATTGCCGGACATCCCGGCGCTGGCGCGGCGCGACCAGAGCTATCCCGAAGGGGTCGTTGACTATTCGGCGGAGAAACTCCGCGCGCTTGGAGAGGAATATCTCAAGCGCACGCGCGTCCAGCGCCGCACCGGCCGGCCGTTCTTCATCGATAAATTGCCGAATAACTGGGCGCATCTGCCGTTCATCCATCTGATCCTGCCCAACGCCAAGATCATCGATGCCCGGCGCCATCCGCTCGGCTGCTGCTTCTCCAATTTCAAACAGCATTTCGCCCGCGGCCAGGCGTTCAGCTACGGGCTGGAGGATATGGGGCGTTATTATCGCGACTATATGCGGCTGATGGCGCATGTCGATCGCGTGCTGCCGGGGCGCGTCCATCGCGTGATCTACGAGGACATGGTCGAGCATACCGAGCGCGAAGTGCGCAGCCTGCTCGACTATTGCGGGCTGGAATTCGAGCCCGCCTGCCTAGCGTTCCACGAAACCGAGCGCGCGGTGCGCACGGCCAGTTCGGAACAGGTCCGCCAGCCGATTTTCCGTGAGGGGACAGAGGCCTGGAAGCCGTTCGAGCCGTGGCTGGATCCGCTCAAAACCGCGTTGGGCGACGTGCTCGACACCTATCCGGCCGCTCCGGCCGCGTTGTAAAAACGCAACGCGTTGGCACGTAAATGTCGCGCCTGCCGCTCTTCGCTTGACGAATGCTGCGCCTGCTAACACGCTGCCGTAACAAAAACGACATTGGGGACTTCGATGCTCTTTGGCCGCCGTCTCGCCGTAAGCGCGCTGCTCGCTTCCGCGGCGCTCGCCGCTACTCCGGCCATGGCACAGGACGCTCCGCCGGCGCCCGACAGCCAGGCCAATAACCAGCCCGATAACGGCGACATCATCATCACCGCGCTGAAGCGGTCGGATAGCCTGCAGAACGTGCCGATCAGCGTCCAGGCGCTGAGCACCAAGAAGCTCGACGAGCTCAACATCTCGAACTTCCAGGATTATGTCGCGTCGCTGCCCTCGGTCTCGTTCCAGGCACTGGGCGGCACGCCCGGCACCAACGTCGTCTATATGCGCGGCGTCGCCTCGGGTGGCGACGGCAACCATTCGGGCTCGCTGCCCTCGGTCGGCGTCTATCTCGACGAACAGCCGGTGACGACGATCGGCGGCAATCTCGACGTCCATATCTACGACATCGCGCGCATCGAGAGCCTGTCGGGCCCCCAGGGCACGCTGTACGGCGCCTCGTCCGAAGCCGGTACGATCCGCATCATCACCAACAAGCCCGATACCTCCTCGACCTATGGCCGCATCGACCTCGAGGGCAACAAGGTCAGCAAGGGCGGCTGGGGCGGCAAGGCGGAGGGGATGATCAATATCCCGCTGTCGGCCAACATCGCGTTCCGAGCGGTCGGTTATTACGAGAAGGATGCCGGCTTCATTGACAATGTGCCGGGCACGCGCACGTTCGTCCAACCCGTATATGGCCCCGATCCGAGCGATCCGAGCAAAACGATAATTGTCAGGCTGGATCCCGGCATTTCGGTCAACAACAAGGCGTTCGTCAAAAAGGATTACAACGATACCGAAATCGCCGGCGGGCGCGCCGCGCTCAAGGTCGACCTGAACAGCAATTGGACTGTCACGCCGTCGTTCCTCTATCAGGACACGCGCAGCCATGGATCCTATGGATTCGATCCCAAGGTCGGCGACCTCCAGGTCCAGCATTTCTATCCGGAATATCGCCGCGACCGGTTCTGGCAAGCAGGACTGACGATCGAGGGCAAGGTCGGTAATTGGGACGTCACCTACGCGGCCGCCTATCTCGACCGTAAGGACCTGCAGTCGACCGATTATACCGATTATGCCGAAGCCTATGATAACCTCTATTCGTCCGTCGGGGGGCTGGCAGGCTATTTCTATTATCAGGACCATAACGGTAACACGATCGATCCGCGCCAGCGCGTCATCGGCGCTGATCACTTCAAGAAGATGAGCCAGGAATTCCGTGTCGCGTCACCGTCGACCGACCGGTTCCGGATCGTCGCCGGCGCCTTCTATCAGCGCCAGAGCAATTTCATCCATCAGGATTACCAGATCCCGGGCTTAGCGCCTGATCTATCGGTCAATGGCTGGCCGGGTACCTTATGGCTGACCCAGCAGCATCGCGTCGACAAGGATTACGCGATGTTCGGCGAGGCGAGCTACGACATCACGCCGACCTTGACGTTCACCGCGGGTGGCCGTGCCTTCATCTACGACAATACGCTGATCGGGTTCTTCGGCTTCGGCCGCAATCCGGGCGGCGGCTATACCGACTCGCCGTTCAACGCCGCGGGCAGCTCGAAGACGGGCTATATTCAGTGCTTCACGACTGGCGGACAACGGTTGCGCGATGCGCTTGCCACCGGGGGAGCGACCACCTTGCTGCCGCCGGCGGTGGCCGGCGCGCCGTGCACCAATCTCGGCGTTTACACCAACGGGGGCGTCATCCCGGTCGAGGCATCAGGGCAAGGCGTGACCTATCGCTTCAACCTCAGCTGGAAACCGCACCAGGGATTGTTGTTCTACGGCACCGTGTCGCGCGGCTTCCGTCCAGGCGGCATCAACCGTCGCGCCGACGTCGCCCCATATGCCGCGGACTTCCTGACCAATTATGAAGTTGGTGCGAAGACGACGTGGCTGGGAGGCAAGCTGCGCTTCAACGCGGCATTGTATCGTCAGGATTGGGACAAGTTCCAATTCTCCTTCTTGGGCCAGAACAGCTTTACCGAAATCCACAACGGTCCCAACGCCCGCATCTGGGGTGCTGAATTCGACAGCTCCTTGACTCTGGGCGGGCTCAGCCTGACCGCATCGGGATCCTATACCGACGCCAAGACGACCAAGAATCTCTGCCTCGCCGACGACCCGACCTTCGTTTGCTCGACCGCATCCGGCAATCTGGTCTCAGCGCCCAAGGGAACGCGGCTGCCGATCACGCCTCGGGTCAAGCTCAACGGCACCGCGCGCTACACCGTGCCGATGGGCGATGCCAAACTCTACGGCCAAGCCGTGGTGGCGTATCAAAGCTCGGCCTCGTCCGACATCCGCACGGCGATTTTCGAGACGGGCACCGGGGACATCATCAATCCCGCCGCTTTGCTGGGCCGGTTGAAGTCGTTCACCACAGCCGACTTCGCGCTCGGCGCGGAATTCAAGAACTTCAGCATCGAAGTCTTCCTCGAAAATGCCTTCGACACGCGCGGCCAGCTGTCGCGTTTCCAGGAATGCGGAAGCTGCGGACAACGGCCTTATATCGTGCCGATCCGGCCACAGACTGCTGGCATCAGGCTGGGGTCGAAGTTCTAGGAAAAAGCGGCGCGGCCGTCGGGTGACGGTCGCGCCGGCGATAGTTTCGCTACGGCGATCGTCACTTTCGACATGCTAGCGCGCGCTGGACTTTGTGCGTATCGCGACGGCGATGGAGCAATATGACATCCTTGTCGTCGGCGCGGGGCATGGCGGCGCGCAGGCGGCGATCGCCCTTAGGCAAGGCAAGTTCGCCGGATCGATCGCGATCCTCGGCGACGAGCCCGAACTGCCCTATGAGCGCCCGCCGCTGAGCAAGGAATATCTTGCCGGCGACAAGAGCTTCGACCGTATCCTGATCCGCCAGCCGGCTTTCTGGGAAGAACGCCAGGTGGCGATGCTGCCCGGCCGCCGTGTTGTTGCGGTCGATCCGGTGGCGCATCGCGTCACTACGGGCGACGGCGCCGGGATCGGCTATGGCAAGCTGATCTGGGCGACCGGCGGTCATGCCCGGCGGTTGTCCTGTGACGGGCACGACCTGACCGGCGTCCACACCGTCCGCACGCGCGCCGATGCCGATCGCATGATCGCTGAACTGCCCGAAGTCACCAACGCCGTCGTGATCGGTGGTGGGTTCATCGGGCTGGAAGCGGCGGCGGTGCTCGCCAAGTTCGGCAAGAAAGTGACGCTGCTCGAAGCGCTCGACCGAGTGATGGCGCGCGTCGCCGGTCCGGACTTGTCCAATTTCTATCAGGACGAGCATCGCGCGCACGGCGTCGACGTCCGGCTGGGCGTCGCGGTCACCGCGATCGAGGGCGATGGCAAGGTGACCGGCGTGCGCCTCGCCGACGGCAGCGTGATGCCGGCCGATCTGGTTGTCGTCGGGATCGGCATCATCCCCGCGGTCGAGCCGCTGATCGCGGCGGGTGCCGAGGGCGGCAATGGCGTTCGCGTCGATGCGCAATGCCGCACCTCGCTGCCCGACATCTTCGCGGTCGGCGATTGCGCGCTCCACGCCAACCGCTTCGCCGACGGCGCCGCGGTGCGGCTCGAATCGGTCCAGAACGCGACCGATCAGGCGAGCGTCGCGGCCAAGACGATCCTGGGCGAGGATGTCGCCTATGACGCGACGCCGTGGTTCTGGTCGAACCAATATGACCTCAAGCTCCAGACGATCGGGCTCTCGATCGGCTATGACCAGGCGGTGGTGCGCGGCGACCCCGCGACGCGCAGTTTCTCGGTCGTGCACCTGAGGCAAGGCAAGGTGATCGCGCTCGACTGCGTCAACGCGACCAAGGATTATGTCCAGGGCCGCAAGCTGGTCGAAACCGGAGCGGCGATCGACCCCGCGCGGCTCGCTGACACGACGGTCCCGCTCAAGGAAATGATCTGAGCCTCGGTCCCGGCTTGCGTTAGGCGAGCGCAACGTCCCTCTCGATCCCGGTTGCCTCGAGGAACGCAGGGTCGTGGCTGACCACGAGCAGCGCGCCGTCATAACCGCGCAGCGCCGCTTCGAGCATCTCGATCGACTCGAGGTCGAGATGGTTGGTCGGCTCATCCAACAGCAATAATTGCGGCGGCCGGACGGCGGACAGGACGCAGGCGAGTCCGGCACGAAGACGTTCGCCGCCCGACAAGGTGCCGACCTTGCGCAGCGCCGCCTGATTGCGGAAGGCAAAGCGGGCGAGCGCGGCATAAGCTTCGTTCTCGCCGAGTTCGGGATTGAGCGCGCGGAGATTGGCGAGGATCGTCGCGTCGCGGTCGAGCAGCCCGACATGCTGGTCGAGCAGGGCGATGCGGTCTGACCGCGCCACTGTCCCTGCGATCGGCTCAATCGCACCCGCCGCGAGCAGCAACACGCTAGTCTTGCCCGTGCCGTTGGTTCCCGTCAGCGCGACACGTTCGGGACCGCGGATGGTCAGACTGACCGGGCCGATCCGCCGATCGCCGCGCGCGATCACTGCGTCCTCGATCCGCAGCACTTCGCGCGACGACGATAGCCCGCTGGGCGGCAAGTCTATGCGGAGTGGCGTGACGATCTCGACTCGCTCGCGCGCGGTCGATCGTGCCACCTCGGCCTCGCCGATCAATCGCCGTGCAATCTCTCCCTCGCGCGCGCCGCTGCCCTCCGCTCGGTCCTTCATCATCCCCGCGACGATGCGCGGCACGCTGCCAGAGGCGCCGAACGCGCGGCCGGCCTTGTCGCGGCGTGCCTTTTTCTCGCGCTGTTCCTGCGCGCCGCGCTCGGCCTGGCGCAATCCGGCTTCGGCGCGGTCGAGCGCTTGCGCCGCGCGCTCGCGATCGGCATCGCGCAGCGCGACGAAATCGGACCAGCCGCCCTCGACCGACCGGCATCCGATCGGGGTCAGTTCGACGATACGCTCCATCGTTTCGAGCAGCGCGCGATCGTGGCTGGCGACCACCACGCCGCCTTTCCATCCGGCAACCAGCGCGGCGATCGCGGCGCGGCCATCGGCATCGAGATTGTTGGTCGGTTCGTCGAGCAGCAGCAGATCGGGCGCCGCGATCACGGCGCGCGCGATCGCGATCCGCGTCCGCTGTCCACCGCTCAGGCTGGCAAGCGGGCGATCGAGATCGAGCCCGGACAAGCCAAGCTCGGCGAGCGCGCCGCCGATCCGCTCTTCGAGCGTCCAGTCGGCGGCGGCAAAATCATCGGTGTCTCCTTCACCCGCCTCGATCCGGCGGAGCAAGGCGAGCGGACCGGCGACCTCGAGCGCCGCCGCGATGGAGATCGTATCGTCGGGCCAGTCCTGGTGCAGCAGCGCGACGCTGCCGGAGCGCGCGATGCTGCCGGCGATGGGATCAACCTCTCCCGCGATCGCGCGGAGCAAAGTCGATTTGCCGCAGCCGTTGCGCCCGACCAAAGCGGTACGATGGCGGCCGAAGGAAAGTGTCAGATCGGAAAAGAGCGGACGGCCGTCAGGCGTCGAGAGCGACAGCGAATCCAAGGTTGCGAACGAAGACATAAGGCACCTGGGCAAGAGAAACGGATCGGGCGATCGCGGTCTTGTCCAAGGTCGGTCTCCTTCGCTGGCGGGCGGACCTGCCCGTCTTGGTGCCGTCACATAGGGATGGTTGAACGCGCGTGCAAACCCGCAGCCGATTGACCATCAGGCGGGTTCGGTATTTCCTCTCGCCGTCCAACACAGGAGTCGTTCGATGACCATCCGCAAGCTCGCTTTCGCCTCCATCCTCATTGCGGCCGGGTTCGCCGCCGTGCCGGCCCAGGCCAAGATCGCCCGCTGCGTGATCGATTCCGAAGGCACCAGCTATCGCGGCCCGTGCCAGTATAATGTCGCGCGCGGCGGCACCTTCACGCTGACGCCAGTACGCGACCGCACCTTCGCCGGCGGGGCACTGAGCATCACCGTCTACATGGTGCGCCCGGGCGTCGCCGACGTTCGCGGGCTGACCGATGCCGGCGTCAATTCGCGCTGGGGCCGCGCCGTCCGCTCGCGTCGCGACCGCGCATGCTGGGCCGGCGAAGATTTCACGATCTGCGCTTATTGAGATGGCGGAGCCCGGCGCCAATCCACGCCGTATTCCGCCCGGCCTGATCGCGATCGCGGTCGTGCTGGTGATCGCCGGATCGGTGTTCAACAATTGGCATCGCGAAGCGCTCCTCGCCGCGCTCCGGGAATCGGTGCTGACACTGGCGATCGTCGCGGTCTTGCTCGCGATCCTTGCGGCGATCGAAATCCTGCTCCACGGCCGGGCGCGGCTATGGGGCAGGATCGGCGGCCTGGCGATCGTGTTGGGGGTCGTCCTGTGGCGGCTGTTCCACGGCGGCAGCACGATCATCGCGTCGATCGCCGGCATCGCCTGGGTCGCGGTGATCGGCTTCATGGTCGTAACGATGCTGCGCAATCCCGACCACGGGCGCTAAACTCCGCAATAAAAATCGTTCCATGTCATGGGATTGTCACGCAAGCCTAACCCTCGCTTAACCTCGATCACCCTAGGTCGCCGGCGTAACGAAAGGGATGAAATGGGTCGCGGCAGTTTCCTGGACGATGATGATGATCGCGCGGTCGCCGGCCACGTCGCCGATCGCCGGTCGATCGCCGCTGACGCCACCCTGATCGCGGCGGTCGAGATATTCCGCCATGCGCCTGACCTACGCATGCTCGCGGTGACGGACAGTGCCGGGCGCCCGACCGGCGCGTTGCTCGACCGCGATATCCGCCGGCTGCTGTTCAGTCCGTTCGGCTTCGCGCTACTGTCCAACCCAAGTTACGGCGCCAATCTGGCGCAGCATGTTCGGCCATGTCCGATGGTCGACCGCGCGGCGGGAGCCACTGCCATCCTGCGCGCCTGGCATCGCGATGGCGGCGGGGAGGGCGTGATCCTCACCAATGCCGGCCGGTTTGACGGCGTCATCGACCAGCCCAGCCTGTTGCGCCTCGCGGCCGAGCGCAGCGCCGCCGCGGTCGCCAGC